>DATHBF010000551.1:0-6917 GCA_035296285.1 Pyrinomonadaceae bacterium | reverse complement strand
AGGTAGTTTTCAGTTTTCAGCCGGACAAGAGACGACTTCTGAAATTAGGAGTTCTAGTCTTCGCTTTAAGGTTTTATGTCCGGCTGATTTCTGAAAACTGAAAACTTGTAATGAGTAGTCAATTCACGCCGAACAACCCTCTGCCGCAGGAGGCGAAGGTGCCGCAGGAGATGGCGGTCTTCTCCGAGGAGGTCGAGGCCGAGATCGACCGCCACCTGGCGAAGTATCCCGTGAGGCGCTCGGCCATCCTGCCGCTGATGTTCATCGTGCAGCGCGAGCGCGGCGGGTGGCTCGACCCGCCGGGCGTCGCCTATCTGGCCGACCGCCTCGGCGTCCGCATCACCGACATCTGGGAGGTCGCGACCTTCTACTCGATGATAAACACCGAGCCGGTCGGCCGCTACCACCTGCAAGTCTGCAAGACGCTCTCGTGCAAGATTCTCGGCGCCGGGAAGATCACGGCGCGCTGCACCGAACGCCTCGGCATCAAGGCGGGCCAGACGACCGAGGACCGGATGTTCTCGCTCTCCGAGGTCGAATGCCTCGGCTCGTGCGGCACGGCGCCGATGATGCAGGTCGGCTTCGACTACTACGAGAACCTGACGCCCGAGAAGGTTGACGAGATTATTGACCAGTGCCGCGCGGGCCAACTCCCGAACGGCGTGCGCTAGACGAATCTCATGGCGAATATGTTCATAGGGGCCATCGGCTGCGAGCCTTTGCAACTCAGGCGCGTCCACCTTGAGAACTCGCACACGCTCGACGTGTACCGGCGAAACGGCGGCTACGAGGCGTTGCGCAAGGTGCTCGACGGCATGGCGCCCGACGAGGTCATCGCCGAAGTCAAGAAGTCGGCCCTTCGCGGCCGCGGCGGCGCGGGCTTCCCGACGGGGATGAAGTGGGGCTTCGTGCCCAAGGACTCGCCGAAGCCGAAGTACGTCGTCTGCAACGCCGACGAGTCCGAGCCGGGCACCTTCAAGGACCGCTACCTGATGGAGCGCGACCCGCACCTCCTCATCGAGGGGATGCTCATCGCCGCCTACGCCCTCGGCGCCAAGACGAACTACATCTACACGCGCGGCGAGTACCGCTACCTCATCGAGATCATGGACCGCGCCCTGGACGAGGCGCGCGCCGCCGGCCTGCTCGGCGACGGGATTCTCGGCACCGACTTCAACTGCGAAATCTACCCGCACAGCGGCGCGGGCGCCTACATCTGCGGCGAGGAGACGGCCCTGCTCAACTCGCTCGAAGGCTTGCGCGGCCACCCTCGCATGAAGCCCCCCTTCCCGGCCGTCGCCGGCCTCTACGGCTGCCCGACCGTCGTCAACAACGTCGAGACGCTGACCAGCGTCCCCGACATCATCCTGATGGGCGGCGAGGCTTGGCAGAAGCTCGGCACCGAGAAGAGCGGCGGCACGAAGCTCTGGTCCGTCTCCGGCCACGTCAACCGCCCCGGCGTCTACGAGCTGCCGATGGGCTACGACGACATGGAGAAGTTCATCATGGAGGACTGCCAGGGGATACCGAACGGCCGGCAACTGAAGGCCGTCATCCCCGGCGGCTCCTCGGTCTACATCATGCCGGCCTCCGACATCTTCGGCAAAGACGTGCGGATGGACTACGAGGGGCTGGTCGCGGCCGGCTCGTCGGTCGGCTCCGGCGGCTTCATCGTGATGGACGACACGGTGGACATCTTCGAGTCCACGAAGAACCTGACCGAGTTCTACAAGCACGAGTCCTGCGGCTGGTGCACGCCCTGCCGCGAGGGCACCGACTGGCTCGTCAAGGTCTTCAAGCGCATCGAGGCGGGGGGCGGCCGCCCCGACGACGCGCAGCTCCTGCTCGACCTCGTGGACAACATCGAGGGCAAGTCCTTCTGCCCCCTGGGCGACGCCGCCTCCTGGCCCATCCAGTCGGCCATCAAAAAATTCCCCGAAGACTTCCGCCGCCGCGTCGCGGGCGGCAACGGCGCCGGCCCCGCGAAGGACGGGCTCCCGACCGCCTGAAAACGATAAAATTGAAGATGAAAAGAGTTCTTCTAATCGTCGCGGCCCTCGGATTCGTCAACGCCCCCGTCGGCGCCTACGCGCAGTGCCGCGGCACGGACCGCGCCGTCACGAAGCAGCTCAGGTTCGCGCGTGGCCGCACGACGGCGGTCGTCAGAGACAGGGTCCGGCTCTGCACCTCGCACGAGTTCGTCCTGCGCGCGCGCGGCGGCCAGACGATGAGCGTCCACCTCGCCACCGGCAGGAAGACGAGCTTCACGCTCCAATCACCTTCCGGCACGGTCGAGGGCGCCGACGGCGTCAAGGACTGGTCGGGCGAGCTGCCCGAGTCGGGCGACTACGTCATCATCATCGGGACTGACGCCACCGCCGCCTACACGCTCGAAGTGACAATCAGGTGAACCGAGCCTGTTTTACCGCGGAGGACTGAAATGGTCTTTAACGTCACAATTGACCGGGATGAGGATGGCGTTTGGATAGTCGAATGTCCTTCCATCCCCGGTTGTGTCAGCCAGGGCGCGACGAAAGAGGAGGCGCTGGAAAACGTTAAGGACGCTATCCGCGGCTGCCTACAGGTGCGGGCTGAGAAGGGCTATCCTCTGACTATTGAAACGCGCCAGGTCGAGGTGGCGGCCTGATGCCGCCGCTGCCTGTGCTCAGCGGTCGGGAGGTCGTGAAGGTGTTCGAATCTTTCGGTTGGGAAGTCGTACGGCAGAGTGGCAGTCACATCATCATGACGAAAGAGGGCGAGTTGGTAACGCTCTCAGTTCCCGACCACAAGGAGGTTGCGAAAGGGACTCTCCGCAGTCTGATTCGCGCCGCTAATATGACGGTTCACCAGTTCGTTAAAGCCGTCTGAGACCCATTCATAGGTTCGTTCAGCATGTCAAAAGAGCTAGTCAAAGTCACAATCAACGGGCAGGAGTTGCAGGTCGAGAAGGGCGCGCGCCTCATCGACGTGTGTCGCGAGAACGGGTATGCCATCCCCTCGTTCTGCTATTACGCCGACCTCGCGCTCCAGGCTTCGTGCCGGATGTGCCTCGTGCGCATCGAGAAGATGCCGAAGCTCCAGACCTCCTGCACCATCACCTGCACGGACGGCATGGTCGTCACGACGCAGTCCGAGGAGATCGAGAAGGCGCAGCGCGGGATGGTCGAGTTCCTGCTCGCCAACCACCCGCTCGACTGCCCCGTCTGCGACCGCGGCGGCGAGTGCGAGTTGCAGGAGATGGTCTTCGACTGGGGCAACCTCGAAGAGCGTTTCACCGAGCGCAAGAACTACGCGCCCGAGAAGTACCTCTCGCCCATCGTCGCCAACGACCCGCAGCGGTGCATCCTCTGCAAACGCTGCACGCGAGTCTGCGACGAGTGGATGGGCGAGGACGCCATCGAGGCCGGGGGCCGGGGCGCCCACACCGTCATCGGCACCTACGGCGGCTGGCTCAACTGCTCGCAGTGCGGCAACTGCATCGAGGTCTGCCCGACGGGCACGCTCCTCGACGCGACGTATCGGCACCAGACCCGGCCCTGGGAGCTTTCGCGCACGACGACGACCTGCTCGTTCTGCTCCGACGGCTGCCAGATGTCTCTCGGCTCGCGCGGCGGCGAGGTGATGCGCTCCGTGGCGCGCGACCGCTACGTCAACGGCCACAACGGCGAGTTCCTCTGCATCAAGGGCCGCTTCGCGCACCCCTTCGTCAACCACGAGGAGCGCCTCCGCACGCCCCTCGTCCGCTACCGCAAGGGCGGCAAGCTCATCCCCGCGACGTGGGACGAGGCCGTCCGCTTCGCCGCCGAGAAGCTTTCCGAGATTAAGCAAGCGCACGGCGGTGGCTCCATCGGCGTCGTCGGCAGCCCGCGCCTTACGAACGAGTCGAACTGGGCCATGCTCCGCTTCGCGCGGGAGGTAGTCGGCACCGACAAGTACACGGCGACGGACGCCTTCTCGCTCGCGCCCTTCTTCGAGAACCTGGGCGCGCCCATCGCCACGCACCGCGACATCCGCCACGCCAAGACCATCGTCCTCATCGGCGGCGAGCCCGAGGAGTTGCACCCTCTGACGGGCCGCCAGATTCGGCAGGCCGTGCGCAACGGCGGCGCCAAGCTCGTCATCATCAACAGCGTCCCCATCCGCCTCAAGCAGCAGGCCGCGCACTTCGTACACGTCCGCCCCGGCTCCGAGGACGCGGCCGTGCTCGCGCTCGTCTCGCCCGGCGACGTGGACGACGCCGCGCGCAGGATGGGCGTCGAGGTGGACGAGATCAACCGCGCCTCGCAGTTCATCGGCGAGGCGGCGGGCGACGTGGTCGTGCTGTTCGGCGGCGAGCTGAGCGGCGAGGGGCAGGCCGTGCTGGCGCGGCTCTCGTCCGCCTTCGGCGAGAAGGAGGGGCGCCGCTTCCTGCTCCACCCGCTGCCGCTCTTCAACAACAGCGTCGGCGTCCACGACCTCGGCCTGATGTCGGGCGCCGTCAACCCGCTCGAAATCCTCGACGCGGCCGGCACGGACCTGCGCGCCATGTACGTGGCGGGGAGCTTCCTGCCCGCGCACCTCGAAGGGCGCGAGGACGCCCTCTCCCGCCTCGACTTCCTCGTCGTGCAGGAGCTTTTCCTGACGGAGACGAGCGCCGCGGCCGACGTGGTCTTCCCCGCCGCCTCGTTCGCCGAAGTTGACGGCACGTTCACGAACAACGGCGGGCTCGTCCAGCGCGTTCGCCAGTCCATCAACCCCGTCCACCAGGCGAAGCCCGACTGGGCGATAACCTCTCAACTGGCGTCGGCGCTCGGCGTGGAACTCGGGTTCCAGATGTCTTCGAGCACCATCTTCCTCGACATCGCGCGCAACGTGCCGGCCTACCAGGGCCTCCGCTACCCGCAGCTCAAGGACGAGTCGGAGCCGGTGCAGGTCAAGCACCAGCTCGCTGCGGGCGGCGACGTTTCGGGCGCGCTCGGCGAGCTGCGCCGCGCCGTCAACGAGCTGCCGGGCGAGGGTGAAAAGCTGACGGGGACGCCGCCCGTCGGCCACGAGCTTTTCCGCATCGGCACGCTGACGGGCAAGGTCCCCCAGTTCCACCTCCTCGCGGCCGGCAACCCCGAGCCCGAGAACGTTCTGATCTCCCCCCTCTACCAGATCACGATTGACTCATCCCTGCGCCGCGAGACGGCGGCGGCCGGGGACTAAAGAGGGTTTTGGGTGTCGGGTCCCGGGTGCCGGTTTAACGCTTTCACCCGAGCCCTGGCACCCGACACCCGACACCCAAGCATATGGAATGGCTCAGCAATCAGGTCGGCCCTGACGTGGCGCGGGGCATCGGGCAGTTCATCGGGGTCAACATCGCGTTCATCGGCGTGCTGATGATCGTGGCCTACACGGTCCTGGCCGAGCGGCGCATCCTGGGCTTCATCCAGGGCCGCCTCGGGCCGAACCGCGTGGGGCCGGGCGGGCTCTTCCAGCCGTTCGCAGACCTCCTGAAGTTCATCTTCAAGGAGGAGATCACGCCCTCCTCGGCGACGCGGTTCGTCTACTTCCTGGCGCCCATCATCGCCATCACGGCGGCGTTGATGCCGATGATCGTCTACCCGTTCGGCCCCGTCATCAACATCCCCTTCATCGGCCCCGTCGCGCTCGTCATCGCCCGCTTCGACATCGCGCTGCTCTACGTGCTCGGCATCACGTCGGTCGGCGTCTACGGCATCGCGCTCGCCGGCTGGTCCTCGAACAACAAGTACAGCCTGATGGGCGGCCTGCGCGCGGCGTCGCAGATGATCTCTTACGAGCTTTCCCTGGGCCTCTCGCTCATCGGCGTCGTGCTGATGTCGGGGACGCTCGACCTCTACAGCATCGTCGAGCAGCAGGGCGGCTGGTTCGGCATGCGCTGGAACATCTTCCGGCTCGACGGCTTCCCGCAGGTCATCGGCTTCATCACCTATTTAATCTCCGCCATCGCGGAGACGAACCGCGTGCCGTTCGACCTGCCCGAAGCCGAGACGGAGCTGGTCGCCGGCTTCCACACGGAATACTCGGCGCTGAAGTTCGCGCTCTTCTTCATGGCCGAGTACGTCAACATGTTCACCGTCTCGATGCTGGCGGCGACGCTCTTCCTCGGCGGCTGGCAGGGGCCCTTCGTGGACGTGTTCCCGCTGCTCGGCGTCTTCTACTTCCTCGGCAAGGTGACCTTCTTCCTGTTCCTCTACATCTGGCTGCGCGGGACGCTGCCGCGCTTCCGCTTCGACCAGCTGATGAGCTTCGGCTGGAAGTTCCTGCTGCCCGTCGCCATCCTGAACGTGATCCTGACGGCGACGGCGATGTTCCTCCGGATGTGAGGTTGTCGGAGAGCTTATGATTGACGCTTCGCTCGTCCTCTTCATATTGTTCGGCGGCCTCGCCGTCGGGTGCGCCGTCGCGATGGTGACGCAGCGCAACCCGCTCTACAGCGCCATCTCGCTCGTCGGCGTCTTCGTCGCGCTCGCGTGCC
Organism: Pyrinomonadaceae bacterium; assembly: GCA_035296285.1. Lineage (GTDB taxonomy): Bacteria > Acidobacteriota > Blastocatellia > Pyrinomonadales > Pyrinomonadaceae > QHXN01. The sequence goes on along the minus strand of DATHBF010000551.1, from coordinate 436 downwards.
TCTACCTGACGCTGGCCGCGCCCTTCATCGCCGCCGTGCAGGTCATCGTCTACGCCGGGGCGATCATGGTGCTGGTCGTCTTCGTCATCATGCTCCTCAACGTCGAGGAGGAGGCGCGCCGCCCCCTCCGCCTGCAATACCTGATACCCGTCGGCGTCGGCCTGGCGGCCGTCCTCATCGCGGAGGCGGCCTTCATGCTGACCTTGGGCGGGGGCAGTGAGCCGGGGGTCATGCCGCCCGGCCCCGGCACCGGCGACGTGGGCTCGACCGCCTCCATCGGGACGGGTCTGTTCACGGAATACCTGCTGCCCTTCGAGGTCACCTCCGTGCTCATCCTGATGGCGCTCGTCGGGGCCATCACACTGGCGCGGCAGGGGCGCACGCCGCTGCTGGCCGCGCCCGGCAACGTGACCGAGGAGCCGGCGGTGCTGGACGC
>DATHBF010000550.1:0-5525 GCA_035296285.1 Pyrinomonadaceae bacterium | reverse complement strand
CCGGCGAGCCCTTCGTGCTATGGCCCGGCGGTGCGCCGGGCGCGCTGGGCCGCGAGCCACTGGACGTGCCGACGCTGGTGCCGTACCTGCCGCCCAAGGGGAGGGCGACGGGCGCGGCCGTCATCGTCTGCCCCGGCGGCGGCTACTCGCGCCTCGCCGACCACGAGGGCGGCCCCGTCGCCGAGTGGCTCAACTCGGTGGGCGTCACGGCCTTCGTCCTCAAGTACAGGCACACGGCGCGCTACCCGCACCCGGCCCCTTTGCAGGACGCGTCACGCGCCATCCGAACCATTCGCGCCCGCGCCGCCGAGTGGGGCCTTGACCCGGCGCGCGTCGGCATCCTCGGCTTCTCGGCCGGCGGCCACGTCGCCTCGACGGCCGGCACCCACTTCGACGCGGGACGCGCCGACGCGGCCGACCCCGTCGAGCGCCAGAGTTCGAGGCCGGACCTGTTGATTCTCATCTACCCCGTCATCACGATGGGCGAGAAGACGCACGCGGGCTCGAAGAAGAACCTGCTCGGCGCGGACCCGAAGCCGGAGCTGGTCCGCCTGCTCTCGAACGAGGAGCAGGTGACGAAGGAGACGCCGCCCACCTTCGTCGTCCACACGGTCAACGACGCCGGCGTCCCCGTCGAGAACAGCCTGATGTTCGTCTCGGCGCTTCGGCGCGCGGGCGTCCCCTTCGAGCTACACCTCTACGAGCGCGGCCCCCACGGCTTCGGCCTCGGCACCGCGAGGGGCGACAGACCTGCCGACCCGGTCCTCTCCACCTGGCCCTCGCTCTGCGCCGCGTGGCTCAGGCTTCACAACTTCGCCAGAGACAGATAAAGAATTGCGGATTGCGGAATAAACCACTCTTGAGTCGTTCATTCCGCAATCCGCAATCGTCAGTGCGTCGTGGCCTTCTCGGCGCCGAGGCCGGTGTTGGCGCGGACGACGAGTTCGGTGAACTTCTCTTCGGCCGAGGGCTCGCGGCCCGTGAGCGTGCCGAGGAAGGCGCCGAGGAAGCCGAGCGGGATGCTCAGGATGCCCGGGTTCTCAAGGGGGAAGATGGGGTCGGCCTGAATCAGGTGGCGCGCGGCGCCCGTGACCGTCGGCGGGTCAACGGTCATGATGCTCGGGCTGATGAGTATCAGGACGATTGACGCGAGCAGGCCCGTGGCGAGGCCCGCGACCGCGCCGCGCGTGTTGAAGCGGCGCCAGAAGATGGAGAAGACGATGACGGGCAGGTTGGCCGAGGCCGCCACCGCGAAGGCCAGCGCCACGAGGAAGGCGACGTTGGCCGTCGGCCCGAGGACGATGGCGATGACGATGGCGATGGCCCCGACGAAGAAGGCCGTGATGCGCGCCACCTTCACCTCCTCGCCCGGCGCGCGCTCCGTGCCGCGGTGGATGACGGTGGTCCAGAAGTCGTGGGCGAAGGAGGTCGAGGCGCTGATGGTCAGCCCCGCGACGACGGCGAGGATGGTGGCGAAGGCGATGGCGGCGACGAAGCCGAAGAAGATGTCGCCGCCGAGGTGCTGCGCCAAAATCGGCGCGCTCATGTTGGTGCCGCCGTTCTTCGCTATCACGTCGCGGCCGACGATGGTCGCCGCGCCGAAGCCGAGGAAGGTCGTCAGGATGTAGAAGACGCCGATGATGGCCATCGCCCAGACGACGCTCGCCCGCGCCGTCTTCGCGTCCGGCACGGTGTAGAAGCGGATGAGGATGTGCGGCAGGCCGGCGGTGCCGAACACCAGCGCGATGCCGAGCGAGAGCAGGTCGAGCGCGCCGTAGGGCGGCTTGTAGCGCAGCCCCGGCTGGAGGAAGTCCTGCGTGACGCGCGCGCCGTCCGGCCCCGTGTAGGTGACGTGCCGGATGGCGTCGAAGAAGGCCGGGAAGCTGAAGTCGAAGTGTGCGAGCACGAAGATGCTCAAGAGAATCGTCCCGCCCATCAGCAGTATCGCCTTGACGATCTGCACCCACGTCGTCGCCAGCATCCCGCCGAAGACGACGTAGACGATCATCAGCACGCCGACGCCGACGACCGCCGTCTGGTAGGTGACGCCCGTGTCTTTCAGCAGCAGCGAGACGAGCGCGCCCGCCCCGACCATCTGCGCGATCATGTAGAAGGTGCTGACGGTGAGCGTGCTCAAAGAGGCCATCGCGCGCACGGGCCGCGGCTTGAGCCTGTAAGCCAGCACGTCGGCCATCGTGTACTTGCCGGCGTTGCGCAGGGGCTCGGCGACGACGAGCAGCACCGTGAGGTAGGCGACGAGGAAGCCGACCGAGTACATGAAGCCGTCGTACCCTTGGAAGGCGATGATGCCGGCGATGCCGAGGAAGGAGGCGGCGCTCATGTAGTCGCCCGCCACCGCCACGCCGTTCTGCCAGCCCTTTATGCTCCGCCCGGCGGCGAAGTAGGCCGAGGAGCCGGTCGAGCGCCGCGCCGCCCAGTACGTGATGGCGAGCGTCACGGCGACGAAGGCCAGGAACATCAGCAGCGACGTGTTCATCTCTTGCGGCCCTCCCCCTCCGGCCCGATTGTCTCCTCGATGACGCGCGCCGCCATCCGGTCCCACTCCGCCGCCGCGCGCACGTAGAGCCCGGCGACTATCCACGCCATGAAGAACTGCGAGAGGGCGAAGAGGTAGGCGAGGTTGACGCCGAGCAGGCGCGTCTCCATCAGCCGCGGCGCGTAGCCGACGAGGACCGGCAGCGCGACGAAGTAGGCGACGAAGAAGATGGTGGCGGGGACGATGAAGCGGCGCTTGCTCGCCAGAAGTTGCTTGAACTCGGGGGCGGCGGCGACGCGGTCCCAGTCCGCAACGTCGCGGTCCTCGTCGGCCGTCAGCTCGTGCGCGGGCTTCCGGCCGCCGCGCCCGAGCGGCGAGACATCCGTCTCGGCCCCCACCTCCGGCGTCAGGTCGCCGGGCTCCGGCTCCAGCTGTCTGCGGGGCATCCTCTCTCCTCCTGTCTTGGTGTGAGCCCGACTGTAAAGCAGGAAGACGGTTTACTCAAGGCCCACAGTCGAATTACACTCGCGCTCGCCGACATCCGACATCGGCGGCCAGAAGCCGGCATGAAAGACGAACAGCAACTGCTCCACTACCGCGTCCTCGGGCAACTCGGCAAGGGGGGGCAGGGCACTGTCTACAAGGCGCTCGACACCAAGCTCGGCCGCACGGTCGTCCTCAAGGTCCTGCCGCCCGAGCTGAACGCCCACGACACGAGCCTCAAGCGGTTCGAGCGCGAGGCGCGGCTGGCTTCGTCCTTAGACCACCCGAACATCGCCACCATCTTCGACCTCTACCACGTCGGCGGCGTCCACTTCATCGTCATGCAGTACGTGCCGGGCCGCAACGTCCGCCAGCTCGTACGGGGCCGCCCGCTCGACCTCGCCTCCGCCGTCTCCATCGCCGTCCAGACCGCCGACGCGCTCGCCGCCGCCCACGCGCGCGGCGTCATCCACCGCGACATCAAGCCCGGCAACGTCATGGTCACGGACGAGGGGCAGGTTAAAGTTTTAGACTTCGGCCTCGCCAAGCTCCTCGACGACACGGCCGCGAGCGCCGAGGGCATCCACCACACGCAGCTCACCGAGCTGGGCTCGCCGCAGGGGACGGCCGCCGCCGCCGCGCCCGAGCAGGCCGCCGGCCGCCGCGTCGACCACCGCGCCGACATCTTCTCCACGGGCGTCCTCATCTACGAGATGCTGACGGGCACCTGGCCCTTCCAGGGCAAGTCGGCCGTCGAGGTCCGCTACGCCGTCATGCACGACACGCCGAAGCCGGTCGCGGAAGTGCGCGGCGAGGACTCGCCCGTCATCCAGCGGCTCCAGCAGATACTCGACCGCGCCATGCAGAAGCAGCCCGAAGACCGCTACCAGCGCATCGAGGAGATGCGCGACGAGCTGCGCGCGGTGCTGCGCGACATAGACCCGCACGCGAGCCAGTCCGCGAACTTCACCGCCGTCGCCCCGCGCCGCCGCTCCGGCGGCGACAACCTCTTCGCGCGCCTCTTAAGAAACCGCGCCGCCGCGCTCGCCGCGGGGGCCGTGCTGCTCCTCGCGCTCGCGGCCGGCGCCTACGCGCTCTTCGTCCGCTCGCGGCGGGCCGCGGGCGACGAGATAAACTCGCTCGCCGTCCTCCCCTTCGAGAACGCGGGCGGCGACCCCGCGGCCGAGTACCTTTCGGACGGCATCCCCGAAAGCCTCATCAACAGCCTCTCGCAACTGCCGTCGGTGAAGGTGCGCTCGCGCAGCTCCGTCTTCCGCTACAAGGGGCGCGACGCGGACCCCGAGCGGGTGGGGCGGGAGCTGGGCGTCCGCGCCGTCGTCACGGGCCGCGTCGAGAAGCGCGGCGACGACCTCGTCGTCGGCGTCGAGCTGATAGACGCGCGCGACGACACGCACCTCTGGGGCGAGACCTACACGCGCCGGCTCTCGGACCTGCCGCGCCTTCAGGAAGAGTTGTCGCGCGCCATCACGAGCGAGCTGCGCCTGCGCCTGAGCGGCGACGAGGAGCGCCAGCTCGTCAAGCACTACTCGACCAACGCCGAGGCTTACCAGCTCTACCTGCAAGGCCGCTACCACTGGAACAAGCGCACGAACGACGGCCTGCGCGACGGCATCGAGTTCTTCAGGCGCGCCGCCGAGCGCGACCCCGCCTACGCGCCCGCCTACGCCGGCCTCGCCGACTGCTACTGGCTCCTGAACGTCTACAACGTCGGCCCCGCGCTCGAATCCAGCGCCAAGGCGAGCGAGGCCGCGCGCCGCGCCCTCTCTCTCGACGAGACGCTGGCCGAGGCCCACGCCTCGCTCGCCTCCGTCCTCTACCGCTACGACTGGAACTGGGAGGAGGCCGAGCGCCACTTCAAGCGCGCCGTCCAGCTCAAGCCCGACTACGCGACCGCCCATCAATGGTACTCGGCGATGCTCGTGGGCGTCGGCCGCTTCCAGGAGGCCGAGGCCGAGGTGCGGAAGGCGCACGAGCTTGAGCCCTTCTCGCTGACCATCAACTCCGACCTCGGCCGCCACCTCTACTACGCGCGCCGCTACGACGAGGCGCTGGCCGCGCACCGCCGCACCCTTGAGATGGACAAGGACTTCGCCCGCGCGCACACCGAAACCGGCTACGTGCTGGCGCAGACGGGCCGCGCCGAGGGGGCGATAGAAGAGTTCATGCAGGCGCTCGCGCTCGACAGGGAGTCGGTCAGCGCGCTCTCGGGGCTCGGCTACGCCTACGGCGCCGCGGGCCGCAAGGCGGACGCCGCGAAGGTCTTGACGGAGCTTAAGGAGTTGGCCGCGTCGCGCTACGTGTCGCCCTACCAACTGGCCGTCGTCTACGCCGGGATGGGCGAGCGCGCGCAGGCGCTCGAACATCTTGAGAAGGCGGCCGGCGAGCGTTACAACTGGCTCGCCTTCATCGGCGTCGAGCCGCAGTTCGACTCCCTGCGCGCCGACCCGCGCTTCGCCGCGCTCCTCAAGCGCGTCGGGCTCAAGAAGGAATAAGGGAAAAAAGTTCCAGGAGCATCCCCGAAGGG
>DATHBF010000549.1:0-33231 GCA_035296285.1 Pyrinomonadaceae bacterium | reverse complement strand
GTCGAGATAAACCCGCCGCTTGTGCTCTCGCCGATGGCGGGCGTGACGGACGTGCCCTTCCGCGCTTTGCTGAAACGGCGCGGCGGCATCGGCCTGACCGTCTCGGAGTTCATCTCGGTCGAGGGCCTGACGCGCAACAACCCGAAGTCTCGAAGGCAGATGCGCTTCTACGACTACGAGCGCCCGTTCGCCGTCCAGATTTTCGGCGGCCAGCCCGAGCGGATGCGGATGGCGGCCGAGATGGCCGAGGAGGTCGGCGCCGACATCCTCGACGTGAACTGCGGCTGCCCCGCGCCGAAGGTCGTCAAGCACGGCGGCGGCTCCGGGCTGCTGCGCGACCTGCCGCGGCTCGAAACGATTCTCAAAGAGATCAAGAAGGCCATCCGTATCCCGCTCACCGTCAAGATTCGCGCCGGCTTTTACGACACGAACCGCAACGCCGTCGAGGTGGCGCGCATGGCCGAGGCGTGCGGCGTCGAGCACATCGCGCTGCACGGGCGGACGAAGGAGCAGGGCTATAAGGGCTGGGCCGACTGGGATTTGGTGCGGCAGGTGAAGGAGGCGGTGGGCGTCCCCGTCTCGGGCTCGGGCGACGTGACGACGATTGAGGGCGCCTTCAAGCGTTGGCGCGAGACGAACTGCGACGGCATCCTCATCGGCCGCGGCGCGATGGCGAACCCCTGGATATTCCGCCAGATCGAAGACGCGACGGCGGGGCGCGAGCCCTACCAGCCTTCCCTGGAAGAGAAGCGCGAGGTGCTCTTGGAATACTTCGAGCTGCTGCGCGCCGACATGCCCGAGTTCGCCGCCATCGGCCGCATGAAGCAGCTCGCCGGCCAGTTCACCAAGGGACTGCCCGGCGGCGCACGCTTCCGACAGGTCATCTACCACTCACACTCGGTCACGGAAGTCCTCGACCGCATCGGCGAATACTTCGAGACCGTCCGCTCGGGCCGCACCTACGTCGGCGAAGGCGGCCCCGACGAGCCCGAGGAGGACGCGCCCGTGCTCGATTCCTGCGAGGCGGCGACCATTTAACTTCCAGGCTCCGCTTACAAAAGATTGATTATCTCGGCGCTCGCGTCGTCGCCGTCGAGTCTCAGGCGCGCGACCGTGACGGGGAGCTTGAAGCGGCGGGGTCCGGCGCTGCCGGGGTTGAGGTAGAGGACGCCGCGCCGCTCCTCCGCGAGTGGTTTGTGTGAGTGGCCGCTGACGACGACGCGGAAGCCGGCGGCCGACGGGTTGATGTCCAGCTCGTTCAGGTCGTGCAGGACGTAAAGAAACTTCCCGCCGACTTCAAGCGCCTCGTACTCCGCGAAGGCTTCGGCCCACCCGCCGCGGTCGTTGTTGCCGCGCACGGCGACGACCGGCGCCACCCGCCTCAGCTCCTCAACCACCTCCGGGCCGCCGATGTCGCCCGCGTGGATTATCAACTCGGAGCCTTCGAGCGCCGCCAGCGCCTCCGGCCTGACGAGCCCGTGAGTGTCGGAGATGACGCCGACGAAGCCCAACTCTTAAAACCCCCGACCGTCTTTACGTTCTAAAGCCCGAGCGGGCGCGGCGTCTTGCCCCCGAAGAACCACGCGGCGCCGACGCGCAGGCGGTGGTGCCAGGTCGGCAGCCGCGTCGTGTAGAGGGCGTAGCGGGCCTGGCGCGCGATCTGGCCGCCGACGACCTTGCCGGCCGTGAGCACGGCCGCGTCGTCGGTGCCGAGGCTGACGGCCTCGCCCAACTCCTCGAAGTGGCCGCGCGAGGGCACCGAGCCGTCTATGAGCGCCTGCACGTTGCCGGCGACGAGCGACGACTGCTGGAAGGCGAGCTGCGCCGTGCCGAAGAGGCTCGGCGGCACGTCGTGGAAGTCCGCGATGTCGCCGAGCGCGAAGACCTCCGGGTGGTCCTGAACCTGTAGCGTCGGCCCGACGACGAGCAGGCCGCGGCGCGTCTTCTCCAGGTTCAGGCGCTCAACCAGCGGGTTGACGCGCACGCCCGCCGTCCAGACGACGCCGGCCGCCTCCAGGGTCGTCTCCTCGCCCGCGTGCTCGAAGCGTATGCCGCGCGGGAGCACGCCCGTCACCTTCGCCTGCGTGTAGACCTCGACGCGCTTCTCGGCCATCACCTTCTCGACGGCCTCGCGCACCGAATCGTCCATGAAGGGCACCAGCTTGTCGCTCATCTCGACGACGGCGACGCGCGGCTCGCCGCGCAGGCCCCTCCGCCTGAAGGCGTCGCGCAAAAGGTCCGACATCTTGGTCGAAAGCTCGACGCCCGAGGCTCCGCCCCCGACGACGACGAAGGTGGCGGCGCGGCGCGCGTCCTGCGGCGCGGCGTCGGGCCGGATGCGGTCGAGGGTGTCGATCATGCGGCGGCGCAGGTCGTCGGCGTGGCGAATCTTGCGGAAGGGCATCGAATACTGTTCGGCGCCCTCCACGCCCCAGAAGTTCGTGACCCCGCCGAGGGCGAGCACCAGATAGTCGTACGCGAAGCGGCGGACTCGGCCCGCCACCTCGACCTCGCGGCGCTCGAAGTCAACGGCCGTCACCGCGCCGTGGACGAAGCGCACGCGGTCGTCCAAAAGCTCCCTGTAGACGGGCGCGATGTGCCACGCCTCGACCTCGCCGCTCAGATACTCGTAGAGCAGAGGCGTGTGCAGGTAATGGTCCTCGTTCGAGACGAGCGTCACGTCTCCCGCCCCGGCCAGGCTGAGCGCCGTGAACAGCCCGCCAAAGCCCCCGCCGACGATGACGATGCGCGCCCGCGCTTCCTGCCTTTCCTCACTCGCGTCCATCAAAAGAGTCCCCCGCCGCCTCAGTTTTCAGGTAAAAGCGCGCCGATGGTAGCAGACAAACGCCCCCGAGACGACCCCGCCCCGCGCGGCGGGCGGCCCGGCCTGCCCGCTGGACACTCCGTCGGGAGGCGTGTTAAATTCTCCCGGTAAGTTGAATAACTCTAGCGGTTGCCTTGGGATAGACGCGAGGCTTACTGCGGATTGCGAGGATCATCGAGAACAGTCATGGCACTAGGAACGGAAGTTAAGGAACGCATCATCGGCGAATACGCAACCCACGAGGGCGACACCGGCTCGCCGCAGGTGCAGGTCGCACTGCTCACGCAGCGCATCAACGAACTGACCGAGCACTTCAAAACGCACAAGAAGGACAACCACTCCCGCCGCGGGCTGCTCAAGATGGTCTCGCAGCGCAGGAGTCTGCTCGACTACCTCAAGCGTAGAGACATCGAGGGGTATCACGAACTCATCGCCCGCCTCAAGCTGCGCCGCTAAGCACGAAATGGCGGCGCCGTCTTGGCCCCGCGCGGGGGCGGGCCGGCGAGTTCTGTAAAGCGTCAGTGTACGAGGAACATTCCTCCACCAACATCGCCCCGGGTCCTTTCAAAAAGCCTGCGGGAGTGGCCGAACGTGACGGCCGTAGCCTCCGGCAGAGCGGACCGCGGGGAGCGGCCTGTAGCGGATTGAGCAAAAGGCGGCACCGGCTTCACGTTTGGAGCGCGGCGCCGCCTTTTCTTTTAAGCCCCGCCGGGGGCTCGCGCCTCACGTAGCGCGAACCCTCCGGCCGGGGCGCCGACGGAAGACCACATTGCCGGGCGCCGCGCGGCGGATGAGACGCCGCGCCCCAGAAGCCCCCGCGCCAGCCGGGGCCGAGGGCCGCGCCCGAAGGAGACGAGAATAAAATGGCAGCTAAGAAGTTATTGCGAGAGAAGATCAAGGTCGGCGAGCGCGAGCTCTCCATTGAGGTCGGCCGCGTCGCCAAGCAGGCCCACGGCTCCTGCATCGTCCGCTACGGCGACACGATGGTTTTGGTCGCGGCCGTCGGCGCCGAGAAGCCCCGCGAGGGCATCGACTTCTTCCCGCTCACGGTCGAGTACCGCGAGCACAACTACGCCGCCGGGCGCATCCCCGGCAACTACTTCCGGCGCGAGGGCCGGCCCGGCGAGAAGGAAGTCCTGACCGCCCGCATGATCGACCGCCCCTGCCGGCCGCTCTTCACCGAGGGCTACCGGAACGAGACGCAGGTCATCGCCTCGGTGATTTCCGCCGACGACGAGAACGACCCGGACGTTTTAGCCATCACCGGCGCCTCCTGCGCCCTCTACCTCTCCGACATCCCGTTCCCGAACCCGATTGCGGGCGTCAGGGTCGGCCTCGTCGGCGGGCGCTACGTCATTAACCCGACCTACGACGAGGTCAGGGAGTCGCGCCTGAACCTCGTCGTCGCCGGCACGGAGGAGGCCATCGTGATGGTCGAGGCCGGCGCCAAGGAGGTCTCCGAGGAGATCATGGTCGAGGCGCTGATGCTCGCCCACAAGGAGATCAACCGCCTCTGCCGCTGGCAGAAGGAGCTCTACAAGGCGCTCGACATCCAGAAGCGCCCGGTCGAGCCGCCCGCCCTGAACGAAGAGATGCTCGGCGAAGTCGAGCGCAACTACTCGGACCGCCTCCGCGACGCGCTCAACACCGAGGCGCTGGGCAAGATCGCCTCGTACGCCGCCGTGGACGCGCTGAAGAAGGAGGTCGTCGAATCCTACCCCGAGGACCAGCCCGAGCAGCGCCAGCAGGCGAAGAAGATTTTCGACCACCTCAAGGAGAAGATTTTCCGCGAGGACATCCTCGGCAAGCGCCGCCGCCCAGACAACCGCCGCTTCAGCGAGATTCGACCGATTGACTGTGAAATCGGCTGGCTCCCGCGCGTCCACGGCTCGGCCCTGTTCACGCGCGGCGAGACGCAGGCCATCGTCACCTCGACGCTCGGCACGAAGGAAGACGAGCAGTTCATGGACGACCTGGAGTCCGGCGAGATCAAGCGCCGCTTCCTGCTGCACTACAACTTCCCGCACTACTCCGTCGGCGAGGTCGGCCGCTTCGGCTCCACCTCCCGCCGCGAGATCGGCCACGGCGCCCTGGCCCGCCGCGCGCTCGAACCCGTCCTGCCGGAAGAGACCGAGTTCCCCTACTCGCTCCGCATCGTCTCCGACATCACGGAGTCGAACGGGTCTTCCTCGATGGCGACCGTCTGCGGCGGCTCGCTCTCGATGATGGACGCGGGCGTCCCCATCAAGGCCGCGGTCGCGGGCGTCGCGATGGGCCTCGTCATGGAGGGCAACCGCTACGCCATCCTCTCCGACATCGCCGGGGCGGAGGACCACTACGGCGACATGGACTTCAAGGTGGCCGGCACGCGCGCCGGCATCACCGCGCTCCAGATGGACATCAAGATCGCCGGCATCAACGCCCAGATCATGGCCGAGGCGCTGGAGCAGGCCAAGAAGGGGCGCATGCACATCCTCGGCATCATGGAGCAGGCCATCGAGGGGCCGCGCGAGGACTTGAGCCCGTACGCCCCGCGCATCATCACCATCAAGATCAACCCCGACCGCATCCGCGACGTGATTGGACCCGGCGGCAAGATGATCCGCTCCATCGTCGAGGAGACGGGCGCCAAGATTGATGTCGAGGACGACGGCACGGTCTTCATCGCCACGGCCGACGGCGACGCCGCCCAGGCGGCGGTGGCGAGGATTCGGGGCCTGACGGCCGAGGCCGAGATCGGCGAGACCTACCTCGGGACGGTCTCGCGCATCGTGGACTTCGGCGCCTTCGTCGAAATCTTCCCCGGCACCGACGGCCTGCTGCACATCTCTGAAATCGCCGAGCACCGCGTGCGCGACGTGCGCGACGAACTCAAGGAGGGGCAGCAGATTATGGTCAAGTGCATCGGCAAGGAGGGCAACAAGATCAAGCTCTCCCGCAAGGCCATTCTCCGCGACGAGAAGGGGAAGGGCGGCAAGGCCGAGGCGGCCGGCGCCGGCGCCCCCGGCGACGGCGACTAAGCGGGGCGGCCCGCGCGCCCAAATTTTTGAAAAAAAAAGGGTTCGCCCCGCGGGGCGGCCCTTTTTTTATCTTGACACGGGCGGGCGGGCGCGGGTTTAATGGGCTGCCGAAAATTGGAAGAAACTGGCTATTCCGCGTCTCTTCTCAGAGCAGAAACCCCGACGGGTTTCCCCGCAAGCGAAATTCATTGCGGACGTTGAAGCAGGGGGCCCTGACCACGGCCTCGGCTCTTTTCACCAAAGCTATCTCGAAATCCTGGAAACCGGAAGGTTTCCGGCGCCGGCCGGAGAGGGAAGTCAAGAGCTTCCGGCGCCTTATAAAGGGATTCAAGGAGGACGACCCCACAATGTGGCGTCAAGTAATCAGCCCCGCCGCCGCCATCTTCAGCGCGCTGCTTCTCGCGTCAGCGCCCGCGCTGGCCGGCACCGTCAGGTTTACCGACGTGGCCCGCTCCGGCGGCGCCGCGCGGACGGCCTCGGACGTGCGCGTGCGCGTCGCGTCCGGACCCGCTGCGGGTCAGCAGACCGCACAGACTCAAGGGCAGACCACGCCCGCGTCCTCCGCGCAGCAGCCTTCAGACGCCCCGGGCGCGCCCGCCGGCCAACCCATCTCCGGCACCGCCGACGGCACGCTCACGCAGGGCGGCGCCGGGCAGGTCGAGACCGTTGACCTCGGCGACGTGACCGGCACGGTCTGCGACTGCGGCGAGATTCCGCCGGGCTACGGCCCCGCGCGCGGCGGCATCCCCTGGTGGCCGCTGCTCGGCGCGGCCGTCATCCCGCTCTTCTTCGGCGGCGGCGACGAGGACAACCCCATCACCAATCCGACGCCCACCCCGACGCCTCCGACGCCCTCCATTCCGGAGCCCGCGACGCTGCTGCTCTTCGGGACCGGCCTTCTCGCCGTTGGCGCCCGCGCCCGCCGCCGCTATTCCAACCGGCGCTCGCTCGCCCAGGCGGCCAACATCGCGGGGGAGGTCTAAGCGCCATGTCGAACAAGCGCCGCATGAACAGCTTCCACCGCGCCGCCACGGCCGCGCTCGCCGCCTTCGCCCTCGTCGCCTGCTTCGCCGCGCTGGCCCCGCGCCCGGCCGCCGCCAAGCAGAAGAAGGGGAAAGTCATCCCCCCGACCCAGGGGCGCATCGAGGTCTCGACCAACCCGGGCGGCTACCCCGTCATCATTGACGGCCGGCCCGCCGGCGAGACGACCGAGTACGTCCGCCAGATTGACTTGGAGCCCGGCCAGCACACCGTCGAGATCATCTTCCCGAACAACACGCGCTGGTCGCAGTCCTTCAACCTCCTCGCCGGCCGCAAGTTCTGCGTCGCGCTCAACTACCGGCCGCAGACCATCAACATCCCGGCCGCCGCCGTCTCGCCCTGCCCCTACCCGGTCAACGTCACGGCCCCGGCCGCCATCAACGACGGTGACATCGTCACCTTCGCGGCGGAAGTCGGCTACGCCGGCCAGTCGGGCCTGAACTACACCTGGACGGTGAGCCCGCCGGCCGCGCGCATCCTGACGGGCGCCGGCACGCCGACCATCACGGTTGACTCCTCGGGCCTCGGCGGTCGAAGGGTGACGGCGATACTCGTCGTAGACGACGGCTCGGGCGACCGCAACTGCCGCCAGACGGCGCAGGCCGCCGCGGGCGTCAACGAACTGCCGCGAATCTCGCCGCCGAAGCGTTTCGACGAGTTCCCGTCCATCGCCTTCGACGACGACAAGGCGCGCTTCGACAACCTCGCCATCGAGCTTCAGAACAACCCCGGCACCACCGGCTACATCATCGCCTACGCGGGCCGCCGCAGCCGCGCCGGCGCGGCCGACCGCATGGGCCGCCGCGCCGTCGAATACCTGACGCGGGACCGCGGCATCGACCGCAGCCGCCTCGTCGTCATCAACGGCGGGGCGCGCGACGCCGAGACCTTCGAGCTGTGGCTCGTCCCGCAGGGCGCCGAGCCGCCGCGCCCGACGCCGTCCTCGGCCGCGCCGCGCCGCGACTGACGGAAGTGGCGCCTTGATAAACAAGGAAGCGCCGCGTCCCCGCGAGGAGGGCGCGGCGCTTACCGTTTCGGCCCGGCGCTTCGTGGCACGGCTTTTTCTTAAAGACCCGTGGAAGTGTTCGCCCGCGTACCGATACCAAACGTAGGCGACGTTTCGGCCGATTTAAACGTGCAGTTCTAGAACCCTAACGGCCTCGCGGCAAGGCATCCATATTGAAGGAGGATTGAAAAAGCATGGCCGATAATGGCTCAGGCAATACGGGCGTGGTCGCCATCGTGGTGATCTTTCTGATCGTCGTCGTCATCGCGCTCTTCGCGTGGCGCGGCGGCATGTTCGGCGGCGGCGGGGGGAGCAAGGTGGACGTGGACGTGAACGTCCCTTCGGCGCCGTCGAGGTAGCCTCCCGACACGCGGCCCGAAAACTTTAAGAAGCGAGGGGCGCCGTCCCGCGACGTGGGCGGCGCCCCTCGCTTCTTTCCAATTCCCGCGCGCGGCTGCTATCCTCGTCCGAGTCAAACCGTCAACCGTTCACGGAGAGAAAAGTGGCAGCACCGAACATCGAAACCATCGTCTCGCTCTCGAAGCGGCGCGGGTTCGTCTTCCCATCTTCGGACATTTACGGCGGGCTCGGGAGCGCCTGGGACTACGGCCCGCTCGGCGTGGAAATCTGCAACAACGTCAAGCAGGCATGGTGGCGCTGGATGGTCCACGAGCGCGACGACATGGAGGGCGTTGACTCCAGCATCATCCTCAACCGCTTGGTCTGGAAGTACTCGGGCCACGAGGACACCTTCAGCGACCCGCTCGTTGACTGCAAAGAGTGCAAGACGCGCCTGCGCGCCGACAAGCTTGAGTCCGATGCCGCGGGCAAGCCCAAGTGCCCCAACTGCGGCTCGACTAACCTGACGGAGCCCCGCGCCTTCAACCTGATGTTCCGCACCACCATCGGCGCCGCCGCGGTGGAGGACGACCCCAATGCGCTCGCCTACCTCCGGCCGGAGACGGCGCAGGGCATCTTCGTCAACTTCCTGAACGTGCAGACGACGATGCGGCGCAAGATTCCCTTCGGCATCGCGCAGATCGGCAAGTCGTTCCGCAACGAGGTCACGCCCGGCAACTTCATCTTCCGCACGCGCGAGTTCGAGCAGATGGAGATGGAATACTTCGTCCGCCCCGGCGAGGACGAGGGCGTGCATCAGGAGTGGATTGACTACTGCCACCAGTGGTTCATCAACCTCGGCATCTCCGGCGAGAACCTGCGCTTCTACGAGCAGCCGAAGGAGGAGCTGGCCCACTACGCCAAGCGCACCGTTGACATCCACTACCGCTTCTTCCCCGAGCGCGAGGACGAGGAGCGGCAGTGGGACGAGCTGATGGGCATCGCCAACCGCACCGACTTCGACCTCAAGGCCCACTCGAAGAAGCCCGAGGACGCGGAAGGCAAGCGCGTCAACCCCGACTCGACGGAAGACCTCTCCTACTTCGACGAGGCGACGAAGGAGCGTTACTACCCTTACGTCATCGAGCCCGCGGCCGGCGTCAACCGCACCGTGCTCGCCGTCCTGATGGACGCCTACTCCGAGAAGACGACCGACAAGGGCGAGAAGCGCGTCATCCTCAAACTCCACCCGCAGCTCGCGCCCATCAAGGCGGCCGTGCTCCCCCTGGCGAAGAACAAGCCGGAGATAGTCTCGATGGCGAGGGGCCTCAAGCGCGAGCTACAGCCCTCGATGCGCACCGTCTACGACGACACGGGCGGCATCGGCAAGCTCTACGCGCGCCAGGACGAGATCGGCACGCCCTTCTGCGTCACCGTCGATCACCAGTCGCTCGAAGACGAGGCCGTCACCGTCCGCGACCGCGACACCTGGAATCAGGAGCGCGTCAAGACGGCCGAGCTGGCCGAATATCTCAGGAAGAGGCTCGGCGTCAGTTGCTAGTGAAGAGTTATGCCCGTAGTTAAAAAAAGAAATCAGCAGACCGAGTCGCGGCTGCTCCTGGAGTCGGACGACCCCATCGAGCTGCCGCCGGCCGAGGTCGAGGACGGCGCCGTCGTTCTGCAATTCGAGCAGTTCCGGCAGTACATCCCCGAGCTTCTGGAGGAGCTGCGCGACGGGACTCTGGCCGAGCCCGTGCCCGTCATGATGGACGGCTCGACCTTCGTCGTCCACGGCGACACGCGCTCCTTCTGGGTCAAGCTCTGGCACTCCTCGCCCGAGCGCACGCGCGTCGAGCGCGTCCAGGTCATAAGCTGCCTGCCCTCGACGCGCGGCGTCCAGATTCTCGTTGACGACCCCGAAGACGACTTCGACGATGACGACGAGGATTACGACGACGAAGACTTCCTCGACGACGACGAGGACGACTTAGAGGACGACGACGACGCGGCCGAAGAGGACCGGGCGCTGCCGCGCTAACGGGATGCCTTCTCCCGCCCCCGAAAAAATCCTGAGGCTGGCGCGCGCCGTAGGCCAAGAGGGCGGCCGGGCCTTGATGGTCGGCGGCTGCGTGCGCGACCGGCTGATGGGGCGCGTCGTGAAGGACTGGGACGTGGAGGTCTACGGCGTCGCGCCCGGGCGCCTGCGCGCGCTGCTCGACCGCGTGGGGCGCGTCAACGTCGTCGGCGAGGCGTTCACCGTCTACAAGGTCGGCCGCGACCTCGACGTTTCTCTGCCGCGCCGCGAGCGCAAGGCCGGCCGCGGCCACCGCGCCTTCGTCATCGAAGGCGACCCCCACATGCCCGTCGAGGAGGCCGCCCGCCGCCGCGACTTCACCGTCAACGCCGTCCTCGAAGACCCGCTCGACGGTGAACTGCTCGACCCCTTCGGCGGCCTGGCCGACCTCGAAAAAAAACTGCTGCGCGCCGTCTCGCCCGAGACTTTTATCGAAGACTCTTTGCGCGTGCTGCGCGCCGCGCAGTTCGCCGCCCGCTTCGAGTTCGATGTCGAGGAGGGGACTGTCGGGCTGTGCCGCTCGATAGACCTCACGGACCTGCCCGCCGAGCGCGTCTGGGGCGAGCTGGAAAAAATTCTCCTTCAGGCCGAGCGCCCGTCGGTCGGGTTCCGGTGGCTCGCGCGGCTCGGAGCCACCGAACAGCTATTCCCCGAGCTGAAGGCGCTCGAAGGCGTGTCGCAAGAAAAAGATTGGCATCCCGAGGGCGATGTAGACGTGCACACCTGGCTCACGTGCGACCGGGCGCGCGAGGCGATAGACGACCTCGACTACCCGCGGCGCGTGGCCGTGATGCTCGCCGCGCTGTGCCACGACTTCGGCAAGCCTTCGCCGACCGAGTTCGTCGAAGGCCGCATCCGCTCGCGCGGCCACGACGAGGCAGGCGTCGCGCCGACGCTCTCTCTCCTCGACCGCCTTAAAATCTTTACGCTCGACGGCTACGACGTGCGCGAGCAGGTCGTCTCGCTCGTGCGCGAACACCTCAAGCCGGGCGAGTTCTACCGGCGGCGCGACGAAATCTCCGAAGGCGCCTTCCGGCGCCTCGCCCGCCGCTGCGAGCTTGAACTGCTCTACCGCGTCGCCCGCGCCGACTCGCTTGGCCGGAACGCCCCCTGGGTGCCGCCGGAGCACCGGAAGACGGCCGAGGCGCAGGAGTGGTTCATCGCCCGCGCCCGCGAGCTTGAGGTTGACAGGCGGCCCCCCGCGCCTTTGCTGATGGGGCGGCACCTGCTGGAGATGGGCCTCAAGCCCTCGCCCCTCTTCAAAAAAATTCTCGACGCCGTCTACGAGATGCAGCTCGACGGCCGCGTCCGCACGCTCGAAGAGGCGAGGGCCGCCGCTGGCCCCCTGCTGGCCGAAGGCGGTCATTCTTAAACGCCGCCTCTGTGGCGGGCGGCGCGGGCGTCTGGTAAGATGACGGGTCAGTTTCCACCTGCGCAATGCACAATTCAAAACTCCGCGTGCGCTCCCGCACCTCGCGCGTGAAGTCCCGCGCGCCGGAGTCTCAAATTTAAGGAAGATTAGGAATGATTGATTTCGACTTGACCGAAGAGCACGAGGCGTTGGTCCGCACCGTGCGCGAGTTCGCGCGCGCCGAGGTGGCGCCGCACATCAAGGAGTGGGACGAGCGGCAGCACTTCGAGCGCGCCGTGCTCGACAAGATGGGCGAGCTGAACCTGCTCGGCGTCTGCATCCCCGAGGAGTACGGCGGCGCCGGCTTCGACTACGTCGCGCTCGGGCTCGTCTGCGAAGAGCTCGAAGCCGTTGACACCTTCCTCCGCGTCGTGATGAGCGTCCACACGGGCCTCAACTCGCTGTCGCTCTACGCCTGGGGTACGGAGGAGCAGAAGCGCAAGTACCTCGTGCCGCAGGCGAAGGGCGAGCGCCTCGCCACCTACGGGCTGACGGAGCCGGGGGCGGGCTCGGACGTGGTCGGCTCTCGCTCGACCGCCCGGCGCGAGGGCGACGAGTGGGTCCTCAACGGCGAGAAGATGTGGATTTCACTCGGCGACGTGGCCGACCACTTCCTCTTCTTCTGCTGGACGGACGAGGAGAAGCGGCGGCGGCGCGACCATTCGGGGATGTCCTGCTTCATCGTCGAGCGCGGCATGCCCGGCTTCACCTCCGGCACCATCCACGGCAAGATGGGCATCCGCGCCGGCAACACCGGCTACTTCTCCCTCCAGGACGTGAGGGTGCCGCAGGAGCAGATGCTCGGCGAGGAGGGCGAGGGCTTCAAGATTGCGATGTTCGCTCTGGAGCAGGGGCGCTACACGGTCGCGGCCGGGGCGACGGGCGTCATCCGCGCCTCGCGCGACGCCTCCGTCGCCTACTCGCTTGAGCGCGAGACGTTCGGGACGAAGATCGCCAACCACCAGCTCGTCAAACAGAAGATCGCCGAGATGGAGGCCGACTACCAGATGTGCCGGCTGCTCTACCTGCGCGCCGGCTGGCTCAAGAACGAGGGGCGCCCGAACGCCCGCGCCACAAGCTTAGCCAAGTGGCAGGCGACGGTGCGCAGCGAGAAGGCGGCCTCGATGGCGATTGAAGTTCACGGCGCCAACGGCTACTCGAACGACTACCCCGTCGAACGCTACCTGCGCAACTGCAAGGCCGCCGTCATCTACGAGGGCACGCGCGACATCCACACCCTCATGCAGGCCGACTGGGCGCTCGGCCTCAAGGGTGAGAAGCCGGCGCGCATGCAGTTGCCGAAATTCAGCAGGCAGTAGGCGGTCTCAAAATGCTATCCGGGGCGGCGGCCGTGAGGAAGGGGTTACGGCCGCCGCCCCGTGCTGAAGCCCTGTTAGGCGGGTGATGGGCTTCGAGGTGTGATTGGGGGCGGGTGGAACATCTTGGGCCCGCCGGGGCCTGCTCGCTCAGTGCCCTGTCTCGCGGGCGGGCGGCGGGGTCTCGACCACTTTTTGGGTGCCGGAGTCGGCTCTGACTAACTCGGCGGCCGGCACCTTACTCTTCACGTAGGAGGCGCACATCGTGGCGGTGAGGACTATTGAGACTGTCAGGGCTGTCAGGGCGTTCACGATGTACCTCCTTCGTCTGCGTTCCGTTCGTGGGCTTAGGCGGACATGGCGGCCCCTAAAGAGACCAGTAAGGTCAACGCCAGAAGGCTGAAGCAAACTCTCTTTATCATGGCCGTCTTCCTTTCCTAAGATTTCCGTCCGTCTCTCTTGCCGCACAGAGTAATTACAACCCGCGTGCCGCGAGTCCCGCCGGCCCCGCCGGGTGCGCCGCCCGCGGGCCTAAACCATTGAGCCGGTCCGGTTTGCCGCCCGCGGAGGGCGCGCGGCACGCGGTACGTAGCCGCCCAAATATCTATCCGAAAAGATAGTCCTCCTATCTCTTCGGTTAGTGGGCGGGAAGTGACTTTTGACCTGCAAAGTGGTATTTGTCGCGCTAGCGCCCGTCGGCGGAAGCGGCGCGGCGCCTGTGCCCATGAATCCCAGACTCGTCTTCATCGCCGGCCCTCTCAAGGACACCGTCTGCGCGCTGGGCGCCGAGGAGCTCTCCATCGGCCGCGACTCCACGAACCGCCTGACGGTGCCGGACTCGCTGCTCTCGCGCCGCCACTGCGTCGTCAGGCCCGAGGGCGACGGCTTCAAGCTCGTGGACGTGGAGAGCCTGAACGGCACGTTCGTCAACGGCCGGCCCGTCCGCGAGCACGCGCTGGCGCACGGCGACCAGATAGACGTGGGCGAGTCGCGCGCCGTCTTCATGACGGGCGAGGGCGAGGCCGCGCTCTCCTCCGACCCCGTCCAGATCAGCGAGCGGCAGATGACGGCCCACTCGACCATGCGGCTGCGGGCCGAGGACGCGCTCTACCTGCGGCCGCGCGAGAGCTGGGCGCAACTGCCGCCCGTGGCGAGCATGGCGCGCGACCTGTCGCTGCTCGTCAAGGTCAGCACCTCGATCAACTCCGTGCGCGGGGCCGAGGCGCTGATGCGCGAGCTGCTCGGCCTGGTCTTCGAGGCGGTGCCGGCCGAGCGCGGGGCGATACTTTTGACGAGCGAGGACGGCGAGATAGTCTCGGAGTTCGGGCTCGACCGCGCGGGCCGGGCGGGGCGCGCGGTGACGGTGAGCCGGACGGTCGTCAGCCAGGTCTTGAAGGAGGGCGAGGCCGTGCTCGCCAACGACGTGTACGACGCCGGGCAGTTCGCGGGGGCCGAAAGTATCGAGGCGGCGCTCATCAGCTCGCTCCTGTGCGTCCCGCTCGTCCTCTTCGAGCGCACGCTCGGCGTCGTCTACCTCTACACGAGCGACCGCGGCGCGCGCTTCGCCGAGGAGCACCTGCAGATAGTCACCGTCATCTCCGGCATCGCCGCCGTCGCGCTCAACAACGCGCGCCACGTCGAGCAGCTTGAGGACGAGAACCGGATGCTGCGCGACGCGAGCCTCCACGAGCACGGGATGGTGGGCGAGAGCGCGCGGATGCGGCAGGTCTATCAACTCATCGCGCGCGTCGCGCCGACCGACTCGACGGTGCTCGTCCGCGGCGAGTCGGGCACGGGCAAGGAGCTGGCGGCGCAGGCCGTCCACCAGAACAGCCCACGGCGCGGCCGCCCCTTCGTCGCCATCAACTGCGCGGCGCTGACCGAGTCGCTGCTGGAGTCGGAGCTGTTCGGCCACGAGAAGGGCGCCTTCACCGGGGCGATGGCGCAGAAGAAGGGCAAGCTTGAGGTGGCCGACGGCGGCACGCTCTTCCTCGACGAGGTGGGCGAGCTGGCGCCCGTCCTCCAGGCGAAGCTCCTGCGCGTCCTGCAGGAGCGCGAGTTCGAGCGCGTCGGCGGCACGCGCACCATCCGCGTTGACGTGCGAGTCATCGCCGCGACGAACCGCGACCTCGAAACGGCGGTGCGCGCCGGCACCTTCCGGCAGGACCTTTACTACCGGCTCAACGTCGTCTCCTTCGAGATGCCGGCGCTGAAGGATAGGCGCGAGGACATCCCGCTGCTGGCCAATTACTTCGCGGCGAAGTACGCGGCGCGCTTCAAGCGGCGGGTGACGGGGCTGTCGGCGAAGGCGCGCGACTGCCTCGTCGCCTACGACTGGCCGGGCAACGTGCGCGAGCTTGAGAACGCCGTCGAGCGGGCCGTCGTCCTCGGCTCGACCGACCGCCTCCTGCCGGAAGATTTGCCCGAGACGATTCTCGACGCGGGTCTGCCGCAGGCGGCCCCGGGCGATACGGCATCCGCCGGCTACCACGACGCCGTCCGCGAGGCCAAGAAGCAGATTATCCTCCGCGCCGTCGAGCGCGCCTCCGGCCGCCTCACCGACGCCGCCCGCATGCTCGGCGTCCACCCGAACTACCTGCACCGCCTGATGCGCAACCTGAATCTGAAAGAGAAGTAGGCAGCAGGCAGTTAAAATCATCCCTGAATAGTTAGAGGCGGCCGGAGCGTTTACTCTCGGCCGCCTCTCCTTTTTACTGCCTACCGCCCACTTCTTTCACTTGGCGAAGGCTTCGAGGTCGTTGACGAACTCCTGGGGCCATTCGACGTGGAGGCCGTGGCCGCGCTGGTCAATGGCGTAGGCGTGGAACTTGTCGGAGAGCAGCGGCAGGTTGCGCTCGAACGAGCGCCAGGAGTCCGTGTAGCCGTGCAGGAAGATGACGACCTTGCCCCGGCTCCGGTTGCGTCCCTGCTCGACGTAGTGCATGCGGACGCCGGTCGGGAGGTCTACGAAGTGTGAGGTGAGGCCCGCCGCGGGGGGCTGCGTCCGGGCGAAGCCGGCGGACGCGGGCGCGGCGACGAGCAGCGAGAGAAGGGTGAGTCTGAAGAGGCGTTTCATTAAGGGAATCTCCTTTGAGGTCTGGATGTGGGGGGTTGCGTCGGAGGCGGCGAGCGATTGACGGGACCGCCTTTAACCGTCAACGCGTAACGGCGGCCGCTGAGGGCTCAGGGCGGCGATAATTTTTCGCGCGGGTCGAGAATGCGCGGCCGCGGACGGCGTCGATGGCCCTGCCCGGCAGCTATTATTTCGGGGCCGGCTCTGGTAGTATGCCGGTAACTTTTCCGGGTTCAGTCGTTCATTTCACGACCGCATTAAGCTGAAAATTCTAGCCGACGGCAGGAGCGCGTAGCGCATGGAGCAGGAGCTGAACAGCGTCAATCTCTCGTTGGACTTTCTAAGCGTGTGCGAGGCCGCGGCCATCGCCTCGGCGCGCACGATGGGGCAGGGCGAACGCAAGTATTCCGACAAGGTGGCGGTCGAGGCCATGCGCGAGGCGATGCGGGCGGTCCCCATGCGCGGCCGCATCGTCATCGGCGAGGGCGAGCGCGACGAGGCCCCCATGCTCTACATCGGCGAGGAGGTCGGCGCCGGGTACACGCACCCCGGAGACGCCGAGGATTACCCCGAGGTTGACATCGCCGTGGACCCGCTGGAGGGGACGAACCTGTGCGCGCTCGGCGCCAACAACGCGATTGCCGTCATGGCCGCCTCCGAGCGCGGCGGGCTGCTGTACGCGCCCGACATCTACATGGACAAGATAGTCGTTGGCCCGTCGTGCCGCGGCTCCGTTGATATAGATGCACCCGTCAAAGACAACCTCAAGAACATCGCGCGAAGACTCAGCCGCGATGTCGAAGACCTGACCGTCATCGTCCTCGAACGCTCGCGCCACCGCCAACTCATTCAGGACATCCGCGACGCCGGGGCGCGCATCCGCCTCATCGGCGACGGCGACCTCTCGGCCGGCATCTCGGCCGCCATCGCCGGCACCAACATCCACGCGCTGATGGGCATCGGCGGCGCGCCCGAGGGCGTGCTGACGGCCGCCGCCTTGAAGTGCCTGAACGGCGAGATACAGGCCCGCCTCGTCTTCGACCCCGACCGCCTCGGCGTTGACAAGGACAAGGTGCCGCCGCGCGAGGAGGTCCTGGAGCGGCTGCGCGGGATGGGCATCAGCAACCCCGACAAGGTCTACGACACGGGCGACCTGGCGCCGGGGCGCAAGATCATCTTCGTGGCGACCGGCGTCACCGACGGCGCGCTGCTCCGCGGCGTCCGCTTCTTCGGCGCCGGCAAGCGCACGCACTCGCTGGTGATGACGACCGAGTCGCGCCACATACGCTTCGTTGACACCGTCCACGTCGAGGGCGGCCCCGACACAGTCATCCGATTTTAGTTTTCCGCGACCCGCAATCCCTATCGTGCCTGCTCCCGTCTCCGAGTACGTCCCGCAGTTCGTCACGGCCGAAGAGGCGGCGCGGCGGCGGCGCGTGGCGCTGGCGGGGTGGGCGGCGGCGGCGGGCGTCGCGGCGTTGTTTGTAAGTTTGATATTGCTCGCGCCGGTGCTGAGGGCGGGCGGGTGGCCGCTGCTGTCGCAGTTGCTCTATCAGAGCTTCCGCGCGACGTGCCACCAGATGCCGGAGCGGTCTTTTCACCTGCTGAGTTTTCCGGCGGCCGTGTGCGCGCGGTGCCTGGGGCTCTACGCGGGGGCGCTCGCGGGCGTGCTGGCCTGCCCGCTCGTCCGGCGCGGCCTGACGCGCGTCGAGGCGCCGTGGCGCGGGTGGCTGTTTCTGGCGGCCGTGCCGACTTCGGCCGACTTCCTGCTCGGCGTCGCGGGCATCTGGGAGAACACCCACTGGTCCCGCTTCCTGACGGCGCTCGTGCTGGGCGCGGGCGCGGCCTTCTACATCGTGCCCGGCGCGGTTGATTTAGCCACCCGCCTCGGCGCGCGGCGGCGTAACGTAGACGCAACTCTGAAGAGGAGAATGAGCTACACATGATCGGCAAATATCAACCTGCTTTCCTGGCCGGCGGAGCCCTCGGCGTGGCGCTGATTGTCATCGGGCTCATCCCGGCGCTCATCCCGGCGCTCGGCATCGTAGGCTGCTGCGCGTGCCTGCTGCCGATCGGTGCGGGCATCTTCGCCATCAGCCAGCAAGTCCCGAAGTCGCCGACGCCCGTCCAGATGGCCGACGGCGCCATCCTGGGTGCCATCGCCGGCGCCGTCGGCGGCGTCATCTACCTCGTCATCGGCGTGCCACTCGTCTACCTCGTCAACTCGGCCGCGGTCGCCGCGCAGATGGAGCAGTTGAGGGAATCGGGCATCGCCTTACCGCTGGCCGGCTTCGCGCTCGCCTTCGTGGGCGGCATCTTCGGCGTCGTCGTGGACGCCATCCTGGGCCTCGTCGGCGGCCTCATCGGCATCTCCATCTTCGAGAAGCGCAAGGGCGGCCCCAACACTCCTCCGCCTCCTCCCGCCCCGGGCGGAGGCTACGGCGGCCCGACCGGCGGCGGTTACAACGACCCGACCGGCGGCGGCTACGGCGGAGGCCAGCCGGGCGGCGGCGGCGGTTATGGCGGCGGTCAGCCGGGCGGCGGCTACGGCGGGCCGCAGGGCGGCGGCAGCTCTTACGGCCAAGGTAGCTAGCCCGGAAGGGAAGTGTTCCCGTAGGGGCAGGGACGGGCTCTGCCCCTACGGTCTTATAAGGGCGGATGGGGGCGGCGGCGCGGCCTTTAGCGGCGGCGTGCTTTCGGCTACAATTCGTGCATCCAAGCGGGCAGCGCCGGGGTAAGACTTCGGCGCCGCCCGTTCGTTTTTTTCCGAAGCCGGGAGAAGAGATGACGACAACGCTGCTGCAAACGCCCGCCCCCGACCTGCTCTTCCGCGAATACTTCGAGCGCTCCGTCGCCAGGACGGCCGAGAACATCAGCCCGCTCTACCGCCTCGACGCGCTCGACTGGGCCGTGCTCGTCCCCTACTTCGCGCTCCTCCTCGTCCTCTCGCTCTACGGCGCCTACCGCATCAAGCAGGTCTTCGACTTCTGGCGCTACCGCCGGCTCGCCCCCGAGCCCGCCGCCCTCTACTCGGAAGAAGACCTGCCGCGCGTCACGCTCCAACTCCCTCTCTTCAACGAGCTGTACGTCGTCGAGCGCCTGCTCGCGGCCGTCGCCTCGATCGACTACCCGCGCGACCGGCTTGAGATACAGGTCTTAGACGACTCGACCGACGAGACGCGCGGGACGGCCGCCCGCGCCGCCGCGCGTTACCGCGCCGAAGGCTTCGACATCTCCTACATCCACCGCGGCGACCGCACGGGCTTTAAGGCCGGCGCGCTTGAGAACGGGTTGAAGACGGCGAAGGGCGAGCTGGTCGCCATCTTCGACGCCGACTTCGTCCCGCGCCCCGACTGCCTGCGCAAGCTCGTCCACTTCTTCAACGACCCGCTAGTCGCCTGCGCCCAGATGCGCTGGTCGCACATCAACGGCTCCTACAACCTTCTGACGCGCCTCCAGACCATCCTCCTCGACGGCCACTTCGTCGTCGAGCAGACGGTGAGGAACAGGACGGGCGGCTTCTTCAACTTCAACGGCACGGCCGGCCTCTGGCGTCGCCGCGCCATCGAGCTTTCGGGCGGCTGGCAGCACGACACGCTGACTGAAGACACGGACCTCTCCTTCCGCGCGCAGCTCATGGGCTGGCGCTTCGTCTACCTGCTCGACGAGGACGCGCCCTCGGAAGTGCCCGTCGAGATAAACGCCTTCAAGGCTCAGCAGCGGCGCTGGGCGAAGGGCGTGACGGAAGTCGCCTTGAAGCTCTACCCGCGCATCCTGCGCGCGGACCTGCC
Source organism: Pyrinomonadaceae bacterium (assembly GCA_035296285.1). GTDB lineage: Bacteria > Acidobacteriota > Blastocatellia > Pyrinomonadales > Pyrinomonadaceae > QHXN01. Next base: position 13,336 of record DATHBF010000549.1, on the reverse strand, counting down.
CCGCCGCGTCAAGCTCGAAATGTTCTTCCGCCTGACGGGCAACGTCAGCTACCCCCTGATGATTCTGACGAGCCTCCTCCAGTTCCCGCTGCTGCTCGTCCGCTACAACCAGGGGCTCTACCACCTGATGCTCCTCGACCTCCCGCTCCTCTTCTTCTCGACGGCCTCGGTCGTCCTCTTCTACGGCACGGCCGTCTGGTATCTTGACCGCCCGCGCACGAGCCGCCGCCTGCTGCACCTGCCGCTCGTCATGGCGCTCGGCATCGGCCTCGCCTTCTCGAACGCGCGCGCCGTCCTCGAAGCACTCCTGCGCATCAAGACCGAGTTCGTGAGGACGCCGAAGTACAAGGTCGAAGGCGACGGCGGCGACGAGACCTGGAAGCGCAAGAAGTACAGGCGCGGCCGCGGCTGGCTGCCGGCCTTCGAGTTGGGCCTCGCGGCCTACTTCCTGCTCGCCATCTCCTACGCCGCCAGCATGGGCATGTGGGGCACGCTGCCTTTCCTCTTCCTCTTCTGCTTCGGCTACGGCTACACGGGCCTGATGAGCCTCCTGCAAACGGCGGGCGGGCGCAAGCGCCTTGACCCCCGCGCCGCGTCCGCATAGTATCTCGGCTCCGAGGGCCGGGGCCCGCACGCGCCCGCCCACCCGTCCCACATAGACCAACCGAAGAGAGGACATCATGCCGAAGAGCTTCCCCCCTGTTCTCGCGCGGCTCGCGCTGGCGTGCGCCTGCCTGTTCGCCTTCCCCTCTGCCGCCGCGCTCGCGCAGTCGCAGGCCACCTCCGGCGACATCGACGGCCGCGTGCTCGACCCCAACGGCGCGGTCGTCAAAGGCGCCAGCGTCACGGCCAGGAACAACGCCACCGGCCTCGAACGCACCGCCACCACCGACGACGAAGGCAACTTCCGCATCATCCTCCTGCCGCCCGGCGCTTACGGCGTCAGCGCCGCCGCCTCCGGCTTCACGACGAGGGAGGTGGCGGGCGTGCAGGTGACGGTCGGCAGCCGCACGACGCTCGACATCGCGCTCGCCGTCGGCGGCGCGCGGGCCGACGTGACGGTGACGGGCGAGGCCCCCGTCGTCGAGACGGCGCGCACCTCCGTCTCGACGACCATCAACGAGCGCGCCATCCAGAACCTTCCCATCAACGGCCGCAACTTCCAGGACTTCTCCACGCTCTCGCCCGGCGTCATCCGCGACCCGCGCGGCGGCGACCTCTCCGTCGGCGGCCAGCGCGGCACGCTCAACAGCCTCCAGGTTGACGGCGTGGACAACAACAACACCTTCTTCGGCCAGGCCCTCGGGCGCGGCGGCGTCCGGCCCCCCTACCAGTTCTCCGAAGAGTCGGTGCAGGAGTTTCAGGTCAACCAGAACGGCTTCTCCGCCGAGTTCGGCCGCGCGGGCGGCGCCGTCATCAACGTCGTCACCAAGTCGGGCACGAACACCTTCCACGGCGGCCTCTTCGAGTACCTGCGCGACGAGTCTTTGAACGCCAACGACCCCGGCGTCAAGGCCGCCCAGTCGCGGCGCGGGCTGCCCAACAAGCGCGCCGCCACTCGCATCAACCAGTTCGGCGGGCGCGTCGGCGGCCCCATCAAGCGGGACCGCGCCTTCTTCTTCTTCTCCTACGACGGCCAGCGCTCCGACATCCCCCAAGTGCTCGACGTTCCGAACTTCTCCACCGCCCCCGCCGCCGCGCAGACGGCGCTCCTGCCCCGGCTCGAAACCTATCAGGTCGGCCGCGACCAGAACGTCTTCCTGGGCAAGACGGACATCTCCCTGAACTCGGCGAACCAGTTGACGCTCCGCTACAACCACCAGGGCTTCACCGGCCAGAACAACGAGAACAACGGCCCGCTCTCGGCCGAGGAGCACTCGGGCGACAGCCTCGTCACGAGCGACACCTTCTCGGGCAGCCTCGCCTCGACGCTCACCGAGCGCGTCGTCAACGAGTTCCGCTTCCAGCTCGCGCGCGACAAGGAGCCGGGCCAGGCCAACTCCGACCAGCCCGAGGCCGTCATCAACACGGGCGGCGGGAACTTCCAGATCGGCCGCAACAACTTCAGCCCGCGCGAGACGACCATCAAGCGCGTGCAGTTCATAGACAACGTCTCCTACGCGCGCGGCCGCAGCAGCTACAAGGCCGGCCTCGACTTCAACTTCGACCGCGTCTTGAACTTCTTCCCCGGCCTCTTCAACGGCTCCTACACCTTCTCGAACATCGCCGACCCGCTCGCGCCCCTCGTGAACCTCAACGGCTACCAGGCTTTCGCGCGCAACCTCCCCGTCTCCTACACGCAGAACTTCGCCGGCCCGAACACGACCGGCGCGACGACCGAGCCGAACCTCTCCGAGTACGCCTTCTACGTGCAGGACGACGTGCGCGTGACGCCGAAGCTCACGCTGAACCTCGGCGTGCGCTACGACTACTCGGCGCTCGCCTGCCCGCCGGTGACGAACCCCGACCCGCTGCTCCTCAATAATGGCGTCAACACCGGCAACTGCCCGAAGGACAAGAACAACCTCGCGCCGCGCGCCGGCTTCTCCTACGCGCCCGACGAGAGGACGGTCGTGCGCGGCGGCTTCGGCCTCTTCTACGGGCGCACGCCGGCCATCGTGCTCGGCACCGCCCACTCGCAGAACGGCATCAACGTCACCGGCGTGACCCTGAGCGCGTCGCAGCTGAATACGCTCGGCCTGCGCTACCCGAACGTCCTGACGGCGCCGCCCGCCATCGGCGGCTCGAACCCGAGCCTCTTCTTCTTCGCGCCCGACTACGAGCACCCCTACGTCGAGCAGGGCCGCCTCGGCGTCGAGCGCGAGCTGCTGGACAACCTCAGCCTCTCGGCCACCTACCTCTTCTACCGAGGCGTCCACCTGACGCGCACGCGCGACCTCAACCTCTCCGCGCCCGTCGCCTTCAACGTCGCGGGGCCGGACGGCCGCACCTACACCTTCGGGCGGTTCCCCACGGCCCGCCCCATCTCGCGCGCCTCGGGCGTCTCCTACAGCCGCATCAACGTCTTCGAGAGCGCCGCCCGCTCCCTCTACAACGGTCTCGCCCTTCAGGCCACGCAACGCTTCACGCGCGGCTTCCAGTTCATCGCCGCCTACACCTTCTCGAAGGCCGAGGACGACCGCCCCGACCAGACGACGGTCGTCGTCATCGCCGACGACGCCAAGATCGTCCAGAACCAGATCAACCCGGGCCTCGACTACGGGCGCTCAGACACCGACCTGCGCCACCGCTTCGTCTTCAGTCCCATCTACGAAATCGGCCGCATCAAGTGGAGCGACAACCCGATGGCGCGCGCCCTCTTCAGCCACTACACGCTCTCCGGCATCGTGCAGATGCAGTCCGGCTCGCCCTACTCGGCCCTCGTCGCCAACGACCCCAATAACGACGGCAACCGCGCCAACGACCGCCTGCCCGGCACCGCGCGCAACCAGTTCACGACCCCGGCCGTCTACCAGTTCGACGCGCGCGTCACGCGCAACATCCCCTTCAACGAGTCGATGCGCCTGCGCCTGATTCTCGAAGCCTTCAACATCTTCAACCGCGCCAACGTCGTGACGGTCAACAACATCTTCTTCAACTTCGCCACGACGGGCGGCGGCACGCTCGCCGCCCCGCAGTTCGTGACGGCCTTCGGCACGCCTCGCACCTTCTCCTCGCCGGCCTCCGGCACGACCACCTTCGCCACCCCGCGCCAGCTCCAGCTCGCCGTCAAGTTCGACTTCTAAGGAAGCCGCGGGTCCACGGAAAAGGCGGGGCGCCTCCACCCGGAAGCGCCCCGCCTTTTCCGTCGTGCGTGTCTTCAGCGGCGGCCCGCGTTCAGGATGCGGAGCAGCGCGAGGAAGATGTTGAAGGCGTCGAGGTAGAGCGAGAGCGCGCCCTGCACGTACTCGTTAGTCGGGTAGCGGCGGATGATGTTCGACGTGTCGTAGAGCACGAAGCCCGAGAAGAGCAGCAGCGCCGCGGCCGCGACGCCGAACCCGAGCGCGCCCGACGAGAGGAAGAAGCTCAGGAGCGAGGCCAGGAAGACGACGACGAGGCCGACCGTCAGCATCCCGCGCATGAAGCTGAAGTCGCGCTTCGAGACGAAGACGTAGGCCGTCAGGCCGCCGAAGATGCCGACCGTCAAGACGCCTGCCGCCAGGATCGAGGACGGGTTGTCGGCCATCGTGAAGGCGATGAGCGGCGAGATGATGACGCCCGTCAGCGTCGTGAAGCCGAAGAGCGCGAGCAGGTTCAGGCCGCGGACGTGGCGCACGGCCTGCGCGCCTATCACGCCGCCCATCATCACGAAGAGCATGATGAAGGGGTGGCGCGCGGCGTAGAGCATGAGCGGCGGGAACGAGAGCCCGAGGCCGACGCCGCCGATGGCGAACAACGTCGCCGCGAAGAAGAGCGCGTAGACCTTGCGGACGAAGGACATGCGCTCGGCGACGCTCGCCTGGGCCGCCGTGGGGGTCTGAGGGCCGAGCCAGCCGGCCTCGTCCGGCCAGGGCCGCTGACTCTCATAACGCTGCTGGTTGCGGGGTTGAAATTCGTTCATCTGAATCCTCTTGTCTGATTGTTGAGTCTCCGACCTTTTAGATGCGGGCGCGGGTCGCGCCGGATGCATTATGCCACAGGCGCCTTCCGCGCCCGGCGCGTTAATGCTTAAATGGGCGGGTGCCGAAAATTCTACCGACGGGGCGCGGCGCGGGCGTCCCGCCCATCCTGTTCGTGCTGGCGGCGGCGCTGCTTTGGAGCACGGGCGGGCTCTTCATCAAGGCGACGCAGTTGGGCGCGCTCGAACTCTCCTTCGGCCGCTCGCTCTTCGCCGCGGGGACCATCGCCTACCTGACGCGGCGCGAGGGCTTCAAGGCGAACGGCGTGACGCTCGCCGCCTCGGTGCTCTACGCGGCGCTGCTCATCCTCTTCGTCGTCGCCAACAAGCTGACGACCGCCGCCAACGCCATCTTCCTGCAATACACGGCGCCGGTCTACGTCATGCTGCTTGAGCCGTGGATGTACGGCGAGCGGAGGCGGTGGGCCGACTTCCTCGTCGTCGCCGCCTGCCTGGCGGGGATGTCCCTGTTCTTCGCCGGTCAGCTGAGGCCGCAGGACGTGGCGGGGAATTTGACGGCGCTCGCCTCGGGGCTCTGCTTCGCCTTCTTCCTGCTGCTGCTGCGCCACCCGCGCGCGGGCCGTGTGAACCGCGCCTCCTCGACGCTCTACGGCAACCTCATCATCTGCCTCGTCACGCTCGTCCCGTTCGCGCGCGCGGCCGGGGAGGTGACGGCGCGCGACGCGGCAATAGTCTTCTACCTCGGCGTCTTCCAGATAGGGGTGGCCTACACCTTCTTCACGCTCGGCATCCGGCGCGGCGTGCGCTCGCTCGACGCCGGCATCGTCGGCTACGTCGAGCCGATGCTCAACCCCGTCTGGGTCTTCCTCTTCATCGGCGAGCGCCCCTCGCAGTGGGCCATCCTGGGCGGCGTCGTCATCATCGCCGCCGTCATGGCACACACGGTCGGGCTCGCAAAAAGAAGTAAGCCTACTTGAAGTCTTTGATGAGGACGACGCCCGTGGTCTCGACGCTGCGGGAGGCGGCGAGGCGGTTGTCGCGCGACCAGTCGTGGGCGGTGACGCCGTCGGTCTTGAAGTCTGTGAGCTGGACGGGCTTGCCGCCCGACATGGGTTGCATCCAGACGTTCGAGACGCCGGTGCGGTTGTCGAGGTAGGCGATGCCGCGGTTGTCGGGCAGCCAGACGGTGTTGGCGCGGAAGGTCGGGGGCGTGTCGTAGAGCCTGACGGGCTCGCCCCCGTCAACCGAAATCACCGCGAGCTTGGTCGAGTTCATCGGCTGGCCGGCGCCGTAGGTGCAGACGAACCACTTGCCGTCGGGCGAGAGGAAGGGCCACGAGGCCGGCTTGTCCGTCAGACGCACGGGTTCGCCGCCCTCGGCCGGCACCTTCCAGACGGCGGCGTCCTTGCCGAAGCCGATGGTGGCGTAGACGACCCAGCGGCCGTCCGGCGTCGCGTGCGGGAAGTTCTCGCCGCGCTGCGAGGTCAACTGCTTCGGGTTCGAGCCGTCGGCGTCCATCCGCCAGATGTGGAAGGGGCCGCCCGCGCGGTTCGAGACGAAGTAGATGTGGCGCCCGTCAGGCGAGACCGACGGGCCGTAGTTCGAGCGCGCGCCAACGGTCAACTGCCTCTGCCCCGTGCCGTCCGAGTTCATCACCCAGATGTCCCAGTTCCCGCCCGCCACCGACGAGTAGACGACGCGGCCGTCCGGCGCCCACGCCAGCCCGTAGAAGCCGTCGAACTTGCCGGCGCCGGTCGTGACCTGGCGCGCGCGGGCGGCGTCGCCGCCGGGCGCGACCCAGACGTTCGGCACGCGGTCGGTCTGCACGGTGACGAGGGCCGAGCCGTCGCGCGTGACGCTCGTGCCGATGTAGGTGCTCAGGTCGTTCGTGACGCGGCGCGGCTCGCCCGAGGGGAAGGGGAGCTGCCAGATTTGCGAAGGACTCAGCTCGGCCTCGGCTGTGTTGACGAGCAGGGCCGAGGAGTCCGGCAGCCACGCCATCCCTTCGGCGCCGTACCAGCGCCGGTCCGTGACCTGCGTCTCGGAGCCGTCCCCGGCGTTGAAGGCGGTGAAGCCGACGAGCGGCGTCTCGCTGTCCGGGTCTTCGGCCGAGCCGTAAACGCACGCTACCCACTTGCCGTCGGGCGACCAGACGGGCAGGCCGAAGATGTGGGGCGGCGTCCGCGCGACGAGCCTGCGCGGCGACCCGCCCGAAAGCTCCGCCAGCATGAGCGCCATCTCCTCGCCGAAGCGCCCCGTGATGTAGGCGACGCGGCGGCCGTCGGGCGAGAGGCTGACGGGGCCGTTGCCGGCTTCGAGGATTTTCTTCGCCGTGCCGCCGAAGACGGGCACTTGATAAAGGGTCGCGTTGCCGTCCGGCCCCTTGAAGGCGAGGAAGTAGACGTGCTGCGCGTCGGGCGAGAAGGTGACGCCGCCGTACTGGACGCCCTCGGCGGGCGCGGCGAGCTGCTGGTTGTTGCTGGCGGCTGCGACCTGACGGACCCAGACGCCGCCCCTCGTCGCGCCCGGCTCGTCGGCGACGTAGGCGAGGTAGGCGCCGTCGGGCGAGATGGCGGCCTCGCGCACGGCGCCCGCGACGGGGAGGCGCGTCACCTTCATCGCCTGGAAGGCCGGCGGGCGCGGCGGCGGCGTCGTATGCGGGCGCACGGAGAAGCGGAAGACGACGTAGACGAGAAGCGAGACGGCAGCGAGGACGCCGAGCGTGATGAGGACGGCCGCGCGGCGCGGGTGCCCTTCAATTTGGGGGGCGGGAGGAGGAGGCGCGGGCGCGATTTCTGTCGAATCAACGGCGGGCGCGCGTCCGTCGCCGGTCGTGCGCAGGGCTTCATGAGCAGAGGACGAAGCCCCGGCCTCTTCCTTCGGACCCCCGGGGGCGGCCGGCTCGTCCGTCAGCTCGCGCACCTCTGCGGCGAGGCGGTAGCCGCGGCGCGGGACGGTCTCGATGTACTGAGGCCCGTCGCCTTCGCCGTCCCCACGGGCGAGTGCCTTGCGCAGCGTGAAGACGTTCTGCGCCAGCGTCGCCTCCTCGACGTAAGTCCCCGGCCAGACCTCCTCCAGCAGCTCCCTCTTCGACCGCACGCGGCCCCGCCCCCGCACGAGCGCCAGCAGCGTCTCGAACTCCTTCGGGGTCAGCCGGACCACCTCGCCGTCTCTCAAAAGGACGCGCTCCGCGGCGTCGAGGCGGAAGGGGCCGAACTCGTATCTCTGCTTCTCCGCGCTGCTCATCGAGGCTTTAAACAGTTCTTTGATAATTCTTTGATGACTTTTTGGGCCGGATTTTGAAGATATTTGCCGACCGGCCGTACGTTAATCCACGCGTTGCAAGGGGCGGGGAAGATGCCGCCGGCAGTCATAAACATTAACGCTTCGAGACTAAGTGGAGGAGATATGAAAAAGCAAACCGCCAGAACGTTCGCCGTCACCCTCGGCCTGCTGATGCTGCTCGGGGCAGCCGCCGTCGCCCACGCCCAGACCGGGCGCCGCGCCGTCGTCCAGGTGCCCTTCGACTTCTACGCCGGCCAGCGGCAGCTGCCGGCCGGCCGCTACACCGTGCGCCCCGTCTCGCAGGACGGCGCCAAGATGCTCCTGATACAGAGCGAGGACGGCCGCCACGCCGCCACCGTCATGACGAACCCCGACGCGGGTCAGGCCACGGCGGGCGGCCCCGGCCTGACCTTCAGGCAGTACGGCGACAACTACTTCCTCGCCACCGTCTTCATCACGGGCGCGTCGGCCGGCCGCGAACTCCCCGCCTCGAAGGCCGAGAAGAGGCTCCGCAGCGACCTGCGCGCCAGGGCCGCCGACCCCGACGCCAGGAGCGTCACCGTCATCGGCAGCGTACAGTAAGAGTCAGGAGTCAGGAGTCGGGAGTCGAAGGCAAGAATGCTTCTGACTCCCGACTCTTTTCAGTTCGTGAGTTGTTGGATGATGCGGAATAGCTCGTCGGGGTCGATGGGCTTGGGGAGGTGGACGGAGAAGCCGGCTTCGAGGGCGCGTTCGCGGTCCTCGGCGTGCGCGTGGCCGGTGAGGGCGACGGCCGGGACGCGTTCGAGGCCGGGCATGCGCCGCAGCTCCGAGAGCAGCATGTAGCCGTCCACGCCCGGCATGCTGATGTCCGAGACGATGAGGCCGGGGCACCTCTCGGCACAGCGCGCGACGGCCTCGGCCGCCGAACTCGCGCTCAACACGTCGTACCCGCGGTGCGAGAAGAGCATTTGCAGAAGCTCCAGCATCTCGGCCGAGTCGTCAACGACTAAGATGGGCACCCGCGTCGGCGCCGACTCCTCCTCCTTCTCTTCCTCCGCCTCCTCGGGCGCGGCCACGGCGCACGGAATGCCCAGGGTAAAACAGGAGCCGCGCTCCGGCCCCTCCGACTCCGCGCGGACCCAGCCGCCGTGAAGCTCGGTGAGCGCGCGCACGATGGCGAGCCCGAGGCCGAGCCCGCCGTACAGCCTTGTCGTCGAGCCGTCGGCCTGCCGGAAGCGGTCGAAGACGTGCGGCAGGAACTCGGGCGGGATGCCGATGCCGGTGTCGCGGACGGAGATGCGGGACTCGCCGCCCGCCCTCCACGCGCGCACGCCGACCCGGCCGCCGCGCGGCGTGAACTTGACGGCGTTCGACAGAAGGTTCCACACGATCTGCTGGAGGCGGACGGGCGCGCCCCGCACGACGAGCGGGCAGCCCTGTAAGTCCACGACCAGCTCGACGCCGCCCGCCTCCGCGTCGGCCCGCACGGTCTCGATGGCCGACTCGACCACCGCGCACAAGTCAACCGGCTCCCACTCGATGCGGAGCTTGCCCGAGACGGCGCGCGAGATGTCGAGCAGGTCGTCAACCAGCCGTGCCTGCAAGCGCGCGTTGCGCTCGATGGCGTCGAGCCCCTGCGTGAGCGTCGCCGGGTCGGCGAGCGCGCCCCCCGTCTTGAGGAGGCTGACCCAGCCGAGGACGGGCGTGAGCGGCGTGCGCAGCTCGTGCGAGAGCGTGGCGAGGAAAACGTCCTTGGCGCGGTTGGCCTCCGTCAGCTCGCGGTTGACGCGTTGCAGCTCGGAGGTGCGCTCCTCGACGCGGCGCTCCAGCTCGCGGTTGAGCTGTTCGAGCCCCATCCGCGCTTCGCGCTCGGCCAGCATCAGGAGGCGGTGGTCTATGCCGCGCGCCACCGTCAGCTTCAGCTCCTCGATCATGCAGGGCTTGGTGAGGTAGTCGTAGGCGCCGTGGCGGAGCGCCTGGATGGCCGTCTCAAGGGCGGCGAAGCCGGTCAGGACGATGGTGATGGTCAGGGGCCAGCGGGTGCGCACCTCTTCGAGGACGGCCATGCCGTCGCCGTCGGCCATGTGCAGGTCCGTGAGGACGAGGTCGTACTCGCGGTCGGAGAGGCGGCCGACGGCCTCCGTGCCGCTCGAAGCCACGTCCACCGTGTAGCCTTCGAGGCGCAGCACCTCGCTGATCGTGAGCAGGATGTTCTCCTCGTCGTCCACGACCAGCAGCCGCGACGGGGCGGCCCGTTTTGTCTCTTCGGGCGGAAACATAGGAGCGGGTGTCGGGCGTCAGGCGCCGGGTGTCGGGAGGGGTGTCATGCCGGCACCTGACCCCCGGCACCCGACACCCTTTGGACCTTGACGTTGATCAATTCTAAGGCCAGCCGGAGCCCGTCGGCCAGCCGGCGGCGCGTGCAGATGTCTTCGAGCTGGACGCCGAGCTTGACGAGGTCGGCGGCGACGTGGGCGCTGACGCCCGTGATGATGGCCGCCGCGCCCAGCAGGCGCACGGAGCGCACCGTGTTGATGAGGTGCGCCGCCGTGTAGGTGTCAACCACCGTGCAGCCCGTGATGTCTATGAGGACGACGCGGGCGGCGCGGTCGCGCACGGCCTGGAGGAGCGCCGTGGACATTTGCGAGGCGCGCTGGTCGTCGAGCGTGCCGACGACGGGCAGCAGGAGCACGCCGTCCCAAATCTCCACCACGGGGCTCGAAAGCTCCGATATCCTCATCCGCTGCTCGCGGTGTTCGAGCGCGCGCCTGACGGTCCGCTTCAAGTCGTCCACCACGCACGGCTTGACGAGGTAGTCGTAGACGCCCTGCCGGAGCGCGTCTATCGAGGACTCGATGGAGGCGTAGCCGGTGAGGACGATGGTGACGATGTTCGGGTGCTTCGTCTGAAGCTCGTGGAGCAGCGTGATGCCGTCCATGTCCTCCATGCGGAGGTCCGTGAGGACGAGGTCGGGGCGGACGCGGACGACCTTCTGAAGCGCCTCGGTGCCGTCGGCGGCCATGTCCACCTCGTAGCCCTCCTGTTCGAGGATGGCGGCCGTCGTGATGCGCACGTTCTCCTCGTCGTCGACGACGAGGACGCGGTCGCGGCGGGCCGTCGGGCGCCGGGCGCCGTCGGGCGTCGCCCGGATTTCACTTCGCGCGGTCGGCATCGTTCTCGGAGAGCGTCGGCGAGTCAACGGGGAGGATGATGTTGAAGGTCGTGCCCTGCCCCTCGGCGCTGGAGACCTCGATGCGCCCGCCGTGGTGGCGGACGATGTCCTGCGTCACCCAGAGGCCGAGGCCCGTGCCCTTCGTGCGGGTCGAGAAGAAGGGCTCGAAGATGCGGGCCACGTCGGCCTCCGCGATGCCGCGGCCGGTGTCGCTGATCTGGACGCTGATGGTCGGCTGGATGGCCTGGTCGTAGACGGAGGTGGCGATGCGGATGCGGCCGGCGCCCTCGATGGACTGCTGCGCGTTCAGGAGGAGGTTGAGGAAGACCTGCCGGAGCTGGTCGGCGCGTGCGCGCACCTTCGGGAGCGAGCGGGCGAAGTCGCGCTCGACCTCGACGCGCGCCTGCCGCATCTTCTTCTCGACGAGGATGAGCGTCTCTTCGAGTATCTGGTTACAGTCCGCCCACTCGGCCTCGCCCGAGCGGCGCGCGAAGCCGAGCATCTGGCGGATGATGTGCGAGACGCGCTCGGTCTCCTTGCGCGCAACGTCCAGGAAGCGCGAGTTCTGCTCGATGCTCTTCGAGGTCGTCAGCAGGTAGAGCGAGTTCTTGATGGCTTCGAGCGGGTTGTTGACCTCGTGGGCGATGGAGGCGGCGAGGCGCCCGACGGCCGCCAGCTTCTCCGACTCGAAGAGCTGCTGCTCGACGCGGCGCCGCTCAAGCTCGCGTATCTCGGAGAGGTCGTGGAGCACGGAGACGACGGCCGTCACCTGGCCCTTGGCGTCGGCGACTTCGGCCGAAGTTATCTCCATCGGGAGGCGGCTGCCGGTCTCGGGGTCGATGAGTTCTATCTCGGCCTGCCTTCCGGTGTCGGCGCCGGAGGCGAGCGCGGAGATGAAGGAGGTGAGCTTGACGGAGTTGTTGCGCACCGCCCGGCTCGCGGCGGGCGGCATCTCGTCGCGGTCCTGGAAGAGACTCTCGGCGCGCTGGTTGAGGAGGATGAACTTGCCGCTCGAATCGCAGACGGCGATGGGCTGGCCGACGTTCTCAAGGATGAGGTCGAGGCGGTCGCGCTCGCGGCGGGCCTCGGCCTCGGTCTGCTGGAGGAGGGCGAAGTTGCGCGCCAGCTCGTCGTTCGCGCGCCGGAGGTCGGTCACGTCGCGGAAGATGGAGACGAGGCCGATGCGCTCGCCGCGCGCGTTCAGGGCGGGCGTGGAGATGACCTCGAAGTGGATGTCGGAGCCCTCGATGGGGTCCACGAGGATGAGGTCGCGGCCGACGACCTCCTTGGAGACGACCGCGGCGCTCGAAAGGTAGGCCGAGAAGAGCAGGTCGTTCATCTCAAGCGCGCGCTTCTTGCCCTCGTTGGCGTCCTTGCGGTCGCTGAACAGCTCCTCGGCCCGCCGGTTCTGCAAAAGAATCTCGTTGTCGAGGTTGGTGAGGACGATGGGGTCGGCCACCGACTTCATGATGGACTCGACCCACTGGCGCTCGCGCCTGAGCTTGGCGACGGAGGACGAGAGGCGCTCGGTCTGGACGGTGTTCGAGAGGATGACGCCGACGCGGTCGGCGAAGCGGACGAGCATTTCGAGCTGCGGCTCGCCGAGGCTTTCGCGCGCGGCGGCGACGTAGAGCAGGCCGAGGCAGAGCGACCGCGGCGTCCAGGGCCGCTCCTCCTCCGGGTGCCGCAGCACGCCGCCGTCGGCGTTCCCCGGCTCGGCCCCGAACTGCCCGCCGAAGAGCGGCAGCGCCAGCACGTCCGTCGTGCTGCCGACCTGTTGGAGGAAGGCTGCCGCCTGCGCGTCGCCGCCCGCGCGCTCGATCAGGACGGGGCGGCCCTCGTGGACGGCCTTGACCTGCGGCGCGTTGGAGTCGAGCGAGAAGTCGAGTGCGGCGACCGATTCGTCGTCGGGGAAGCCTGCGGCGACGCGCATCCGCAGCGAGCCGCGGCGGTGGTCGAGCAGGGCGAAGGCGGCGTGCGCGTGTCCCATCCCCGTCGTGACGGTGTCGAGCACGAGCGACATCTGCTCGTCGAGGCGGGGCGCGGCCAGGAGCTGCGTCGTCATCTCGAACAGCAGCTCGTACTGGCGCAGCGCCGACAGCGGCGCCGCGTCCGACGACGCCTCGACGGTCGCTGTGTGGCTGAGAGGGTCCATAAAGAAAGTACGCAGTAGGCAGTAAATCCTTCGCGGCCGGGCGGCCCGCGCCTAAGCGTTAACTTCCGTCTGGCGGAGCTGACTGCCTACCGCCCGCTGCCTGCTGCCTACCGCGCCTTCAGCTTCTCTCGACCTCAATCGTGGTGCGGCGGCGGGTCTCGTC
>DATHBF010000548.1:0-3499 GCA_035296285.1 Pyrinomonadaceae bacterium | reverse complement strand
GCCTCGCCCTCAAGCTCGGCGGCCGCGCGGCCGAAGACGACGTGGCGGAAATCTTTTTCAGGGAGTTGGCCCCGCTCGTGCCCTTCGAGACGGGCGCGCTCGTGCGCGTCGAGCCGGAGACGGGCGACAGCCGCGTCGCACACGCCTCCGGCCGCGACGCTTCCTACGTCCTCGGGCGCGAGGTGCCGCCGGGCGCGGGCGTCACCGGCTGGGTTCTCATCAACCGCCAGCCGCTCTCGAACACCGACCCGCGCCTCGACTTCCCCGAAGACCTCGCGCGCCACTTCGACGGCTACCGCACGCTCGCCGCCTTCCCCCTCCTCCGCGACAAGGAACTGCTCGGCGCCGTCACGCTCTACTCCTCTTCGCTCGCGCAATACGACGAGCGCCAACAGCTCATCCTCAGCGAATCGGCAGCCGCGCTCGCGCACGCCCTCGACCGCCCCCTCCCTCCCCCGCCCGTCGCCGCCCGGCTGGAGTCAGAGTTGACGCACTGACGCAGTGTTCATCCCCGAAGGGGATACAGACAATAGCCGGGGGTAAGCGGAGGCCGTCAGGCCAAGCGCCACCCCCGGTACAGCGTAAAGAACATTTCGACCCTGAAAGGGTCGCACCCCGGCGCGGTGGTGCGACCCTTTCAGGGTCGGATTCATATCGCGTCTCTGACCGGGGGTGGCACTCGGTCGCGTCTGCTCCCTCGCTTACCCCCGGCTATTTTATGTATCCCCTTCGGGGATAAAACGTCGGGTGTGAAACCCCCGACACTTTTTACTCTACTTGCCCCTGAAGCTTTATCTCGCGCGGCGCGGCCGGGTCGCCGACGACCTCGACGGGCGCGAGCCAGACGAGCGTCTTGACGCGGCAGGTGCCCGTGTTGTCCTCGCGGCAGTAATAAACGGTCGCCTGCACGCGCAGCGCCGCCGCGCCCGCCGAGAGCGTCTTCAAGGGGACGCGCAGCGGCAGGCTCAGAGACCTGTCCGTCTTCGTGACCGAGGCCGCGACGTGCTCGGCCCCGCTCTCGACCGAGACGCGGTAGCGGTGCGGCGCCGAGGGGTTGAGGTGGTAGCCGGCCGGCAGCGCGACCTCGATTGCGAGCGTCGCGTCGGCGCCGGCCGCGATTCGCTGCGGGGCGGCGCGCGACTGCTCGGCGTTGGGGCCGCCCGCCTCCTCGCCGTCCGCGGGCCCGAAGGCCGCCTGCTCGGGCGGGCGAAGGGCGCGTATGGCGAGCGTCGTCGCCTGCCCGGTCTTGATGTCCACGACGCGGACGGCGTGGTTGTTGGTGTCGGCGATGTAGAGTTTGCCGCGCGCGACCGACAAGCCCCCGGGCTCGTAGAAGGAGGGGCGCGCGCCGTCCTGTTGTCCGGGCCGTCCCGTGCCGGCGAAGGTCTTGACGGTGCGTGCGCCGGGGTCGAGCACCTTTATCTTGTGATTGTAGGTGTCGGCGACGAAGAGGCGGCCCTCGTGAAGCGCGAGGCCGAGCGGATGCTGCAAGCGCACCTCGTCGCCGCGGCCGTCGCGGTCGCCGAACTCGAAGAGGTCGCCGCCGACCAGGGTCTTCACGTCGCCGTCTTTGAGGTCGATGGCGCGGATGATGTTCGACTCCGAGTCGGCGACGTAGAGCGTCCGGCCGTCGGAGGCGAGCCCCGACGGCTGCGCGAAGGCCGCGACCGAGTCCGTGAAGGCGTCCATCTCGGCGCCGAGGCGCTTGCCGTCCTTGCGCGCCTCGCGGCCGGAGCCGGCGTAGACCGAAGCCTCGCCCGCGTCCAGGTCGAGCCTCCAAATCTGGTGCGGCCCGGCCATGGCGACGTAGAGCGAGCGGCCTTCGAGTCGCAAGTCCCAGGGCGAGTTGAGCGCCGACCCCACAGCCTTCCCGCGCGCGAACTGGTAGTCGCGCGACTGCTCGCCCGTGCCCGCGACCGTCTCCACGGTGCGCGCCTTGAGGTCGGCGCGGCGGATGAGGTGGTTCTCGGTGTCGGCGACGTAGAGCGAGTCGCCGTCGAGCGCGAGGCCCTGCGGGCGATGAAAGCTCGCCTGCTCGAATGAGCCGTCCTTCGCGCCGCCCCCGCCCGTGCCGATGGTGTAGAGCAGCGTGCCGTCGAGCCGCGCGACGACGACGCGGTTGTGATTGGAGTCGGCGACGAAGAGGCGGTCGCCGCGCTCGTCGGCGAGGATTTTGCCGGGGAAGGCCAGCGGCAGGTCGGCCACCTTCGCGCGTTCGAGCGCGAGCTTCAGAGGGCGCTCGTCGAGCGTGCCGCGCTTGCGCGCCTCGGCGACGAGCTGGCCGATGGCGCGGTCAAACGCCTCGTAGTGCCCCTCGCCCGAGACGCGCCCCACCACGTAGCCTTCGGGGTCGATGAGCACCTGCGTCGGCCACGCGCGCACGACGTAGGATTGCCAGATGCGGAAGTCGGCGTCGTTGACTACGGGGTGCTCGACGCCGTAGCGCAGGACGATGCGGCGGATGTTCTCGGTCTCCTTCTCGTTCTCGAACTTGGCCGAGTGGACGCCGATGACGACCAGCTCGCGCGCGTACTTCGCCTCCAGGCGCTTGAGGTCCGGGATGACGTGGATGCAGTTGATGCAGCCGTAGGTCCAGAAGTCGAGGAGCACGACCTTGCCGCGCAGCGCCGCGAGCGAGAGCGGCCGGTCGGTGTTCAGCCACCCGCGCCCGCCATCCAGCTCCGGCGCCCTCACGCGCCCCTCCTGCCCGAACGGCATCGCGCCCGCGCCTTTCGCCCCGGTCGCCACGACCGCGGCCAGAAGAATGATGTAAAGCGACCTTCTTAAAATGCTCATATTTTGCCGACGGCCCTAACTCTCCTGCGCGGGGAGTTCCTTGTCTAGTCGCTCCATCGCGCGGCGCAGGTGCGGAATCGTGATCGAGCCGCCGACGACGAGCGCCACGTTGAAAGCCTCAAGGAACTCGGGCCGCGTGACGCCCGCGCGCGCGCACTCCTTGATGTGGTAGGTCACGCAGTCGTCGCAGCGGAGCACAACGGAGCCGACGAGCCCCATCAGCTCCTTCGTCTTCTTGTCGAGCGCGCCCGGCTCGTAAGCCTGCGTGTCGAGCGCGAAGAAGCGTTTGATGCCGAGGTGCCCGCTGCCCAGAAGTTTCTCGTTCATCTCCGCGCGGTAGCGGTCGAATTCGTCCATCTCCCTCCCCCCTTAACTTACGGCGCCGTCGCCCGTTTCGGTTTTACGGACAGTGTAGCAGAGCGGGCCTTGCCTTTTGACTCCGCACGGGGCTAGTCTCTCCGCCGGCGTTCTCGCCGACTTGCAAGCCCTCTCCCCGCTCGACCGATGGACGAACACAAAGACACCTCGCCGCGGCCGGCCGCGCCCGAAGAGGCGCGCGAGCTTCTTTTGATGCACCGGCGCGGCCGCGCCTTCGCCGTCTACGCCGACGAGGCCGAGGCCGTGACGGAAGGCCGCAGGCCCGCGCAGCTTCCGCACGCGCCGCGCGCCGTCCTCGGCGTCGTCCCCGTCCGCGGCCGCATGC
>DATHBF010000547.1:0-1545 GCA_035296285.1 Pyrinomonadaceae bacterium | reverse complement strand
AGGTTCTTGCCGCGGTAGACGATGAGCTTCTGGCCGCCCGTGTTGTGATAGCGCAGGCGAAGGCGCAACTGGAGGATGTGGACCTTGCCGCCGACACAGTAGCGCCGGCCGACGACCTCGGACGTGAACCGGAGCGGCGACCTGTTCTCGGCCGGCCGCGTCGCTTGCGCGGCGGCCGAGCCCGAGAGGAGCAGGACGGCGGCTAGGCTCAGGAGCTTCACTCTCTGTTCATCCCTTCACGCCTTTGAAGAGGCGGCGCGGCCGGCGAGGCGTGCCACGACGGCCGACAGCTCATCCGGCTCGATGGGCTTCGACAGGTGGGCGTGGTAGCCGGAGGCGAGGGCGCGCGCGCGGTCCTCCTCGCCCGCGTAGGCGGTGAGCGCCGCGGCGGGCGTCCGGCCGCCGAGTTCTTCGGGCAGCGCGCGCACCTGTCGAATCAGCGAGTAGCCGTCGCCGTAGGGCATCCCTATGTCGGAGAGCAGGACGTGCGGCCGCCACGTCTTCAAGAGCCCGAGCGCCTCGGCCGCGGAGGATGCCGCCAGGACCTCGGCGCCCCGGCGGCTGAGCACCTCGGTCAGGAGATTCCGCGCGTCCGCTTCGT
The DNA here is from genome assembly GCA_035296285.1 of Pyrinomonadaceae bacterium. GTDB lineage: Bacteria > Acidobacteriota > Blastocatellia > Pyrinomonadales > Pyrinomonadaceae > QHXN01. The sequence goes on along the minus strand of DATHBF010000547.1, from coordinate 944 downwards.
CGTCAACCGCCAACACCTTCACGCCTTCGAGCGAAGGGGGCGCGGGCGACGGCGCCGCGCCGGCCTGCTCGGAGGGCTTCGCGCCGTCGGCCTTCGTGACCGGGAGCCGGACGGTGACGGTCGCGCCCCGGCCCTCGCCCTCGCTCTCGGCGCGGACGGTCCCGCCGTGAAGCTCGACGAGGTGGCGGACGATGGCGAGGCCGAGGCCGAGGCCGCCGTGCAGCCTCGATGTGCCCATATCGGCCTGGCGGAAGCGCTCGAAGACGTGGGGCAGAAACTCGGGCGCGATGCCCGCGCCGGTGTCGCTGACGGCGATCTCGGCGTGCGAGTCGGAGCGGCCGAGGCGGACCTGCACGCGCCCGCCTCTGGGCGTGAACTTGACGGCGTTCGACAGAAGGTTCCAGACCACCTGCTGCAAGCGCGCGGGGTCGCCCGAGACCCTGTTGTCGCCGGGCTCGAAGACGGCCTGGAGCTGAATCCCTTCGGCCGAGGCCGCGGGGCGGACGACGCCGACGGCCGCCTCGACGACCGACGCCAGCTCGACGGGCCTGAACTCCACCCTCAGCTTGCCCGTGATGATGCGCGACACGTCGAGCAGGTCTTCTATCAACTGCGCCTGCGCGCGCGCGTTGCGGTAGATGGCCTCGAAGGCGGCCGCGCTCTGCGACTCGTCCAACTGGTCGTCGGCGAGCATCCGCGACCAGCCGAGGATGGCAGTCAAAGGCGTGCGCAGCTCGTGCGAGAGCGTGGCGAGGAACTCGTCCTTCATGCGGTTGGCCTGCTCGGCCTCGGCGCGGGCGGCCTGCTCGCGCGCCAGCTCAAGGCGGGACTCCTCGGCGCGCTTGCGCTCCGTGATGTCGCGCGAGATGCCGACGAGGCCCGTCACCCGGCCCGCCTCATCGAAGACGGGGACCTTGGTGGTCGAGAGCCAGGTGGTAGAGCCG
>DATHBF010000546.1:0-4935 GCA_035296285.1 Pyrinomonadaceae bacterium | reverse complement strand
GGCGCCGACCGTCATCGCGTTCCTGCCCGGCTGGTCGGGCTACGCGTGGGCCTTCCCGCGCATTGACCACATCTCGTTCGGCATCGCCACCACGCAGGACGCCTTCGACCACAAGGCTCTCGACCAGATGCTCTGGGACTTCATGGTCGGATACTACCGCGCGCGCGAAGGCGGCCGGCCCGGGCTCTGGAATAAAAAAGAGGGCGCGCGCGACCGCGAGATTGAAGAGCACCTGCGCGGCGCCGCCGACCGCTACGCGGCCCGCATCCCGGGACTCGCGCCGGAAACTCTCGACCGGAGGCGCGCGGCGGGCGAGGACTGGGCGCTGCTCGGCGACGCCGCGGGCTTCGCGGACCCGGTCACGGGCGAGGGCATCTACTACGCGCTCCGCTCGGCCGAGCTATTCGCGGAGGCTTTCCTCGAAGGCGACGTGCTTTCCTACGAAGCGAAGTGGCGGGAAGACTTCGGCGGGGAGTTGCGGCGCGCGTCGCAGATGCGGAGAAGATTCTACGGCACCTTCTGGGGCGGCCCCTTCACCGACAGGATGATAAAACTGGCCGCCGCCCACCCCGGCATCCGCCGCACGCTGCGCGACCTCGTCGCGGGCGGCCAGGGCTACGTCGGCCTCAAGCGGACGCTTCTGCGCCGCGCCCTCCGCCCGCTTTAAGCTCGAACGAAATCAGTGGAGGGGTTCGTCGCCGCGCCCGATGAGCAGGGCGCGCGCCCTGTCGAGCGACACGGCGTTGTCGAGGACGAGTTGGAGCTGCCGCCGCGTCTCGCCATCGTTCGCGTGGTCGCTTGCGAGCGAGTTAAGCAGCGCCGGCACCTCGCGCACCCCCTGCATGACGTAGAGCGCGATGCGCTCGGCCTCTAACTCTTCGCGGCCGGCGCCGACGAGCGCGCGCGTCAGCTTGCGCCGCATGTCCTCGAAGAGGTCGAACTCCATGCTCGATTCGTGGAAATTCATTTCAAGACTCTCCCGCCCCGCGGGCGTTCGGCCGAGTTGAGGGGTCAGCTGACGGTTGAAGGGCGCGTGTAAGGGGCGAGCCGCCGCTTGAGTTCTTCAGGTAAGGACACGCTCTCGAAGGTGTGGCGCCTGACGGCGACGAGGACGAAGTGGGCGACGGCCACCATCTCGCTCTCGCCCACCCGCCGCACCTCGAAGTCGAGCCGCATGGACTTCGTGCCGAAGCGGCCGACGTAGACGCAAACTTCCAAAAGGTCGTCGAGATGCGCGGCGCGGCGGAAGTCGCATTCGAGATGCGCGCGCGGGAGCCACACGTCCAGCTCGTCAAACATCACGCCGTAGGGCAGGCCGACGGCGCGGAACAGCTCGGTCTCGGCGAACTCGAAGAACCTGATGTAGGCGCCGTAGAAGATGATGCGCGCGGCGTCAACGTCGCCCCAGCGGACGCGCTCTTCGATGCAGAACTTCCAGGGCTCGCTCACCTTCGTCGGATACCCTCAATCGCCGAGGCCGTCCAAAAACTCGCGCAGGGCGCGATTGAAATCGGCCGCGCGCTCAAGATTAGAGGCGTGGCCGGCGCCCTCAATCTTGACGAGGCGCGAGCCGGGAATCAGTCTGTGCATCGCTTCGGCGTCCGCGGGCGGCGTCACGGAATCTTCGGTGCCGACGATGACGAGTGCGGGCACGCCGAGCCGCGGCAGCAGGTCGGTCTGGTCGCGGCGCGCGGCCATGCCCCGCAGGGCCGCGGCGGCTCCTTCGGGGTTCGTGCCGAGAATCATCTCGCGCACGCGCGCGACGAGCTCGGGCTTACTCCCGAGCGTTTGAGGCGCGAGCACCTTCGGCAGCATCGCGTCGGCGATTGGCGCCATGCCTTCGCGGAGCGCGAGTTCGACCATCTTCTCTCTCCCGCGGCGGCCTTCCTCGGTGTCGGGCTGCGGGCGCGTGTCGGCGAGGACGACGGCCGCGACGCGCTCCGCGTGCTTGCGGCAGAAGGCGAGCGTCACGTAGCCGCCCATCGAGAGCCCGCCGACGACAACGCGGCCGACGCCCAACTCGTCGAGCAGCGCGGCCACGTCGTCGGCCATCTCCTCCATCGTGGCCGCGCCGCCCGTGACGCTCGTCTGGCCGTGGCCGCGCAGGTCGGGCGCGATGACGCGGTAAGAGTCCTTTAAAGATTCAATCTGCTCGCGCCACATCGACCGGTCGAAGGGGAAGCCGTGCAGCAACACGACGGGCGTGCCGCCTCCGCCACCGTCGTCGTAAGCCATCTCGATTCCGCGCACGCGGACGAGTTCACCCATGTCCCACCTCGCAAGCTCACACGTCGAAAGATTCGCGCACGCACATCATAGCTTTAAGGGACGAAATATTTAAGGGCGTTCGGCGTAAACGCGCTCGGTCTCCTCGACCATCCTTTCGATGCTGAAACGCTCGCGCGCCGCACGCGCGCCCTCGGCGGCGAGCGAGGCCCGGAGCCGCGCGTCTTCGAGCAGCGACCTGACGGCCGACGCCAAAGAGGCAACGTCGCCGGGCGGCACGGTCAACCCCGTGACGCCTTCCTCGATTATCTCCAGCGCGCCCTCGGTCGCGGTCGCGACGACGGGGACGCCCGCCGCCATCGCCTCGACCATCGCCACGCCGAACGCCTCGGAGCGTGAGGCCGAGACGAACACGTCGAACGTCGGCAGAATCTGGCTCACGTCGTCGCGGTGGCCTTCCATCCGCACGCGACCCTTGAGGCCGAGTTCCGAGACGAGACTTTCAACCCTCGCGCGGCGCTCGCCCGTGCGCGTCGCGTCCTCGCCGACGACGACGAACTCGACCTCGCCCGCGAACTCCTTCGAGATGAGCGCGGCCGCGCGCACGAAATCCTCCTGGCCTTTGACCGGGCTCAGCTCGCCGACGATGCCGACTCTGAGCGGCCCGCCCCGCGGCCCCGCCAGTCGCGCCGGTGCGAACCTGCGCACGTCCACGCCGTTGTGGACGACGCGAATCTTGTCGGCGGGGAAGATCCTCCGCGCGAGGAGCGCGCTCTCGACGGCCCCCGAGACGGCGATGACGCGCGCCACGTCGCGGAGCGCGAGGCGGTGCGCGCGCCCGAGCGGGAAGAGGACGTGGCGCGTGATGACGAGTCGCGCGCGGGGGCAGCGGCGCGCGGCGAAGGCCGCGAGCGTGTAGTCGCGTGCGACGTGCGCGTGTATCACGTCCACCTCTCGCTCGCGGGCGAGCCGCGCGAGACGGAGCGCGCTCTTGATGTCGAGGGCGTTGCGGAGTGGGAGCGTGTGAATGTTGCCCGTCGGCAGTTCGTTAAGTTTCTCCGCGAGGGGCGAGTCGGGCGCGAGCGCCGCGAAGACTTCGTGGCCGCGCGAGGCGAGCCCGCGGGCGAGGTCGGCGAAGTGCCTTTCGCCCCCGCCGAACGCGCGCGCCGAACTGATCTGGAGAATACGCAACGGACTTAACCGACTACCTCTTTGCGGTTGACGCGCGCGAGGCGAGGGGCGAGGAGTCGTAGCGCGCGAGGAGGTCGGAGGCGTCTTTGTATATCTCGACGCAGCCGGCGGCGCGCAGGTCCTCTTCGGGGAAGCCGCCGCAGAGAAATCCGACGGTGCGCAGGCCAGCTTTGCCTGCGGCCTCGGCGTCGTAGGGCGTGTCGCCGATGACGATGGCCTGTTCGCGCGGCGGGTCGCCGAGTTGTTCGAGCGAGGCGACGAAGATGTCCGGGTGCGGCTTCGACTTCTCCGCGTCGTCTGCCGATGTCTCCTCCTGGATAAGGTCTTCGATGCGGGCAAGCTTTTTATAAGTGCTGAGCTCGTCGCTCTTCGCCGAGGACGCGAGCGCGATCTGCTTGCCGTCGGCGCGAACGCGCTCGAACAACTCGCGCACCCGGGGGAAGCCTTTGACGCGCGGCAGGTATTCACGCTTGTAGAGTTCGCCGCGGTACTTCTCAAGCTCTTCGCCGAACCTCTCAAGCTCCTCTTCGGAGAGGAAGACGGGCATGAGCTGGTCGCCGCCCTTGCCTATCTGGGAGCGCACCCGCTCGAAGGGAAAGTCCTTGCCGAAGTGCGCGAACGCCTCCTGCCACGCGCGCGCGTGCAGGTCAACCGAATCGACGAGCGTCCCGTCTATGTCGAAGATGACGAAATTGATCACACAATCCTCCCCGCGAAAATTTCTGGCCGGCCGGAGTGCAGGCAGTATACCAGTTAAATTTCGCCCGGCCGGATGACAACGAACAGAACACGCGGCGGCTTTCTGTTCCGGTTTGGTACGGGCGGGCAGAACCGGCAGGCCGGAGTTTCAGGGCGCGAGGGTCGGCACGTTGATTGCCGTAAGTCTTAATTCTGAAATGCGGCAGTTAAAAGTTTAGGAGCGACTGTTATGGCAAAACTTGTGACGGGAGTTTTCAAGACGCGCGTGGCGGCCGAGGCGGCCGTTGACGCCATCATCAAGCGCGGCTACACGCGCGACGACATCAGCGTGCTGATGTCCGACGCCACCAAGAGCAAGGAGTTCGCCATCGAGACCCGCTCGCACGCGGCCGACGGCCTCGGCTACGGGGCGGCGGTCGGCGGCACGGTCGGCGCGGTGCTGGCGGCCATACTGGCCGTCGGCACGAACGTGCTGGTGCCGGGCCTCGGGCTGGTGGTCGCGGGGCCGCTGGCGGCGGCGCTGGCGGGCGCGGGCGCGGGCGGCGCGGCGGGCGGCCTCATCGGCGCGCTCGTCGGCGCCGGCATCCCCGAACACCGCGCGAGGGTCTACGACGCGAGCTTGCGCGCGGGCGGCATCCTCATCGGCGTCGAGACGAAGACCGACGAGGAGGCCGACAAGATTGAAGAACTGCTCACGGACCTCGGCGCCGAGCACGTGAGGCAGGAATAGTCTTCAGTCGTCAGCTATCGGTCGTCGGTCTTTGTCTTTGCCGACGACCGATAGCTGACGACTTCTCCCGGAGAGCTTATGCAGCGTTT
>DATHBF010000545.1:0-8209 GCA_035296285.1 Pyrinomonadaceae bacterium | reverse complement strand
CACCTCGGCTACATCAACTGGCGCGCGGGCCGCTACGGCGAGGCGGCCGAGGCGTACCGCGCCGGCTCGCGCATCGCGGGCGCCCCGCCCTGGCTCGCGGCGATGGCCGCGCAGATAGAGCTCGACGGCGGCGGCCGCGCCGTCGCCCGCGAAGTTTATAAGCGCATGTACGACGACGCCACCGACCAGCAGCTCAAGCTCCTCGCCCTGCGCCGCCTCGCGCAGATCGAATCGCTCGACGAGCGCGACCGCATACGCGCCGCCCTCTCCGACTTCCGCGCGCGCGCCGGCCGCTGCCCCGCGGGCTGGCGCGAGCTGACCGCACCCTTGCGCGCCGCCGGCCTCAAGACCGACGCGGCCGGCTCCCCGCTCGACCCGGCCGGCTTCCCCTACGTCCTCGATGCCTCCAACTGCGACGTTCAGTTAGACCAACGCTCCGAAGTACCGAAGAAGTGAGACGGCTATGTCAACGGTTGTCGAGATAAAAGAACTGACGAAGGATTACGAGGTGGGCTTCCTGCGCAAGCGAAGGGTGAGGGCGCTGGACTCGCTCTCGCTCACGGTCGAGCGCGGCGAGATTTTCGGCTTCCTCGGCGCCAACGGCGCGGGCAAGACGACGACGCTCAAGCTCCTGATGCGCCTCATGTACCCGACCGCCGGGCGCGCGACGATACTCGGCCGCGACATCGGCGACACCGCCATGCACTCCGAGATAGGCTACCTGCCCGAGCACCCTTACTTCTACGACTACCTGACGGCGCGCGAGTTCTTAGAGTACTGCGCCGAGCTGTTCGGCTACGCGCGGGCCGAGCGCAAGAGGCGGGCGGCCGACCTGCTCGCGCGCGTGCGGCTCGAAGAGAGGTCCTGGGACAAGCAGCTCAGGAAGTTCTCGAAGGGGATGCTTCAGAGAGTCGGGCTCGCGCAGGCGCTCGTCAACGACCCGTCGGTCGTCTTCCTCGACGAGCCGATGTCGGGCCTCGACCCCGTCGGCCGCCGCGAGGTGCGCGACCTCATCGCGGGCCTGCGCCAGACGGGCACGACCGTCTTCCTCTGCTCGCACATCCTCTCCGACATCGAAGTGCTCTGCGACCGCGCGGCCATCCTCCGGCGCGGCCGGCTCGCGCACCTCGGGCGGCTGGACGAGCTGCGCGCCTTCGGCGGCGAGCGCGGCGTCGAAGTCGTGCTCGCGGGCGCCGACGCGGCCCGCCTCTCGGAAGCACTCGCCGGGCATGAGGCGGCGCGCGTGACGGCGACGCCGGGCGGCGCGCGCGTCGAGGTGCCGACCGAGGCGGAGGTGGACGAAGTGCTCAAGGCCGCCCGCACCGTCGGCGCCCGCCTCGTCGCCGTCCAGCCGGCCGGCAACCCGCTCGAAGAACTGTTCGTCAGCGAGAATTGAATTTAGCGACCCGGAGTTTTTAAACACAGAGGGCGCGGAGAAAGACTTGCTTCTTCTCCGCGCCCTCTGTGTTAAAGCTTCTGGTTCGCTATTTGAATCGGATGCCCGTCAGCTCCAGCTTGAGATTCGCCGGCTTGCCGTCTTGCGGGAAGTTGACGCCGATGTTGGGGGTGAAGGTCTTGTTCGGCTCGATCTCCTCCTCGCTGATGAAGGTCCGCTCACGAATCGTCTGGCCCGAGAGGTCTACGCCCGAGGCGTGGAACTCCAGCCCGCTCACGGTGCGGCCCGTGAAGTTGCGCACCACCGGCTTCATAATCGCCGCCCAGGGGCCGAGGGCCGTCGGCCCGATGTCGGCGTTCTCGTTCGGGTCAAACTCGATGATGAGCCGCTCGCGCACCTGCTCGAACTCGGGCGAGCCCGGGCGGATGGCGCCCGCCAGCCGCCGCTCCCCCGTTTGCGGAGGCGAGCGCAGGCCCAGCTTCACGCCGACCGGCGTCAGCAGAAGCAGTATCGCCCCGACGATGACGACCGACGCGATGGCCATCACCGTGAAGGCCACACGCCGCGAGCCGTCGGCCTCGCCTTTCGTCTTCTCGAACGAAGGCAGGGGGGCGGCCGTCGGCGCCGGCTCCCGCCTCGGCCGCTCGACGTGGGTCTGCAAGGCCGTCACGGACGCGGGCTGCGCCGCCGCGCCCTCTCCGGCCGGCTCGCCGCAGTGCGGGCAAAAGTTCTTCCCCTCTTCGATGTCCTGACCACAGTTCTCGCAACGAATCACGGCCCGTTACCGACTCCTTTCAGCGAGGGCTTTAATAAGTTTCAGACGGCTCGCACCCGCGGGCGGAAGGCGGGCGGGCGCTGCGCCTCGTCGCGCGCGTGCGCGACGAGCGAGCCGGTGCCGGTCCGCTGACGCACCTGGCGCGGCCAGGTGATGCGGAAGCGGCTCCCCTCGTTCGGCCGGCTCTCGACTTGAATCTCGCCCTCCAAAAGCTCGACGATCTTACGCGTGATGGCGAGCCCGAGGCCGACGCCGCTGTAGGAGCGCGTCAGGCGGTCGTCCACCTGCCGGAAGTCCTCGAAGATGTACGCCTGCGCCTCGTCCGAGATGCCGATGCCTGTGTCCTCGACTTCGAGATACCACCGGCCGGCGCCGTCGGCCGCGGCGCGCACCTCGACGCTGCCCGTGTCGGTGAATTTAAGAGCGTTGCCGACGAGATGCTTGACCACCTGCGAGAGCTTGCGCCGGTCCGTGAGCACGCGGCCGAGGCCCGGCTCTATGCGGACGTTCAGCTCAAGCTTCTTGTCGCGCGCCTCCGCCTCGAAGCCGCGCGCGGCCGCGCCCACCACCTCCTCGACGGTCAGCGATTCAAGGTGCAGCGCCGACTGGCCCGCTTCGAGCCGCGAGTAGTCGAGCATGTCGTTGACGAGGACGAGCAGCGAGTGCGCGTTGCGCTCCATGCGCCCGATGGCCTCCGACTGGAGCGGCGCCAGCGGCAGCGAGGGGTCGCGCGCGAGCAGTTGGCACAGCCCGATGATGACGTTCAGCGGCGTCCGCAGCTCGTGCGACATGTTCGCCACGAAGGCCGACTTCAGTCGGTCGTGCTCCTTCAAACGGTCGTAGGCCGAGACCAGCTCGTCGTGCTGGCGCACGCCTTCGGTGATGTCGCGGAAGACGGCCACGGCGCCGACCGCGCGGCTGCCGTCGCCCGCGAGCGGCGTTGTGCTGACGGCGAGCACGCGCTCTTCGCCGTCGCGGCGCACGACCTTGAAGTGCTCGCCCGAGACGTGCTCGCCGCCGTCGAGCGCGCGGCAGATGGGCGTCTCGTCGGCGGGCAGGACCCGCCCCTGCATGTCGCGCAACGTCATGTCCACGATGAGCGCCTTGGCGCCGCCCTGGAACTCGCCCGCGCGGCGCCCGAGGATGTGCGCCGCCGCCGGGTTCAGGCGGTAGCGCCCCGACGAGTCTATGATACAGACGCCCTCCTCCATCTGGTTGATGACGCTGGCCAGCTCGGCCGCCCGCGACTTCTCGGCCGCGAACGCCCCGGCCGCCATCCGCTCGGCGCGGACGCGCTTCGACACCTCCGACAGGATGAGGATTAGATCGCCGCGCCCCTCGCTTTGTTCCATCACGGGCCAGACGATCACGTCCCAGAACTTCTGCGCGTCCTGCCCGGCGTCCTCGCCCGCGCGCGGCGCAAGCTCCAGAGGCATGCCGTAGCCGACGAAGGCGCGGCGCGTGCGCCTCACGTCCTCGACCGTCTCGCTGAGGACGGCGAGGCCGGCGGCCGCGTCGTAGAGGCCGCGCCCCGTGAGCTTCGCCGGGTCGCGCCCCGTGGCTTCGGCGAAGGCGGAGTTGACTTTGCGGACGACGAGACGGGCGTCGAGGACGACGACGTTGAGGGGGAGGCTGTCGAGGACTTCGCCGATGAAGGCGCTCTGGCGCTTGACGGCGTCGAACTTGGATTCGAGGCTCTCGGCCATCGCGTTGAGGCTGACGGCGAGCGTGCCCACCTCGTCGTCGGTCTCGACGGGGACGCGCTCCTGCAAGTCGCCGCCGCCCAGCGTCGAGGCCGTCGTCGCCAGTCTTTCCAGAGGCTTCGTGAAGCGGCCGACCGCCCACACCGCGAGCAGGCACGAGGCGGCGACGCCGAAGAACCACGCCGCCATCGTCATGAAGATGGCGCGGCCCGCGGGCGTCTCCTCCGGCGGCGGAAGGCCGACGGCCACGGCCCAGCCGGAAGGCTCCGCACGCGTCACACTCGTCACGAGCCGCGTGCCGTCGCTCCAGTCTTCGGGCTGGATGCCGGCGGGCAGCTTCAAGGGTACCGCCCGGCTCTGCCCGGTCGTGAGGGGCTGGCCGTGGGCGTCGAAGACGGCGATGGCGACGCGCATCCCCGGCGTCGTCCTCCGGCGCAGGCGCGTGTAGAGGTCGTCGGCCTCGGCGGGCTGGAGGGGGGCACGCACGGGGTGTGACTCGACCCAGGTTTCGAGCGCGGCGGCCGCGGCCTCGGCCTCAATGCGGGCGATGGTGGCGGACTGGTCGTTGAGGCTCTTCTGGTAGCTGCGGAGCTGTAGGAGGCTGATGATGAGCAGGGGCAGAGACAGCAAGGCCAGCATCGCCAACAGCTTCGTTCGTATGTCGAGCCTGCGCCGCACCGCCGCCTCCCGTCTCATTCCGCCGTGTCGCGTTCCGCCCTGCGTCGGCGCCCGCGCGCCGGCGGCCAGACCGAGCCGCGCGTGCTGACGACCGGCCTCAAACTCACCGCGTAGACCAGAATCGCCTCGGCCACCAACTCGTCGAAGAAAGCGTTGGCCAGCCTCAGCGTCTCCCGCAAGTGGCGCGTGTCCCCTTCAAAGACACCGCCGGCCTCGTCCCAAAGAAACTCGTTCAACGTATCACGCAGGAGCATCAACTCGCGTGCCACTTCGTCCATCAACGCGCCCTGATAAAAACGCGTCCGGAAGTAATGCCTGAGCCGGCGCGCGGCGTCGGCCGCCTCGGCCCGGCCGCCCGCTTCGTCCAGGACGAAGGCCAGTTCTTCGAATACGTCGGGGACGTGTTCGACCAGCTCGCGAAAGGTGAGCAGGCTGGCGAGGTCCGTGCCGCGGTCGGCGTAGACTTCGTCGGCCCAGGCTCGGACCAGTTCGTCCGTGCGGCGGCGCAGGAGTTTAGAGAAGCGGTCGGGCATGAGAGATTGCGGATTGCGGAATAGCGGGGACGGCACGAACCACCAAAACGACCATTCAACCGACGCGGACTCCGCAATCGTAGGGGTTTATCAACCGCCAACAATGCCGAAAGGTGACTCCCCCGTCAATCACCTGTGAAGGAGCCGGTCGAGGAGTTGGATGAGCTGGTCGAAGTCAATGGGCTTGGTGACGTACTCGTTGCAGCCCGCGGCGAGGGCTTCGGCGTGGAAGTCTGCGGAGTCGTGGGCGGAGACGGCGACGATGGGGACGCGCGCGAGCTGGTCGCGCTCGCGTATCTTGCGCGTGGCGGCCAGGCCGTCGAGCATCGGGAGGCTCAAATCCATCAGAATCACGTCGGGGTTCTCGTCGCCGGCCAGCTCGACCGCCTGCTGGCCGTTGACGGCCTCGACCACGTGGTAGCCGCTCATCTCCAGCAGGCGCCGCATCATGAAGCGGTTGTCCTCGAAGTCTTCGACGACCAGGACGGTCGGGCGCGCTTCGGATTTCTCTTCCATTAACTCCTTCTTTCCGGCGACCTGATTCAGGCTCGGGCTGCTCATCATTGCCTCTGGAACGTACTACTAGCAAACACCCAAATTATTTGTTAAGATGCGCATCGAAACGCGACACAAAAGACACCGAGGATTGGGTTTAATCCGTACATGTCGCGCAGGCGTTCAGACACCTGCGGCAGGGACGGGCAAGTGGTCGGCGTGGCGGTCGTAAAAGATGAAGCCTTTAAAAACCGAGTTACAAGACGCCGAGACACTCCAAGACCTCGGGAGAGCGTCCGTGCAAATAGTGCACGACCTCAAGAACCAGCTTAACGGCCTCAAACTCTATGCCACGTTCCTTCGGAAGCGGATGGAGAAGGGCGGGCGCCCCGACGACGAGCTTGAGACGATTGGCAAATTGATATCCGGGCTCGAACGCGGGGCGACCGACATGACCCTGCTCGTCCGCTACGGCCGGCCGCTGGAGCTGCGCACGCAGGCGGGCGCCGACCTCTCGAAGCTGCTGACGGAGGCGGCCGGCGCCGCAGCCGACCACGATGGCACAAGTTCTTTTGAAGGCGACTTCGACCCCGCTCTCCTCGCCGAGGCGTTGAAGGCGATCTCGACGGGCGGGGCGGACCCGTCGGCCGTGCCAGGCCCGGAGGGCGCCGCGCCGCCTTCCCTGCGACTCGAAGGCGGCGACGCCGTCATCGAATGGCGCGGCCCGGTCGGGTCGGGCGGCGGCAGCGACGGTGGTGGCGACCCGTTCCGCGCCTTCAACGGCGGCCCCGGCCTCCGGCTGGCGATGGCCGCCAAGATCATCCGCGCCCACGGCGGCGACGTTTCCGCCGAAGGCGGCGTCGTGCGCGCGCGGCTGCCGCTCAGTCAATCTTGAAAAGTCTCGACAGCATCAGCCGTCTCTCCCTCGCTTTAGCTGACAACCGATAACCGAGAGCTACTCCGCAATCAAAACAGGGGGTTCATACAGTGGAACGTAAGGAAGTACGAATTTTAGTGGTGGACGACGAGCCGATGATGGCCGACTCGCTCAAGCAGAATCTGGCCGAGGAGGGCTACACGGTGGACACCGCCTCGAACGGCGCGCAGGCCATCGAGCTGTTCGACGGCAGCGGCCACCACATCGCCGTCGTTGACCTGCAACTCCCCGACAAGGACATGGACGGGATGGACGTGCTGCGCCACATCAGGGACACGCACCCGTCCTCGGAGGTCATCGTCATGACCGGCTACGGCTCGGTCGAGCGGGCGGTTGAGGCGACGAAGGCCGGCGCCTTCTGGTTTTTAGAGAAGCCCTTCGACTTCGACGTATTACTCCCTCTCGTCGAGCGCGCCGTCGAGCGCCGCGAGCTCATCGCCGAGACCGAGTCCATGCGTCGCAACCTCTCGACGCGGACCGAATACTTCAACATCATCGGCGCCTCGCGCCAGATGCAGACCATCTACGAGACCATCGAGTCGGTCGCCAAGTCGGACGCCAACGTCCTCATCGTCGGCGAGTCGGGCACGGGCAAGGAACTCATCGCCAACGCCATCCACTACAACTCCCTGCGCGCCAAGAAGCCCTTCATCAAGGTCAACTGCGCGGCGCTGCCGAAAGAGCTGATAGAGTCCGAGCTGTTCGGCCACACCAAGGGCGCCTTCACCGGCGCGCACGCCGACAAGGACGGCCTCATCCAGCACGCCGAAGGCGGCTCCCTGCTTCTGGACGAGATAGCCGAGATGCCCGTCGAGTTGCAGCCGAAGCTCCTGCGCGTCCTGCAGGAGCGCAGCTACCGCAAGCTCGGCTCCGAGCGGACCTACCCCGTGGACTTCCGGCTCATCTCCTCGACGAACCGCCTGCCGGCCGACGCCATCCGCGACGGGCTCCTGAGGGACGACCTGTTCTACCGCATCTCGACCATCACCATCCACGTCCCACCCTTGCGCGAGCGGACCGAGGACATCCAGCTCCTGGCCGAGCACTTCCTCAAAGACTTCTCGCGCAAGTATCACCGCTCCATGAGCGGCATCTCGCAAGCCGCCTACCAGCGCCTCTTCGGCCACGCCTGGCCCGGCAACGTCCGCGAGCTTCAGAACGTCATGGAGCGCGCGGTGCTTCTCGCCAAGTCGAACAAGATCGAGCCCGTTGACCTGCCCTTCGACAACGGCTCGCTGCCCGAGAAGAACGCGGCCGGCGCGGGCTGGGACGTGCCGCCCAACATGACGCTCGAAGAGATCGAGAAGTTCGTCATCGAGCGCACGCTCCAGCGCACCGGCGGCAACAAGCAGGCCGCCGCCAACCTGCTCGGCATCTACCGCCCGCGCCTCTACTCGAAGATCAAGAAGTACAAAATAGACATCCCGGCGCTGACGGCGACATAACGAAGTCGAAAGTTAAAAAGGCGAAAGGCAAAAGTGAAGGCGGCTCGGCCGTTCTCACTTTTGCCTTTCGCCTTTTTACTTTCGACCTGTTCAGTCTATCTGGTAGGTGGCGACGCTCGTCGGCGTCTCGAAGCAGCGGACTTTGTAGACGCTGACGCGGTCGTCGCCGACGCGGGAGGCGACGCGTTCGAGGATGTAGCGGGCGAGGTTTTCGGCCGACGGGTTCAGCTCCTCGTCGAAAGGGGGA
>DATHBF010000544.1:0-2477 GCA_035296285.1 Pyrinomonadaceae bacterium | reverse complement strand
CTACGAGATCAAGTTGCCGCGCGAGCTGAAGCGACTGCAAATCTCCTCGGAGGCGGGCGACGTGAAGGTCAGCGACTTCGGCGGCGAGCTTGAAGTCGAGCTGAAGAGCGGCGACATCGAGGTCGCGGCCGAAGGCCCCGTCCGCACGAAGCTCACGAACGGCACGACGAGGGTCACTTACGAGGGGCGGCGCGAGGCGGCGCAGGAGTTCTCGGTGGTCAACGGCCGCGTCGAAGTCGAGTTCGCCGAGGGGTCGGAGGCGACGATCAGGGCCGAGACGGCGAACGGCGACATCAAGACGGAGGGCGACATTGATGGGCTCGTGCCGGAGAGGCGCGGGGCGGGACGCCGACTCGAAGCGCAACTCGGGGAGGGCGGCGGCCGGCTCGCCGCCAAGGTCGGCAACGGCGACATCAAGCTGAAGCAGTAAACCTTAGCTCGGTCGGGAGGAGAAGCAGCCAGATGGCAATCGAAGTTATACAGTTTCACGACCCGTCGGGGTCGCAGGTCGTCTCGCGCGTGCCGCCGCAAGGGTCGGCGGACATCAAGCTGGGCGCGCAGCTCATCGTGCAGGAGAACCAGTCGGCGGTCTTCTTCCGCGACGGCAAGGCGCTGGACACCTTCGGGCCCGGCCGCCACACGCTGACGACGATGAACGTGCCGCTTTTGACGCGGCTGCTCTCGATCCCCTTCGGCGGCACCTCGCCCTTCCAGGCGGCGGTCGTCTTCGTCGCGCGCCACACCTTCCAGGACATGAAGTGGGGCACGAAGGAGCCCATCGCCTTCCGCGACACGGAGCTGTACATGGTGCGGCTGCGCGCCTTCGGCAAGTACTCGTTCCGCGTCGCCGACCCGCAGCTCTTCGTCGGCTCCGTCGTCGGCACCCGGGGCCTGGTCTCGACGCAGTCCCTCGGCGAGTACCTGCGCGACATCATCGTCTCGCGCCTCAACGACCTGCTGGGCGAGAACCTGAAGACGGTCTTCGACCTGCCGGCCTACTACGACGAGCTGGCGGCGGGCGTCAAGGGGCGCGTGGCCGAGGACTTCGCCAAGCAGGGGCTTGAGCTGGTTGACATGCTCATCTCGGCCATCACGCCGCCCGAGGAGGTGCAGAAGAAGATTGACGAGCGCGCCTCGATGTCCGCGCTCGGCGACATGGACCGCTACATGCGCTACAAGGCGGCCGAGTCCATGCAGGACGCGGCCAAGCAGCCGGGCGGCGCGGCCGGCACCGGCATGGGCCTCGGCATGGGCTTCGGCTTCGGGCAGGTGATGGCCGACGCCATCGGCGGGCGCGGCGGGCAGCAGGGAGGCCAGCAGGGCGGGCAGCAGGGAGGCGGCGGCGCGGCCCCCTCGGCCCCGACGACGCCGTGCCAGAAGTGCGGCACGCCCAACCCCTCGGGCGCGAAGTTCTGCGCCAACTGCGGCGCCAACGTCCTCCAGGCGGCCGGCGTCAACTGCCCGAGCTGTCAGACGCCCGCGGCGGCAGGCGCGAAGTTCTGCGCCAACTGCGGCACGTCGGTCGAACCGAAGAAGTGCGCGAACTGCGACACGCCGCTCGCGCATGGCGCGAAGTTCTGCGCCAACTGCGGCACGGCTACCTGATGCCCGATGTCGTTAACGTGTGAGTATTGCCACGGCCGGGTCGAGGACGGCGCGACGAAGTGCGCGGCCTGCGGCGCGCCGCTGGGCGAGCGCGAGCCGACCGACTTCCGCTTCTGCCCCTTCTGCAAGCGGCGGCTGCTCGCGCTCGGGAGCCCGGCCTGCAACTACTGCGGGCGGGCGCTGCCGGCCGACTTCCAGAAGGCCCGCGAGGCTCTGTGGAAGCGCGTCTCGGACGCGGGCGCCGGGCGCATGAGTCGGGAAGAGCTTGAGAATTTGGAAAGGTCGGGCGACGACGACCTGCGCCGCGCCCTCCGGGCCTTCCTCGACCTCGACGCACGCACGCGGCGCGATTAGGCGAACTCTTCAATCCCTCAACGAACTCTTTAACAACTGCAACGCCCTTTCGATGGCCGGGTCGCGCCCGCGGCGGAGGTCTTCGCGCGTGGGCGCGACCGCCTCGTCCGGTTCGAGGCCCGTGCCTTCGAGCCGCCGGCCCGCGGCCGTGTGATAGTCCATCTCGCTGATGTCGAGGATGCCGCCGTCGGGCAGCGGGTGGCGGCGTCGTATGCCGAGCACGCAGCCGCACGTCGTCTCGCCCAGCACTCGCGCCCGCCCGCGCTCGCGCAGCGCCGAGGTGAAGACCTCGGCCGCGCTCGCCGTGCGCGCGCCCGTCAGCACGACGACCGGCCCGCCGAAGCGCCGCAGGCTCTCGGCCGACGTGAGCAGCGCCGAGCGCGTGAAGGGTTCGAGCAGCAGCCGCCCGTCGCGCCCCGTGAAGCGACCCAGACTCAGGCCCGCAGGCAGCAGCGCCGAGGCCACGTCCGCCATCGCGTCGGCCTCGCCGCCGCCGTTCTCGCGCAGGTCCACGACGA
>DATHBF010000543.1:0-44900 GCA_035296285.1 Pyrinomonadaceae bacterium | reverse complement strand
GCGGTACCGCGGTAGAATTTACCGGAGAATTAAAGACAGATTTAAAAGAACAAACTACTGATGATGAGGCTTTCGCCGGTTTCGTCTCGTCCTTCAAGAAAGCGATCCTCGAACTGACGGGCAGGGAAGTCTCGGCCGCCGAGCGCGCTAGGTTTGACGAACTGGCCGAAGTACTCCTCACGGAACTCCGCATCGCCGCCGGCCGCACCACCGTCTCCAGCGTGCCGGCCTTCCTGGCCGAGCACCTGCGCCGGAGGCTGTGGAAGAAAGAGAAGCGTCAACTTGAAAACGAAGGGGTAGGGGGCAGCCCTGCCCCTGCCGAGAAGGTGGACGCCTCGGCTTGCCCCGACTGCTTTGGGACCGGCATGTGGTATCCCGAAGGTTTTGATAAAGGTGTCGCCCGCTGCCAGCACGAGAAGTTGACGAAAGGGGCCGAATCGGATGGATAAGCCAAACGTATGCGAGAGGCAGGTAAGTTCAAAAGCCCCGCGCCGCAATAGCTCTCTACGGCGTGGGGCTTTGCCATTTGGGGCGGGCTTGAGTCCCACCGCCGGTTAAAACGACAATCTTGAAACAGGCGCCACGGGCGAATTATAAAGGGTCTGATAAGGAACCGTAGCTAACCTCCTCTATTCTTCCTCGCGGGACTCTAACTTTTAACTCACGAATGCTGCGCGGCGAGGTCCGCCGTACGCCACAGTACAGAAGCCGCGCCGCGTATTGCCGAAGATGGCTCCACAGGCGGCTTAACAAAGAAGTAAAGAAGGCGGCCCACGTTAAGAAGGGAAGGGGCGAGTTCTATGCTTGCGATGAATTACCGCGGGCCTTTGCGGGTCCGCATTGATCATAAACCTGAGCCGGAGGTGGAGCACCCGCAGGACGCCATCGTCCGCGTCACGCGCTCCTGCATCTGCGGTTCCGACCTGCACCTCTACAACGGCTCCGTGCCCGACACGCGCGTCGGGATGACCTTCGGCCACGAGGTCACGGGCGTCGTCGAGGAGGTCGGCCCGGGCGTGGAGAAGTTGAAAGTGGGCGACCACGTCCTCGTGCCTTTCAACATCGCCTGCGGCAAGTGCGTCTTCTGCCAGCAGGAGTTATACGGCAACTGCCACGAGTCCAACCCCGAGGCGACTGCCGTCGGCGGCATCTTCGGCTATTCGCACACGGGGGGCGGCTACGACGGCGGTCAGGCCGAATACGTCCGCGTCCCTTATGCCGACGTGAGCCCGACGGTCATCCCCAACTGGATGGACCCGGACGACGCCGTGATGCTCACGGACGTGGTGCCGACGGGCTATCAGGCCGCGGAGATGGGCGGCATTCAACCCGGCGACACCGTCATGGTCTTCGGGGCCGGCCCCGTCGGCATCATGGCGGCGAGGTGCGCGTGGCTCTTCGGCGCGGGCCGCGTCATCATCATTGACGAGATTGAGTATCGTCTGGAGTTCGCTCGCAACTACGCGCCGTGCGAAGCCTACAACTTCAGGGAGCTGGGAGACCCCGTGCTGTTCGCCAAGCGGACCACCGACTGGATGGGCGCCGACGTGTGCATTGACGCCGTAGGGGCCGAAGCCTCCGGCAGTTGGATGCAGACGCTGCTCGGCAGAAAGCTGTTGATGCAGGGCGGCTCCGCAACCGCGCTCCACTGGGCGATCAACTCGGTGAAGAAGGGCGGCATCGTCTCCATCGTCGGCGTCTACGGGCCCATTGACACGCTCATCCCCATCGGCAACGTCGTCAACAAGGGCCTGACGCTGCGCGGGAATCAGGCTTCGGTCAAGCGCCTGCTGCCGCGCCTCATCGAGCACGTCCGCAACGGCATCCTCGACCCGAAGGCGCTCATCACGCACCGCATCCCTCTGGAGGAGGTGTCGGACGCGTACCGGATTTTCTCTGCGAAGCTGGATAACTGCATCAAGCCGGTGCTGCTGCCGCCTTCGGCCAGATAGGAGGAACCGCGATGGAGAACACGGAACAGAAGGTCATAGACCCGACGCAGGTCAAGGGCTGGGGCGTGGACGCCAACCCCAAGAACGATCCGACCTACCCCATTAAGAAACGCAACGACGGCGAGCACGAGGGCTACAGTTGGGAGCGCCCGCCGCAGCAGCCGGTCAACGTCGAGGTCCTGCATTCCAACGAGCGCCCGAACGTCTCGGCCGCCTTCGGGACTTCGACGCCGCCGGCCGGCCTGAGCGGCGTCATCCGCCGCATCGCCTTCAAGTACAGCGAGTCGAGTTACGGCCACTGGCTGCCTCTGATGCTCGCCGACCGCGTGGGCGTGGCCGAAGGCTACCTGGAAGACCTCTCGGGCGGCCGCGTCCCCAACGTCTTCGCCGAGCGCGGCTGGAAGGCCGAGTGGCAGCACAACCGGACGAGCCTCGTGCTGCGCGTCGGCGTCTGCGCGGCCCTCGCCACGGCCGCCTACGCCGTCATCCGCAGCCGGAGGGACGACACTTAGCCGTCACCTTCAAGACGGCGACTCCATACGGGGCGGGCCTCCTAGCAGGAGGCCCGCCCCTCATCTTTTCCCACGCGAAATTAAGCCTTGACAGTCTAGGCATGGACGGCTACCATGCCTCGACGTTCTAGGCTTCCGTCGAGGGGTGAAGATGAAGAATCAGAAGGCCGACCTGCTGCAAGGCACGCTCGACATGCTCATCCTGAAGGCCGTCTCGCTCGGCCCCCTGCACGGCTACGGCATCATCCAGCGCATCCGACAGATGTCGGGCGAGATGCTCAGCGTCGAGCAGGGCTCTCTCTACCCGGCGCTCTACCGCATCGAGCAGAAGGGCTGGGTCACGTCGGAGTGGGGGTTGAACGAGACGGGGCGGAAGGCGAAGTTCTACACGCTGACGAAGGCGGGCCTCAAGCAGCTCGGCGAGGAGGAGGCGAGCTGGGACCGCCTCGCCCTCGCCGTCTCGAAGGTGCGCGAGGCCACCTGAGAGGTCTTACAAAGTATGAGACTGCTCAAACTCTTCTCCGCGCGCCTCCGCGCCTTGCTCGGGCGCGAGGCCGTCATCCGCGACATCGATGAGGAGATGCGCCTCCACGTCGAGCTGGAGACGGAGGCGAACGTCCGTCGCGGGATGCGGCCGGGGGAGGCGCGGCGGGCGGCGCTCAGGAGCTTCGGCAACTTCGACAGCCTCAGAGACACGGCTTACGAGGTGCGGGGAGGCGGGATGATGGAGACGCTGCTTCAGGACGTGCGCTTCGGCGCGCGCGTGCTCTCAAGGCACAAGGGCTTCACGGCCGTCGCCGTGCTCACGCTCGCGCTCGGCATCGGCGCCAACACGGCCATCTTCAGCCTCGTGAACGCGGTGCTGCTGCGGCCTTTGAAGTACAGAGACCCGGACCGCCTGGTGATGGTGTGGGAGGACATGACGGCCATAGGCTTCCCGCGCGACACGCCGGCACCCGCCAACTTCGCCGACTGGAAAGGGCAGAATCAGTCGTTCGAGGACATGGCCGCGCTCGCGATGCGCAGTTACGACCTGACGGGCGACGGCGAGCCGGAGAGGCTGTCGGCCTACGGGGTGACGGCGAACTTCTTTCCGCTGCTCGGCGTCGGGCCGCAACTGGGCCGGACTTTCTTGCCGGAAGAGGACGCCCCCGGCGCGGACAAGGTGGCGGTCATCAGCCAGGGCCTCTGGCGGCGGCGCTTCGGCGGCGACCCGCAGATAGTCGGCCGTGACATTCTGCTCAACGGCGAGAAGCACGCGGTCGTCGGCGTGATGCCGCAGGGCTTCCAGTTCGCGCTGGCGGGCGTGGAGGTGTGGACCCCTTTGGCGCTCACCCCCGAGCTGGCGGCCGAGCGAGGCAACCACTACCTACAGGTGGTCGCGCGGCTGAAGCCGGGCGTCACGGCCGAGCGGGCGGACGCCGACATCAAGGCCATCACCGCCCGCATCGTCGCCGCCTACCCGGACGACGCGCGGGCGTTGAGTTCAGTGGTCGTGCCGCTGCACGAGCAGTTGGCGGGCGACGTGCGCCGGCCACTGACGTTGCTGCTCGTGGCCGTCGGCTTCGTGCTGCTCATCGCGTGCGCGAACGTCGGGGGCGTGCTGCTGACGCGCGCGGCGGCCCGCGGCCGCGAGATAGCCGTGCGGTCGGCGTTGGGCGCGAGCCGCGGGCGCATCGTGCGGCAGTTGTTGACGGAGAGCGTGCTGCTCGGAGCCGCGGGCGGGCTGCTCGGCTCGCTCCTGGCGGTGTGGGCCTTCGCCTTCCTCCGGCGACTGATTCCCGCGGGACTGCGCGAGATGACGGAGCTGAGTCTGGACGCGGGCGTCTTCGCCTTCACCCTGGCGCTCTCGCTGCTGGCCGGCGTCGCCTTCGGGCTGGCCCCGGCGCTGCAAGCCTCGAAGACAGACCTCAACGACGCGCTCAAGCAGGGCGGACGCTCCGGCCCCGGTGCGGGGCAGCGTCGTTTGCGCAACTCGCTCGTCGTCGCGCAGGTCGCCCTCAGCCTCGTGCTGCTGGTCGGCGCGGGCCTCCTCATACGAACTCTGTACAGGCTGCGCGGGCAGTATTCCGACCTGCGGCCGGAGAGCGTGTTGACGGTCCGGACGCAGCTCGCCATGAACCGCTACGGGGAGCACGCGCGGCGGGTGGCCTTTTACGAAGGCGTGCTCTCGCGCGTGAAGAGTCTGCCGGGCGTCGAGGCCGCCGCCTACACGACGGCCGTCCCGCTCGTCTGGAAGGGCGGGGGCAGCGGCCTCACCGTCGAGGGCCGGGAGCTGGGGCCGGGCGAGGTCGTGAACGCGAACCACCGGCAGGTGACGCCCGACTACTTCCGCGCGCTGGGCGTCGCGCTTAAACAGGGCCGGCCGTTCTCGGAACAGGACGACGAGGGCGCGCTGCCCGTAGCCGTCGTCAACGAGGCGATGGCGCGCGCCTACTGGCCGGGCCAGAGCCCTCTGGGGAAGAGGTTCAGGCTCGGCGAAGAGTTGCCCTGGCTGACCGTGGTGGGCGTGGCGGCCGACGTGCGCCAGATGGGGGCCGACGCGCCCGTCAAGGCGGAGATGTACCTGGCCTACAGGCAGGCCGCCCCGCACCATTTCTTCGCCCCGCGCGACCTCGTCGTGCGCGCAAAGGCCGCGCCGTCAGACCTCGTGCCGGGCGTGCGCAGGGCCGTGCACGAGGTTGACCCGCAGCAGCCGCTCTCGTCCGTCAGGACACTCGACGAAGTCCTCGGCCGCGAGACGGCGCAGCGGCACACGGGGATGATGCTGTTGACGGCCTTCGCCGCGCTGGCGCTGCTGCTGGCCGCGCTCGGCATCTACGGCGTGCTCTCTTACTTCGTCGTCCAGCACACGCGCGAGATCGGCGTGCGCATGGCGCTCGGGGCGAGGGCCGGAGACGTGCTCCGGCTCGTCGTCGGGAAGGGGATGGCTCTGACGCTGGCGGGCGTCGGCCTCGGGCTCGTCGGCGCGCTTGGGCTGACGCGCCTGATGCGCAGCCTGCTCTTCGAGGTCAAAGCCACCGACCCGCTCACCTTCGCCGCGCTCGCGCTCCTCCTGACGCTGGTGGCGCTCGTCGCCTGCCTCGTGCCCGCGCGCCGCGCGATGAAGATCGACCCGATGGAGGCGCTGCGGCACGAGTGAGTGAGACTTTCTAGCTTATCGGACGCCGAGAAGGGGGCGCGAAGTCGAATAAACTTCGCGCCCCCTTTCGCTCGCACTGTTGGCCCGGCGCTGCTTCGATGTCAGCCTCCGCCGACCCGAATAAAATCACCCGCCTGGATATTCTCTAAAGCCTCTTTAACCTCCGGCATCAATGGCAACAGAGTTTTCAGCCGATTGTTGCGCGCGACCATCAGTAGAACCCCGATGCCGAAGACTTGAAGGTTCTGCTGAAACTTCAAATTCTGGTCCACCGTGAGAAACACGTCGAACTCGGATTCCGCCAGCGACAAGAGCTTCCCGTTCTTTACCCCTGACCATCCTCTCTCAGTGACCGTCAACACCTCGTGCCCTGCCAGCTCCCGCTTCAATTTGCGCGGCACGCACTCGTCAAGTAGCACTCTCATACACCAGTGAGGAACGCCTCCTTCATTTTTTCAAGAACCTTGACGGCGTGCTCCCTGCTGACGGCGGGGAAATCGTCCAGAAACTCGTCGAGGCTATCGCCCTCTTCAATGTAATCGAAGAGGGTCTGGACGGGGACACGGGTGCCGGCGAAGACGGGCGTGCCGCCAAGAATATCGTCGGAGCGTTGGATCAAAGACGGTTCGGCCATACATCATCACCTCGCGGCTCAATCATATCAACAATTCCCTTAATCGGTCCGGCGGGAGTTGTCGAACGAGCGCGTTATATGGATTATACGCGGAGAGTCTTTTCGCAGCACGATTGAGGGAGCTTTTATGAAGTTGCCGGGGGGCATCAGGTTCTTCGCCGCCGCCGTCATGCTCTTGACGGTGTGGGCCGGCGGCGCGAGGGCCGCGGACCGGGTGAAGGTCGCGGGCGGCGTCCTCGAAGGGGCGGGCCGGCAGGGTTCGGGCCCGCGCATCTTCAGGGGCGTGCCCTTCGCGCAGCCGCCGACGGGCGAGCTTCGCTGGCGCGAGCCGCGGCCGGCCGCGGAGTGGGCGGGCGTGCGGCAGGCGACGAAGTTCGGCCCGCGCTGCATGCAGGCCCCCGTCTTCGGCGACATGGGCTTTCGCTCGGAGACGATGAGCGAGGATTGCCTCTACCTGAACGTCTGGACGCCCGCGAAGACGGGCAATGATAAGCTGCCCGTGCTCGTCTACTTTTACGGCGGCGGGTTCGTCGCAGGCGCCGGCGACGAGCCGCGCTACGACGGCGAGAGCATGGCCGCCAAAGGCATCGTCTCTGTCACTGTCAACTACAGGCTCGGCGTCTTCGGCTTCCTCGCCCACCCTGAGCTGACGAAGGAGTCGCCGCGCCGCGCCTCCGGCAACTACGGCCTGCTCGACCAGGCGGCGGCGCTCAGTTGGGTGCGCGCGAACATCAAGGCTTTCGGCGGCGACCCGAAGCGCGTGACAATCGCGGGCGAGTCGGCGGGCTCCGTCTCCGTCAGCGCGCAGATGGTCTCGCCGCTCGCCAAAGGTTTGATTGCCGGCGCCATCGGCGAGAGCGGCGCCGTCACGGGCACGCTGCGCGCCGTCCCGCTCGCGCAGGCCGAAGCGTCGGGCGCGAAGTTCGCCGCGGACCTCGGCGCGACTTCACTCTCGGCGCTGCGCGCGTTGAGCACCCAACAGATTTTCGAGCCGGCGACGCGCGGCGGCTTCACGAGCGTCGGCCGCTTTCCCATCACCGTTGACGGCTACTTCCTCGCCGAAGACCCGAGCGCCACTTACGCCGCCGGCCGTCAGGCCCGAGTCCCCCTGCTCGCCGGCTGGAACTCCGAAGAGATGACCTGGAGGGCGCTCCTGCGAGGTCAGGAGCCGACGCCGCAGAACTACGAGAAGGTCGTCCGCGAGCTTTACGGCGCGCGGGCCGAAGAGGCTTTGAAACTCTACCCGGCTTCGACCGGCGAAGAGGTAATCGCGTCCGCGACCGACCTCGCGGGCGACCGCTTCATCGCCTACAGCACCTGGAAGTGGTCCGACTTACACGCGCGCACGGGCGGCCGTCCCGTCTACAGGTACTTCTACGCGCGGCCACGGCCCGCGATGCGGCCCGAACAGGGCAACGCGACCGCGGGGCTCGCGGGCGGCGTCGTGAGAAATCAAACTCCCGCGCCGCCGCCCCCGCCCGCGCGCGGCGCCGTCCACTCGGCCGAGATCGAATACGCGCTCGGCAACCTCTCGACCAATAACGTCTACGCGTGGACGCCCGACGACTACAAGGTCTCGAAGGTGATGCAGGAGTACTTCGCCAACTTCATCAAGAAGGGCGACCCGAACGGGCCGGGGCTTCCCCCCTGGCCGGCCATCAAGGGCGCGGCCGGAGCCGACGCCCCCCACTTCCTGCGCATCGACGTGGAGACGCGCGCCGAGCCGGACAGGCACCGCGCCCGCTACCTCTTCCTCGACCGGCCCGCGCCGCAGCCTTGACCTCCGCGCGAGCGTCTGGAGAAACGAGCATGGAACACTTCGACGTGCTGATAGTGGGGGCGGGCCTTTCGGGCGTCGGCGCGGCGTGCCACCTCCGGCAGAAGTGTCCCTCGAAGAGCTTTGTGCTCCTCGAAGGGCGCGCCGGCATGGGCGGCACGTGGGACCTCTTCCGCTACCCCGGCATCCGGTCCGACTCCGACATGTACACGCTCGGCTACAGCTTCCGCCCCTGGCGCGACGCGAAGGCCATCGCCGACGGCCCCGCCATCCTCAACTACATCCGCGAGACGGCCGCCGAGTACGGCGTTGACCGAATGATTCGCTACGGCCACCGCGTCAGGCGCGCCGACTGGTCTTCGGCCGACGCCGCCTGGACGGTGGAGGCCGAGACGGAGAAGGGCGTCGTCAGGCTCACCTGTAACTTCCTCTACACCTGCACCGGCTACTACGATTACGAGAACGGCTACACGCCCGAGTGGGAAGGCGTCGGGCGGTTCGGCGGGCTCCTCATCCACCCGCAGAAGTGGCCCGAAGGACTCGACTACGAGGGCAAGCGCGTCCTCGTCATCGGCAGCGGCGCGACGGCCGTCACCCTCGTCCCCGCCATGGCCGAGCGCGCGGCTCACGTTACGATGCTTCAACGCTCTCCGACATACGTCGTCGCGCGGCCGGCCGAGGACCGTGTAGCGAACTGGCTCCGCGAGCGCCTGCCGGCGCGCACCGCCTACGGCCTCACGCGCTGGAAGAACGTGCTCGTCGGGATGTTCTTCTACTGGCTGGCGCGCGCGCGGCCCGAGACGATGAAGCGCCTGATATCGAAAGGCGTCCGCCACCAGCTCGGCGAAGACTTCGACCTCAAGCACTTCACGCCGCAGTACGACCCGTGGGACCAACGCCTCTGCCTCGTCCCGGACGCCGACCTCTTCCGTGCGATTCGCGCGGGCCGCGCCTCGGTGGTGACGGACCACGTCGAGGGCTTCACGGAGACGGGCGTGCGGCTGCGCTCGGGCGCGCACCTCGACGCCGACATCGTCGTGACGGCGACGGGCCTCGTCCTGAAGCTCATGAGCGGCCTCCAACTCTCCGTTGACGGCTCGCCCGTTGACCTCCCGCAGAAGCTCGTCTACAAGGGGATGATGTTCAGCGAAGTGCCCAACCTCGCCTTCGCCATCGGCTACACGAACGCGTCCTGGACTTTGAAGTGCGACCTGACGGCCGAGTACGTCTGCCGGCTGCTCAACCACATGGTCCGGCGCGGCTACGACTACTGCGTGCCGCGCCGGAACGACCCCGACCTCAAGGAGGAGCCCGTCATCAACTTCACCTCCGGCTACGTCCGGCGCGCCCTCCACACGCTGCCGCGCCAGGGCTCTCGCAAGCCCTGGCGGCTCCACCAGAACTACGCGCTCGACCTGCTCGACCTCGGGCGCGGGCCGCTAGAGGACGGCACCATGGAATTCGGCCACTTGAACGGAGGTGGGAAGTCGTAGTGTTCTACTTGCTTATCGCTCTCGTGCTCCTGTTGGTTGGCCTCGTCGGCCTCGTCCTCTTCACGGCGTGGACCGCGCGCCGCGTCGAGAAGGCGCTCCCGCCGCTCGGCCGCTTCGTCGAGGTCGGGGGCTCGCGCATACACTACATCGAACAGGGCAGCGGCCCCACGCTCCTCCTGCTCCACGGCCTCGGCAGCAACATGCGCTCCTTCACGCACTCGCTGGTCGCGCGCCTCGCCGAAGACTTCCGCGTCGTCGTCATGGAGCGGCCCGGCTCGGGCGAGTCAACGCGCCCGGCGAACTCCTGCGCGCGACTGAAGACGCAGGCGGAGACCGTCTCCGCCTTCATCCGGGAGCTGGGGCTTGAGCGCCCCGTGCTCGTCGGCCACTCGTTCGGCGGCGCGCTCGCGCTGACCGTCGCGCTCGAACACCCCGAGCAGGTCCGCGGCCTCGCCCTCGTCGCGCCCCTCACGGGCCAACAGGAGACGGTGCCGCCCATCTTCAGGCGTCTCACCGTCAGGTCGCGCCCCGTGCGCAAGCTCACGGCGTGGACCGTCGCCACGCCGGCCGCCATACTCCGCCGCGCCGAGGTGCTCGACACGCTCTTCGGCCCCGACCCGGTCCCGAGGGATTACGCGACCGCGGGCGGCGGGCTGCTGGGCTTGAGGCCCAAGAGCTTCTGCTCGGCGTCGGAAGACCTTACCGCCCTCGAAGGCGAGCTGGCGACGTTGGTCGAGCGTTACGCGTCGCTGCGAATGCCCGTCGGCATCCTCTACGGCAAAGGGGACCGCGTGCTCGACCACCGCCTGCACGGCGCGGAGGCCGCCGCAAGGATTCCCGGCGTCGAGCTTGAGCTGATAGAAGGCGGCCACATGCTCCCGCTCACGGCGCCCGACACAGTCGCGGCCTTCGTTCGGAAGGTCGCTGCGCGGGCTCAAGCCGCCTAACACACTCGGCCGCCTCAGGCAATCGAAGCCGAAGCGGCGTCGGTTTAACCATTCAAGGGTAGGGAGCTTCGATGACAGTGCGTTTACCTTTCGACAACACTTACGCGCGACTGCCCGAGCGGTTCTTCGCGCGCGTCTCGCCCACCCCGGTCAAGGCCCCGCGGCTCATCCGGGTTAACGTGCCCCTGGCCGTCCGATTCGGCCTCGATCCTGACCTGCTAGCCGGCGAGGAAGGTGTACGGATGCTGGCAGGCAATAGCGTCCCCGAAACGGCGGAGCCGATTGCGACCGCGTACGCCGGGCACCAGTTCGGCACGTTCGTGCCGCAGCTCGGCGACGGGCGCGCCATCCTCCTCGGCGAACTCGTAGAGCCGGCCGGGGCGCGGCGCGACGTTCAGCTCAAAGGCTCGGGCCGGACGCCCTACTCGCGCGGCGGCGACGGGAGGGCCGCGCTCGGGCCGGTCCTGCGCGAGTACGTGGTCAGCGAGGCGATGGCCGCGCTCGGCATCCCCACCACGCGCGCTCTCGCCGCCGTGACCACCGGGGAGGTCGTGATTCGTGAGACGGTGCTCCCCGGCGCGGTCCTGACCCGAGTCGCCTCCAGCCACATCCGTGTCGGCACCTTTCAGTTCTTCGCCAGCCGCGGGGACGCCGAGGGACTAAGGCTGCTGGCCGACCATGTCATCGCGCGTCACTACCCGGATGCGGCCCGCGCCGAGAGACCACATCGGGCGCTGCTCGACGCGGTGATACGGGCGCAGGCCGAGCTAATTGCACGGTGGATGCTGGTCGGGTTCATCCACGGGGTGATGAACACGGACAACACGTCCGTCGTGGGGGAGACGATAGATTATGGCCCCTGCGCCTTCATGGACGCCTACGACCCCGAAGCCGTCTTCAGCGCGATTGACCGACTCGGGCGGTACGCATACTTCAGGCAACCGATGATCGGCGGCTGGAATCTGGCGCGTTTCGCGGAGTGTCTCCTGCCCCTGCTCGCGGACGATGCGGACGCGGCAGTCGGCGAGGCGGAAGCAGCCCTCGACGCGTACGCGCCGGCCTTCGACGGTGCGTTCCTGGCGGGGCTGAGACGCAAGCTGGGTCTGCTCACCGAGCGCGAGGGCGATGCGGAGCTGGGGCGGGACCTGTTGCAGGCGATGGCCGCGAACGGCGCCGACTTCACGCTCACCTTCCGCCGGCTGTGCGGGGCGGCGTCTGATGAAGGGGACGAATCGGGCGTGCGGAGTCTGTTCGCGGATTCTTCCGCGTACGACGGGTGGGCGCCCCTCTGGCGGCGTCGGCTCGAACAGGAGCCCACGGACGCGGCCGCGCGGCGGGCCGCGATGCTGGCGGCGAACCCGGCCTACATCCCGCGTAACCATCGGGTGGAAGCGGTCATCCGGGCGGCCGTGGACGATGGTAACTTCGCGCCGTTCCACGAGCTGGTGGAAGTTCTATCAAACCCGTTTGAAGATCAGCCGGCCTTCGCGCGGTACGCGGAGCCGCCGGCGGAGCGCGAGCGTGTCCTCCAGACCTTCTGCGGGACATAGGTATGGCTAAACCGACTTTCGATACCATCGAGACTTCAAGGCTCATTCTCCGCCGCCTCGCCGACGCCGACCTTGATACGTTTCTGGCCTACGTCAACGACCCGCTCGTGGCCCGCTACCAGACCTGGGAGTCCTACACCGAAGAGCAGGCCCGGGACGTGATCGAACAGCAGAAGGGGCTCGAACCCGGCCGGCCGGGCCGGTGGTTTACCTTCGCCGCCGAGCTGAAAGAGGCGAAGGCGCTTGTCGGCCACGTCTCCCTCAGCGTGAAGGAGGCAGACCCCCTTCAGGCGGAGATGGGCTTCACGTTCGCGCGCCACTATCAGGGCCGGGGCCTGGCGAGGGAGGCGGCCGAGTGCGTGCTGGATTACGCCTTCACCGTGATGGGCATGCACAGGGTCGTGGCGATTACGGACTGCGAGAACGAGCGTTCGGTGGCGCTACTCGGCAGGCTGGGGATGAGGCGGGAGGGGCACTTCATCGAGAACGTCTGGTTCAAGGGCGCGTGGGGGTCGGAGTACTCTTACGCCCTGCTGCGGAGGGAGTGGCTATCGAGGCACGCCGCCTGACAACGCCGCGAGTCGCGGAGGAGTCAATGAAGAAAGTTCTACCTACCGCGACGCGAAGGGCGCCTCGCCGGCGAGGAAGCGCGCGGCGCGCGGCAGGACGCGGTAGTGGCAGGCGTCAGCTTCCAGCACTTCCCCGTCCGTGTTGACTTTGATGGTGCGGTCGAAGCGTAGCTCCAGCTCGTCGGCGCGCAGGTACGTCACCCGCTCGTCCTCGACGTGGCCGCCGCCGGAGACGCGGGGGAGCAGCGCCAGGAACTCCGCCGTCGGCATCGCCTCGATGATGCACAGGTCGAGCAGCCCGTCGTCTATCACGGCGTGGGGCGCGATGACGCGCCCGCCGCCTATCAGGCGCGAGTTGCAGACGGCGAACATCTCCACGCCCATCTCGCGCTCGATAACGTCTTCGCCCGCGACGACCCGCAGGCGCACGTTCACGGCCTCGTAGTCGAGCAGGACCTGTGCGCCGCCGATGAGGTATGCGAGCTTACCCGCGACGGTCTTGAGCCGCGGGCTGACGGCGTCCGAGACCTCTGCGATGAAGCCGCCGGCCGAGACGTTGACGAAGTGTCGGTCGTTGAGCACCCCGACATCGACCCGCACCTCGCGCCCCCCGAGCAGGACGCCGAGGGCCGCTTCCACCTCATCCGGGATGCCGAGCGCGTCGGCGAAATCGTTCCCCGTGCCGAGGGGAATCAGGCCGAACGTCACCCTTTCGAGCCCGCCCTCCACCGCCGCCACGCCGTTCAGCACTTCGTTCAGAGTGCCGTCGCCGCCCCCGACGAACAGGCGGTCGTAGCCCTCGCGCGCCGAGCGCCGGGCGGCGTCGAGCGCGTCGCCCGGCGCGACGGTCATCACGATGTCGAGGTCGCCCGCCTCACGCAGCCGCTCGTTGATGAGTTGAAGGTGGTCCGGGCCGGAGTCCGTGCCCGAAACCGGATTGACGATTAACCTCGACTTCATGTCACCTCATTGACCATCTGAAATTTAAGCGAACGCTTGAAGGAAGCGTTTCTCAATTAGTATACGAACGCGCGCCGCATAACAACGGGATGCAGCCGCCCCGAGCCCGGCGAACAATCCGCTTAACATTCTCATAAATCGTGTGTTAAGCTCGGCGCGACCCTGGCCGGAACGTCTTTACTCAAGACTCCGCCTCAACAACCAGATTCTCGCTCTAAGGAGACAGCCCCCAGTGAATTACAGAATACCCCCGCGCCCCTCTAACCGTAAGGCCGTCCGCGCCCTCCTCCTCGCCGTCTGTCTACTGGCCTGCGGCTCGCTACAGTTCGCGTCCGCGCAGTCCGTCAGCGGCGCCGACCGCGACCGCGGCCGCTCGATGCTGAAGGCCATTAAGGAAGACATCAAGAAGTACTACTACGACCCCGCCTACGGCGGCATGGACGTGGACGCGCGCTTCGCCGCTGCGGACGAGAAGATGAAGCAGGCCACCTCACTCGGCCAGGTCTTCGGCATCATCGCCCAGGCCATGGTTGACCTCAAAGATTCGCACACCTTCTTCGTCCCGCCCTCGCGCATCACGAGGACCGAGTACGGCTGGCAGATGCAGATGGTCGGGGACGACTGTTACGTGACGGCCGTCAAGCCGGGCAGCGACGCCGAGGCCAAGGGGCTGAAGGTCGGCGACGCGATTGTCTCGGTGGACGGGTTCGGGCCGACGCGGGACAACATGTGGAAGATGCAGTACCTCTATTACACCCTGAACCCGAAGCCCGGGATGCGGCTCGTCGCGCGGAACCCGCAGGGGCAGGAGCGCCAGCTCGACGTGCTGGCGAAGGTGAGCCAGGGCAAGCAGATGCTAGACCTCACCCTGGGCGACGGCGGCAACGACTTCTTCAACATCCTGAGGGAGGCCGCCAACGAGAGCCGCCTCAACCGCCACCGTTATTACGAGATGGGCGAGGAGCTGTTCATCTGGAGGATGCCTGCGTTCGACCTGTCCGACGAGAAGGTGGACGAGATGATGGGCAAGGTGGCGAAGCACAAAGCCCTCGTGCTCGACCTGCGCGGGAACCCGGGCGGCGCGGTGGACACGCTCCAGCGGCTCGCCGGCCACTTCTTCGACCGCGACGTGAAGATTGCCGACCGGAAGGGGCGCAAAGAGATGAAGCCGTTGGTCGCCAAGACGCGCGGCAAGGAGGTCTACGGGGGCAAGCTGGTGGTGCTGGTGGACGCCGAGTCCGGGTCGGCGTCGGAGCTGTTCGCCCGCCTCGTGCAGTTGGAGAAGCGGGGCGTGGTGGTGGGGGACCGGACGGCGGGCGCCGTCATGCAGAGCCGCCAGCACTCGCACAAGTACGGCGTGGACATCGTCTCCTTCTACGGTTCGAGTATCACCGAGGCGGACATCGTCATGGCGGACGGGGGGAGGCTGGAGGGTGTCGGCGTCGCCCCGGACGAGTCGGTTTTGCCGACGGCGGTTGACATGGCGGCGCGGCGCGACCCCGCGTTGTCACGCGCGACCGAGCTGGTCGGGGTGAAGATGACACCGGACAAGGCCGGCACGCTCTTCCCCGTCGAGTGGAGTAAGTGAACCGGATGCGGGTTCACCCCCGGGTGCGAGTACGGCAACTTCGTTCAGACGGAGCTGGTCAAGGCTTTCATCTTCTCGACAGAGTACCGCCAGCGGTTCGGGCAGTAAGCCGGCCTTCGACCAGGATTTTTGCTTTGACAAGCTATAACTCATCGGTATAATCCCGAATCGTTCGAGCCGGTGAGACTCACCACCTTCCCGGTTGGGCGCGACGCCCATCACAGAAGCAGACAGCACCTTCAGTCACAATTTAGAAGTAAACGGATTGGGTCAACCGTGTCCTGCCGGCCCGGCCCGGCGCCAAGGTCCCCACTCCCCTACGAGTTCAGCTCGTTTCCGGCTCTCAAGCCCCCAAGCAAGGAGACCTCTCGTGCCCCTCATCATTGACCATAAAATACGTGCCGCGGCGGCAGCCTGTTTGGCCCTCACGCTCCTGTCGGCGCTGGCGTGGCTGGCCCCCCGAGCCGCCCACACGTCAGCCTCCGCGCAGTCGGGCGAGTCCCTCTTCATCCGGAAGATTTCCATCAAGGCGAACGACGTGGTCTACAGCCCCGCGACGAGCATGCTGTACGCGAGCGTGCCTTCGAGCGCGGGGCCGGGGGGCAACACCATCACGCCCGTCAACCCCTCGACCGGCGAGGTCGGCACGCCCGTCTTCATCGGCAGCGAGCCGAACAGGCTCGCCATCTCCGGCGAGGGGAACACCCTCTACGTGGGGCTCGACGGCGCCTTCTCCGTCCGCCGCTTTGAAGTCCAGACGCAGACGCCCGGGCTCCAGTTTTCGCTCGGGAGCGACAGCCACTTAGGCGCCTACGTCGTCAGCGACATGGCCGTCGCGCCGGGCGAGCCCGGGACGGTCGCCGTCGCCAGGCACTACCGCGGCGTGAGCCCTCCCGGGGCGGGCGTCGCCATCTTCGAGAACGGCGTGCAGCGCCCGAAGACCGGCGTCGGGCACAGCGCCGGGGCCGACTACCTCGCCTACTCGGCGACGGCCACCAAGCTCTACGGCGGCGGCTTCTACGACGGCCTGCGGACGATGACCATCGACTCGACGGGCGTAGCCAGCACCACGTACGCGACCAACTCCGTCGGCGCGCTCATCAAGCTGGCCGGCGGGCTCGTCTTCGGCTCGGCGGGCAAGGTGATGAACCCGGACACGGGCGCGCTGCTCGGCACCTTCACCGGCGCGTCCGGCAACGCCTTCGTCCCCGACGCGGCGGCCGGGCGCGTCTACTACCTCGTCCGCGACAACTACAACTCCTCCACCCTGACGCTCAAGGCTTACGACACGACCACATTCCTCCCCGTGGGCTCGCAGACCATCACGGGCGTGACGGGCGAGCCGACGAAGCTCGTCCGCTGGGGCCTCAACGGCCTCGCCTTCCGCACCTCGAACGGCGAGGTCTACGCCATCCAGACGAGCCTCATCCCCTCGGGCGCGGCGATCCCGACGCCGACGCCGACGCCCACCTCGACGCCCACGCCGACGCCGACGCCGGCCGCCGCCTTCGTCCGCCAGCTACCCATCCTGACCAACTCGCTGGCCTACAACCCCGAGCGGCAGGCCATCTACGTGTCGCTCCCCTCGAACGCGGCGGCGAGCGGCAACAGCGTCGCGCAGATCAACACCTCGACGGGGGCCGTCGAGTCGCCCATCTTCGTCGGCAGCGAGCCGAAGCGGATGGCCTTCAGCGACGACGGGCAGACGATGTACGTCGGCCTGCAAGGGGCGGCTGCCGTCCGCCGCGTTGACCTCCAGACCTCGACGCCCGGCCTTCAGTTCGGGCTCGGGGCCGACAGCTACAGCGGCGCCTACTTCCCCGACTACCTGGCCGTCATGCCGGGCAGCCCCGACACCGTCGCCGTCAGCCGCACGGGCGGCAGCTATAGCGGCGGCGGGACGGCCATCTACGACAACGGCGTGCAGCGACCGCAGGTCGCGGGCAGCGGCTTCCTCCAGTTCGGCCTCACGGCCTCGCGCCTCTACGCGGGCGGCGGCCCCGTCCAGAAGCTCGCGGTCGCGGCCACGGGGCTCACCTCGGCCGGCACCATCCAGGCCGGGCGCGGCGGCACGACCAGCTTCTTCGACAGGTCGCGCGGGCTGCTCTTCACCTCGGGCGGCGACGTGATCGACCCGGAGGCCGGCGCCATCCTCGGGCAGTTCACCGGGCTCAACTACAACACCCTGATGGCGGTGGATTCGGCCGCCGGGCGCGTCTACTTCCTGACCGGCGACAGCTTCTCCAGCAGCACCTGGAAGCTCATCGCCTACGACATGAACACCTTCCTGCCCCTCGGCTACGCGAACCTGACCGGCATCGTCGGCGAGCCTTCCGACCTCGTCCGCTGGGGCGCCAACGGGCTGGCCTTCCGCACCGGCCCCTCCTACTACTCCTCCTCAACCGAGGGGCGAGTGGTGCTCATCCAGACCTCGCTCGTTGACGGTTCGCTGGCGGTGCCGACGCCGACGCCGACGCCGACCGCGACGCCCACGCCGACGCCGTCCTACGTGCCCACCTTCGTCAGGAAGGTCAGCCTGCCGGCCGGCGACGTGGTCTACAACGACGCCACCCAGTCGCTCTACGCCAGCGTGGCGAGCTCGGCCGGCACGGGCGGCAACAGCATCACGCCCATCAACCCCTCGACCGGCGCGACGGGCACCCCCGTCTTCGTCGGCAGCGAGCCCGGCCGGCTCGCCCTCGGCGACGACGGCAAGACGCTCTACGTCTACCTCGAAGGCTCGAAGAACATGCGCCGCTTCGACCTCCAGACGCAGGCCCCCGGCATACAGTTCTCCGTCGGCACGCAGACGCCCGCCGACTTCGAGGTGATGCCGGGCAGCCCGCAGTCGATAGCCGTCTCGCCCGGCGTCAACTTCTCGACCGGCCCGACCGTCTACGACGACGGCGTGGCGCGGCCCAAGTACGGCGGGAGCGGCAACAACCTCTTCTTCTACGCGGTGCTCCCCATCGAGTTCGGCGCGACGCCCTCGGTGCTCTACGGCTACGACAGCTATTCGAGCGGCTTCGAGCTGGTGAAGTTCACGATTGACAACACCGGCGTGACCACGGCCGCCGTCACGAACAACCTGCTCAGCGGCTACTCGACCGACATCAAGTTCGCGGGCGGGCTCATCTACTCCTCCTCGGGCCGGGTCGTGGACCCGGAGGCCAAGCAGCTCGTCGGCACGTTCAACCAGGCGGGCGGCGTCTTCACCGTGGACACGGCACTCGGCCGCATCTTCTACCTGACGGGCGACGGCTACAGCGGCAGCAATAAGGTGCTGAAGGCTTACGACCTGAACACCTTCCTCCCGCTCGGCTCCGTGACGGTCCCGAACGTCACCGGCAATCCGACGCGGATGGTGCGCTGGGGCGCCAACGGCCTCGCCGTCCGCACGGCCGGCTCCAATTTCGGGTCGAGCAACAACGACGGCGGCGTCTTCATCATCCAGTCGGCGCTCGTCTCGAACACGCAGCCCGTGCCGACGGGCGTCGCGCTCGCCTCCGACCGGGTGAGCGCCGGCGAGTGGAGCAGCACCCTGGCGTTCACCGTCACGCGCACGGGCGACGTGTCGGCCCCGACGGCCGTCAGCTACGCCACCTCCGACGGGACGGCCGCGGCCGGCTCCGACTACACGGCCGCCTCCGGGACCATCACCTTCGCCGCGGGCGAGCTGACGAAGACCTTCAACGTCACCATCAGACAGGACAACGTCTACGAGGGCGCCGAGACCTTCACGGTCACGCTCAGCGACCCGACGGGCGGCGCCGTGCTGTCCGGGCCTGCGAGCGCCCTCGTGACGATCGGCGACGACGAGTCGCGCCCCTTCGTCAGCATCAGCGACGTGAGGGTCACGGAGGGCCACACCGGCACGACCGATGCGCAGTTCCTCGTCAGCCTGTCGAACGCCTCGGTCGAGACCGTCACGGTCAACTACACGACGGGCGACGGCACGGCCTCGTCCGCGAGCGACTTCGTCGCGAACTCGGGCACCCTGACCTTCGCGCCGCTCACGACCTCGCAGCTCGTCAAGGTCAAGGTCAACGGCGACTACTCAATCGAGTCCGACGAGACCTTCATCGTCACGCTCTCCGGCGCGGTCAACTCGTCGCTCAGCAGGTCGCAGGCGACCGGCACCATCGCCAACGACGACGCGGCGGGCCGCTTCCAGTTCGCCGGGCCCTCCTACGGCCACCCGGAGGACGGCGGCAGCGTGACCATCACCGTCAACCGCGTGAGCGGGCTGTCGGGCGCCGCCTCCGTCAACTACGCCACCACGGGCGGGACGGCGACGGCCGGCACGGACTACACGGCCGTCTCCGGCACGCTCAACTTCGCCGAGGGCGAGTCGTCCAAGACCTTCTCGGTGCCGCTCATCGCCGACACCACGAACGAGCCGTCCGAGACGGTCGTCATGTCGCTCAGCTCCCCGACCGGCGGCGCGCTGCTCGGCGTGCCCACCTCGACGACGCTGACCATCATCAACGACGACCAGCCGACCTACCAGTTCACCTCGGCCTTCTACGAGGCTAACGAGGGCGCCGGCCAGGTCGTGCTCACGGTGACGCGCGGGGGCGACCCGAGCATGGACGTTTCCGTCAACTACACGACCGCCGACGCCACGGCGACCGAGATATCGGACTACACCCTGACGCTCGGCACGCTGCGCTTCGCGCCCGGCGAGACGCAGAAGACCATCACCGTCCTCGTCACCAACGACGCACTCGGCGAGGTCGATGAGACCTTCCTCGTCAACCTCTCCGGGCACACGAGCGGCGCGCTCGGCGTGCCGGCGACGGCGACCGTCACTATCCACAGCGACGAGACGACGACGGGGCCGAACCCCGTGGGCGGCGGCTTCGACCCGCAGTTCTTCGTCCGCCAGCACTACCACGACTTCCTCAACCGCGAGCCCGACGCGGGCGGCCTCGCCCACTGGGCGAGCGTCGCCGACAACTGCGGGGAGACGGACCTGCTCGTCTGCCGCATCAACGTCTCTGGCGCCTTCTTCCTCTCCATCGAGTTCAAGGAGACGGGCTACCTCGTCGAGAGGACGTATAAGGCGGCTTACGGCGACGCCCTCGGCAGCTCGGCCCTGGGCGGCACGGCGCACACGCTGACCGTGCCGGCCGTCAGGCTGCGGGAGTTCATGGCCGACACGCAGCGCATCGGCCAGGGCGTCGTCGTCCTCGCGCCGGGCTGGGAGGAGCACCTCGAAGCCAACAAGACGGCCTTCTTCCAGGAGTTCGTCCAGCGCCTGAGGTTCCTGAACGACTTCCCGGCGGCGCTGACCCCGGCGCAGTTCGTTGACCAGCTCAACCAGCGGGCCGGCAACCCGCTCGACGCGGCCGAGCGCCAGAGCCTCGTCAACGAGCTGACCGCCAACAACACGACGGCCGGCCGCGCCTCCGCCCTCCGCAAGGTCTCGGAGGACGCGACGCTGGCGGACGCGGAGAAGAACCGCGCCTTCGTCCTAATGCAGTACTTCGGCTACCTCAGAAGGAACCCCAACGAGGGCCAGGACACGGACTACACGGGCTACGAATTCTGGCTCGGCAACCTTGAGAAGTTCGGCGGCAACTTCGTCCACGCAGAACTCGTCAAGGCGTTCATCCTGTCCGCCGAGTACAGGCAAAGGTTCGGGCAGTAACGCTGAGCCACTCCGATGCGACGAAGAGCCCCGGCAGCTTAAAAACTGCCGGGGCTCTTCGCGCCTCACCCAAAACGCAACCCCCTTCTCGGCCATCGGGCTGCGGTGGTATAAACCGATAAAGGCGACCGCGGTCTACATAGCGTTTGGCGCTTTCTATCAGAATCCGGTTTACCCTTTGAAGTATGACCAACAACGCGCTACTCGGAAAACTTTTGAGCGTACACGAATTGGCTGATTACGGGCGAAGCGGTCTGTTCACTTGCGGTTGTTTCTTGACTCCCCCTTTTATTTTCGGTCTGTGGGGACTCATTGCGGCTTTGACTTACGCCCGTGAGACGGCCGATGCTGATGTAGGATTCTATTTTTCACTAGCCCTCGCCGCCGCCACCCTCGGATTATTCGGCCTTTTCGCCCTCGTGTCCCGCCTTTCGCCCCTCTGGTTGAAGAGATATAAGCTCGAAATCTATGAGAACGGATTTATCAAAAAGGATTTATTCAAAACTCGGACCTGCCTGTGGGGCGAGATTAAGGGAGTCAAGCCGATACTGTTAGTTTACGATAAGGCAAGCCGTAACACGCCGCCGAGCGAGTTTGGAAATCTCGAAGAAGATACGAAAGAGAGAGGCATCTACGAAGTGTGTAAAAAAGACGGCAGCAAGATTACCGTCAGCCGCAGGTATACCAACATCGAACGGCTCGACGAGCAACTTATCCCGTTTTGCGATGAGGCTCCTAATTGGTAAAGAAGCGCATATGGACGCCGCGCCTAACAACGGCATGCACGCGAGGCCCCAGCAGCTTGCCTCTCATGTATGTTGTGTAGGGGCGCGGGTGACGCGGGGCGTTGTGCCGCAACAAAGTAAAGACTGATTGTTATGGATAGAGACAAAACAGACCGCCGGAGTTTCCTCACGTCTGCGACGGCGGCGAGCGCCTTCGTCCTGGCAAAGGGTAGTTTTAATACGCGCTACCTTGCCGCCGAACGCGGGCCGAAGCGGCACTTCTCTCCCGTCAGGGTTTCGAGAGACCGACTGATTCGCACCGTCGTCGGACTGAGGCCGTATCGTCCGGAAGGATTCGTCATTAAAGCGGAGCGTCTGGGCGAGAAACTCCTCATTCATAATTACGGACACGGCGGCGCGGGCGTCACACTATCATGGGGGGCGGCGACCCTGGCGGTTGAGCACGCGCGCGACGCCCAACAGAACCGCTTCGCCGTTTTAGGAAGCGGAGTCATGGGGTTATCGGTGGCGCGGCTTCTTCAACGACGCGGGGGCGCCGTAACTATCTATGCGAAAGACCTTCCGCCTAATACCACGTCCAACGTCGCCGGAGGTTTATGGTACCCGTCCTCTTTATATAACCCGCAAAAGGTCGGCGCGGCATTTCTTGAGCAATTCCGTCTCGCCTGCCGGATTTCAAATAGGGCATTCCAGGAGCTCGTCGGCGATCAATACGGAGTTCGTTGGGTAGAAACATTTGAACTGCAACAGGAACTCCCGCCGTTAGAGCATGAGCCGCCCGAAGGGGCGCAGCTATATCCCGAGACCAGGATTCATCGAGAACCAAAACGCTACTTCGGCGCTCCTTACGTCAGACAATTCAGCACCATGCTGATTGAACCCCACGGGTACATGAATGCGCTGTTGCGCGATTTCTATATCGCCGAGGGGAAGGTCGTGGTGAAGGAATTTCGGAGCCGTGAAGAGATCGCGTCGTTGCCCGAGCCGACAATCTTTAACTGTACCGGCCTCGGGTCAAAGGCACTCTTCGATGACGCGGTGCTGATTCCGGTGCGCGGCCAGCTGGAGGTCCTGCTGCCGCAGCCGGAGATTGATTATTGTTATCTGAGCGGCTCTTTCTATATGTTTCCGCGTCGAGACGGAATCATTCTCGGCGGAACATTCGAACACAGGAATTGGTCTCTTGAGCCCGACGCGGAGCAGACCACACGCATTCTTGAAGCTAATGCTAATATAAGCAAAGGTCTTCGGCGTTGATTCTTGTAGCGGCATAACAACTCATTCGACCGGACGCGGAGTCAGCTTGCTTCTCATCGAGAACTTGCGCGTTTTCGGCGTCGTGTGACGCGCCGGTCAATTCCGGCGTTCGGCTGCTTTCTTGATCCGGGAGATTTATACATGAAACGACAACTTACAATTACTCTCTTAACCTTAGGAGTGTTGTTGTTGAACGTCAGGGCGGCTTCCGCGCAAGATGATGCCGCGGTGCGGAAAGAGTTAGAAGCACAGTATCTGAGATTGGCGGAAGCCCATGATAAGAGAGACCTCAAAGCCATCGTCGGGCTGAAGACAGCGGACTTTCATGCCATCTTCCCCGACGGCAGGGTGGGCGATAGTAAGTTGATGGAGCAATACTCCAGGCAGTTTCTTGAGGGTAACCAGCCTCCCTACAACATCAGGTTCACCATTCAGAAGCTGACGGTATCTGAGAACAAGCTCATCGCCGTGGCCGAGGTCTTGCAGGAGGCGACCAGGTACCGGGAGTTGGCGGGCAAGCGTCGCCGAGTTGACACCAGCGTCGTCCAGCGTGAGACGTGGGCGAAGACGGCCGACGGCTGGAAGCTTAAGTCGGTGGACGATGTCCGTGATCAGAAGAGGTTCGTGGATGGGAAGCGCGTTGATCCCACAAAGCCGTATGACCCGGATGCTCCTCCATACAACCCTGATGACACAGGGGTGAAGAGGCCGTGACCCGCCGAAGCCGGGCGTTAGGCCGATAACCTTTCGCCGAAGCTAGATGACTGATGGCAAGAGCGCCCTTTCAACGCTTGAAATCACGAAGGTCACTCACGGTGACTCCCGGCTCAAATTCGAGCGCGAGGGGAATGTCTATTGGGTAACTTTCGGGAAGGAGATTCCGAAAGGCGTAAAGGATAAGGTCGAGATTCTGGTGGCCGAACAAGGACCACGGGTCTGACGAGCCCGACCGCGGGATGAGAATCAGCGTGACCGTGCCGGAGCATCTGACGGCCGTCTCGAACGGCCGTTTGAAGAAAACGGACCACGATAGCGCCGGCAAAACAAAGACCTTTCATTGGGAAGTCCTGAACCCGATCAATAACTACGGGGTCAACGTTAATATCGCCAACTACGTAAACTTTTCTGAAAAATATCGCGGAAAAGGCGGGGTGCTGGACATGGACTACTGGGTGCTGGCTCACCAGAGGGATGTCGCGGTCAGGCAATTCAAAAAGGCCCCCCGCACGGTGGAAGCCCTCGAACATTGGTTCGGGAAGTACCCTTTTTACGAAGACGGTTTCAAACTCGTCGCGGTCTCATACCCCGGGATGGAGCACCAAAGCTCGGTCACTTACGGCAACTGGTTCAGGAACGGCTACCTTCAGCGAGACGGCAGCGGCACCGGCGTCGGTTTCAAATTCGACTTCATTATCGTCCACGAATCCGCGCATGAGTGGTTCGGCAACAACGTCTCGATGAAAGACGCGGCGGACATGTGGATTCATGAGAGCTTCGCGAACTATTCGGAGAGCCTTTTCGTCGAGTACCACTTCGGCAAGAAAGAGGCCGAAGATTACATGGTCGGCAATCGCCGCCTTATCAAAAACGACAGGCCGATCATCGGCACTTACGGCTCGAACAGAGTCGGGTCGGGCGACATGTACCCCAAGGGCGGGAACATGCTGCACACCGTCCGCCACGTCATCAACGACGACGCCAAATGGCTCTCCATCACGCGCGGGCTCAACGCCGATTTCTGGCACCAGACCGTTTCGACAGGGCAGGTCGAGGCATACATTAGTAAGAAGGCCGGCCTTGACCTCGACAAGGTCTTCGACCAATACCTGCGTAGGGCGGAAATCCCGCTCTTAAAATACAAGGTAGACGGGAAGACGCTGTCGTTCAGTTACGGGAGAGTGGTCAAAGGGTTTGCGATGCCGCTTCGCGCATCCATCAACGGCAAGGAAGTCGCGTTAACTCCGAACGAGGCGGTACAGACCTTTGCCTTTCCCGAAGAGATCGAAACATTTGAAGTCAACCGCAACTTCTACGTTGATGCAGAGAAAATCGATCCGTAATGTGCGGGGGCCGGCGGCGACAATTTTATGAACGCGGGACAGACCTACGACACCGCCGTCATCGGTGCCGGAGTCTTCGGCGCCTGGACCGCCTACCGCCTGCGGGAAGCCGGCCAGTCCGTAGTGCTGCTCGACGGCTACGGCCCTGCTAACAGCCGCGCCAGCTCCGGCGGCGAATCGCGCATCATCCGCACGGGCTACGGGGCCGACGAGGTCTACACGCGCTGGGCAGCGCGCTCGCTCGCGCTCTGGCAGGACTTCTTCCGCCAGGTGGGCCGGCCCCTCTTCCAACGCACGGGCGTCCTGTGGCTCGCGCAGGCCGGTGACCCCTACACGCTCGCCACCCTCGGGACACTCGCCCGGGTCGGCGTTAAGTTCGAGAGGCTGACGCTGGCGGAATTGGAAGGTCGCTTCCCTCAATTCACCTTCGGCCCGGACGCCTGGGGCGTCTTCGAGCCCGACGGCGGGGTCATCCTGGCGCGAAGCGCCGTCCGGGAGGTCGTCCGCGAGGCCGTCGGACGCGGCGTCACCTACCTGCCGGAAGCCGTCGTCGCGCCCGGCGGCCGGGGGCGACTGGACTCCGTCAAAACGCAGAGCGGGCTGAAGCTCGCCGCCGGGAACTTCGTCTTCGCCTGCGGCCCCTGGCTGCCGAAAATCTTCCCCCGCCTGTTGGGGCAGTGGATTCGGCCGACGAGGCAGGAGGTCTTCTTCTTCGGCGTCGGGGCGGGCGACCCCGCCTTCACCACGCCCGCCATGCCCGCCTGGGTCGATTTTAGAGAGCTGGTCTACGGCATCCCCGACCTGGAGGGCCGGGGCTTCAAGCTCGCGATTGACGCCCACGGCCCGCCCTTCGACCCGGACGCCGGCCAGCGGCTGGCGACGGCCGAAGGGCTGGCGTTAGCGCGTGCGCACCTTTCCCGCCTCCTGCCCGGTCTGCGTGACGCGCCGGTAGTCGAGACGCGCGTCTGCCAGTACGAGAACACCCCGAACGGCGACTTCCTCATTGACCGCCACCCCGACTTCGAGAACGTCTGGCTCGTCGGCGGAGGCTCCGGCCACGGCTTCAAGCACGGCCCGGCGCTCGGGGAATACGTCGCCGGCAAGGTCACGCGGGCGGACGCCGACCTAGAGCCGCGCTTCGTTCTCTCCCCAGAGTGTAAGGCCAGACGGCGCCTGGTTTACTGAACTTCGGGCCGAGCCTTTCCCGGGTCGGGGCCGCCGCGTCCCGGTCCGCCGAAGCCGCAACCTCAATGCCCGACGTAACAAGGCCATCACAAACGAGTTTCCGTTCAGAAATTTCTTGACACGCTGTTTTGAGAAGAGTAGTTTGTCTCGCGCTAGTAAAATTTGCTCCACGCCGTTTGCGGTGGTACTCGCCTTCACAGGTCTCCCAGCACTTTTTACTGACGCATTCATTAAGTCTCTAGCCCCTTTCACCTTACAACTCTCGTTACTTATGAATGGCCTCCGGCGGGTGCTCTATAGCTGGCTGAGGTGAATCCAACGGTTCGCTCTCCTAATCTGCCGAAGCGCTCCGCACCGCATCCACCCGCCGAGAATCGCGCGAGGGGACGCTACGGGCTTTAAACGCCTCCCCATACCTCTGGCAGGTGGAACAAGCCTCTGGCCCCTTACACGGCCCTCACCCTCGGAATTATATCGGGGCCGGTAGTTCACTTTATGTCCACACGTTTGAAACTGAGAAACGTCGAAGACGCTTATCCCCTCTCGCCTCTTCAGCAAGGGATGCTCTTTCACAATCTCTACGCCCCGTCGGGGGGCGAATATTTCATGCAGATGGTCTACACCATGCGGGGGGCGCTCGACGCGACGGCCCTTCGACACGCATGGCAGCAGGTAGTCAACCGCCACCCCATTCTGCGCACGGCGTTTGTCTGGGAGGGGCTGGATGAACCCCTCCAAATCGTGCGCCAACAGGCGGCCCTCGAATGGGCGCAGGAAGATGTGCGCGGCCTCTCTCGCGTCGAGCAGGAAGAGATGCTGGAAGCCTACCTCAAGGCTGACCGGCAGAAGGGCTTCGAGCTTTCTCAAGCGCCCTTGATGCGCTGCGCCCTGATCGGCCGCGCCGAGGACGAGCACACCCTCATCTGGAGCTATCACCATCTCCTGCTCGACGGTTGGTGTCTGTCCTTAATCATCAGAGAGGTCTCCTTCCTCTACGACGCCATCTGTCGCGGGCGGGAAGCGGGGCTCCCGCCGACCCGCCCTTATCGAGACTACATCGCGTGGCTGCAACGGCGCGATATGGCGCAGACCGAATCTTTCTGGCGGCGCGCGCTCGAAGGTTACACCGCACCGGCCCGCCTACCCTTTGAGCAGTCGGGCGCGGGACCGGGCGCGCAGGCCGCGGACCGCGGACGCGACCTCACCCTGTCTGCTTCGACGACGGAAGCCCTTCAGTCGCTGGCCCGCCAGCACCAGACGACGATGTATAACCTGGTGCAGGGCGCCTGGGCGCTGCTCTTGAGTCGCTACAGCGGGGAGGACGATGTGGTCTTCGGCGTCACCGTCTCCGGCCGGCCCCCGGAGATAGTCGGCGTCGAGTCCATGATCGGGCTTTTCATCAACACCCTCCCCGTGCGCGTGAAGGTGACTCCGGAGACGCCGCTGGCCCACTGGCTCAAGACCCTGCACGCGCAACAGACGGAACT
The DNA here is from genome assembly GCA_035296285.1 of Pyrinomonadaceae bacterium. GTDB lineage: Bacteria > Acidobacteriota > Blastocatellia > Pyrinomonadales > Pyrinomonadaceae > QHXN01. Next base: position 17,388 of record DATHBF010000543.1, on the reverse strand, counting down.
CCTTGAGTATCAGCACAGCCCGTTGATGCAGGTCCAAAGGTGGAGCGAGGTGGCCCCCCCACAGCCGCTCTTTGAAAGCATTCTGGTGTTTGAGAACTACGCGCCCAAAGAGACCTCGGGGCAGGTCTTCGGCGGCATGGAGATCACCGATTCATACTCTCTGGAAAGGACCAGCTATCCCCTCACCGTATACGTCAGCCCCGGCCCCCGGCTTTCGTTCCGCATCCGCCACGACCCGCGGCGCTTCGGCGACGCCGTCATCGACCGCTTCCTCGCCCACCTCGGCTCTCTGCTCGAAAGCATGGCGGCCAATCCCGAGGGGCGTCTGTCCGACGCGTCGATGCTGACGGCGGCCGAAGAGAGGAAGGTGCTCGTCGAATGGAATGACAGCCACGCGGATTACGACGCGGCGAAGACCTTCGTCCGCCTGTTCGAGGAACAGGTCGAGCGCACCCCCGACGCCACGGCGGTAATCTTCGAGCAGGAGCGGCTTACTTATCGAACGTTGAACCGAAGGGCCAACCGGCTCGCACATCACCTGAGAGCGGAAGGCGTCGGGCCGGAGGTGCTGGTCGGCATCTGCGTCGAACGCTCAATCGAGATGCTGGTCGGCCTGCTCGGGATTGCCAAGGCCGGCGGCGCGTACGTCCCGCTCGACCCGTCTTACCCTTCGTCGCGCCTCGCCTTCATGTTGGAGGATGCAGGCGTCCGCCTGTTGCTGACGCAGGAGCGTCACGTCGGGAGATTGGCTGAGGCGCGGCACGGCGCCCGCGTCCTCTGCCTCGATGCCGATTGGGAGACGATCAGTCGGCAGGGTGAGAGCGACCTGCCCGGCGGCGCGACGACATCCAATCTGGCCTACGTCATTTACACCTCCGGCTCGACCGGCAGGCCGAAGGGAGTTCAGGTCTCGCATCTGGCGCTCGCAAACCTCCTCCACGCGATGCGCTCCGGCCCCGGCCTCGAAGCGCGCGACAAGATACTTTCCGTCACCACCCCCTCCTTCGACATCGCCGCGGTGGAGCTCTACCTGCCCCTGACGGTGGGCGGCTGCGTCCAGATTGTCAGCCGCGAGGCGGCAGTTGACGCGGGGTTGCTGGCGCGCGAGGTATCCAACTCCGGGGCGACGGTCATGCAGGCGACGCCGGCTATGTGGCGGCTCCTGATCGACTCGGGCTGGAAGGGCGACGGGCGGCTGAAGATGTTGTGCGGCGGCGAGGCCCTGACCGCCGAGCTTGCCGCGCGGCTCCTGGAGCGCGGCGGAAGCCTCTGGAATCTGTACGGGCCGACGGAGACCACCATCTATTCAACCGCCCGGCACGTCGAACCGGCGGAGAATCCCGTCTCACTGGGACGGCCGATAGCGAACACGGAGATATACATCCTCGACAACTCCCTGCGGCCTGTCGCGGTAGGCGTCCCGGGCAATCTCTACCTCGGCGGTGACGGCCTGGCGCGCGGCTACCTGCGGAGGCCCGCATTGACCGCAGAGAAGTTCATCCCGCATCCGTTCACGCGTCGGGCGGGCGCGCGCCTGTACGGGACGGGCGATACGGCGCGCTACATGGCGGACGGCCGGATTGAATACCTCGGGCGGAGCGACCAGCAGGTGAAGGTGCGGGGCTTCCGCATCGAATTGGGAGAAGTCGAAGCCGCGGTGCTCGAACACGGCGGGGTGCGCGAGTGCATGACCGTAGTGCGCGAGGACGAGCCGGACGACAAGCGCCTCGTCGCCTACGTCGTCCCGTATCAGCGACGGCCCGCGGAATCGCCCGCAGGGAACGGCCATCAAGAGACGGCGCCTACGGGGCTGGCGATAGACGAGACCGCGCAGCCGCTCTCGGCAAGAGAGCTGGGCCACTTCCTGAGGGCGAAACTCCCCGCGTACATGATCCCCTCGGCCTTCGTCGAGCTGGACGCGCTGCCGCTCACGCCGAACGGCAAGATCGACCGCCGCGCCCTACCCGCGCCCGGGCTGACGCGGTTCGAGATGGAGCGGGAGTACGTCGCGCCGAGGACTCCGCTCGAAGAGACGCTGGCGAAAATCTTTGCGGACACGCTGCGGCTTGAGCGCGTCGGCATCTACGACAACTTTTTCGAGTTGGGCGGCCACTCCCTGCTGGCGACGCAGGTCGTCTCGCGCGTGCGCGCGTCGCTTCGTGCGGAGTTGACGCTGCGCGACCTGTTCGATAAGCCGACCGTCGAGAAGCTGTCAGGAGCAATCGAGCAGGCCATGGTCGCCGCGCTCCAATCCCGGCTGGCGGCCAACACCCGCGTCACGCGCCCCGCGTGACGCGGAGCGGGTCAGGAAGGTCTACCCTCAATGACAAGACTACGAGCAGGGCGGCGAAGAACTAGCGCGGCAGCACGTCCGCCGACCCCGCCGGCCACTCGCCCTCTGCCCGACTCCCCTTCCCGCCCTACCCGTTTGAGAACGTCCAACTCTCGACGTAGGCGTCCGCCCACGTCGAGGCGGCGGGCCGCGCCGTCGTCAACATCAGAAGCCGATGCATCCCGCGTCGTCCTCAACTTCACGTCCTCGCCCGGGCACTCCGGCGCCCGAGGGGCTCGTACAGAGAGGTGCAAATATGATAAAGGTCGATGAAGAGATTGTGGGGCTGAACTTGCGCGAGTTGATAAAAGTTCAGGCCCGCCACTTTCAGATCAAACTGCTGGTCTGCGTGGTCAGTGTAGCCGTTATCATCGCGCTCACTCTCTGGCTGCCCGGCCCGCTGTGGGTGCTGCCGTCGCTGCTGCTGGGCTTCCTCTACGCCCACGCGGTCGAGTTGCAGCACCAATGCCTTCACAACACGGCCTACCGCAGCAAGAGGTGGAATCGGCTGGTCGGCGTCGTGCTCGGCTTACCGTCGTTCGTCTCCTTCTCGGACTACCAGAACAGCCACCTCAAGCACCACCGGCTGCTCGGCACGCCCGCCGACAAGGAGTTCTTCAACTACAGCTATCAGCGGCTCACGTCGCTGCGCGCGCTCATCCCACACCTCTGGATGGTTCAGCACTACCGAGCCATCGCGGGCGACATCTTCAACTCACTGCGGGGCAAGCTCGTGCGCGCCGACGAGGCGACGCCCGCGATGGCCCGGAGAATCCGGACCGAGTACCAGATCATGGGGTTCTGTCTGATTGTCATGGCGGCGGCGACCATCATCTTTTCGACCCCACTCTTCCTGAAGCTGTGGCTGGTCCCCTTCCTCGTCGCCGTCCCGGTGCACGCGCTCATCGAGCTGCCGGAGCACATGGGCTGCGACCGGAGCCTGCCGAACGTGCTGGTGAACACGCGGACGATGAAGGCCAACAGGCTGTTCGTGTGGTTCGTCAACGGCAACAACTACCACGTCGAGCATCACTGGCTGCCCGCCGTACCGAACGACAAGTTCCCCGAGCTGCACCGGCACGTCGCCTCAAAGAGCACCTATCTGGACACCTCCTACTGGTCTTTCTACGTGCAGTTTTTCCGCAACCTGCGGAGGAACAATCTGCACCGGCCGTGGGACAAAGAACATCCCTCACCCGGCCGCGCGACGGCGGCCGAAGAACAACCGCCGAAGAGCTTCACGGCCACGAATTGAGGCGCGCGACCCCGGCAGGAATTTAACTTTCACCGAGGCGCAAGTTCGAGTCAGCGACACGGCACGGATGAGACGGGACATGAACAATCAACAGGCAGAGACAGATCACGCCGGGCACGCCGTAGAAAAGCTCCGGTTTCTGACCCCCGCACAGGTTCGCTCCGTCCGGGAGCAGTTCGGGACCCCGGTTTTCGTCTACAGCGAGGCGGCGCTGGAGCGGCAGGCGCAGACCGCGCTCGATTTCCCCAACGCCTACGGCCTGAGGGTCTATTACTCGCTCAAGGGCGGCGCGACCGGGGCGGTCATCAAAATCTTCGACAGGCTGGGTCTGCATTTCGACGCCAGCTCTATTTGGGAGGCGTGGCGCGCGTTGGCCGTCGGCGTCGAGCCGGCGAAAATCCTTCTGACCGCGCAGGAAGTGCCGCACGACTTCGCGGAGTACGTCGAGCGCGGCGTGGAGTTCAACGCCTGTTCGCTGCGCCAGCTTGAGCTGTACGGCCGGCGCTTTCCCGGCCGCGAGGTCTCCCTGCGGGTCAACCCGGGCGAGGGGACGGGCTTCATCAACCGGCTGACGAGCGGCGGGCTCAAGTCGAGCTTCGGCATCTGGCACGAGCACCTGGGCGAAGCGGAAGCACTGCTGATGAAGCACCGCCTTCAGCTCAAGCGCGTCCATCACCACATCGGCTCGGGACACGACCCGGAAGAGTGGCTGCGCATCGCTTCGACCACACTCGCCTACGCGAAGAGACTCGGCCCCGTCTCCGTCATCAACCTGGGCGGCGGCTTCAGGGTCAAGGGCACGCAGAGCGAGCCCGAGATTGACTACCGGGAGATCGGCGGGCGTTTGCAGCAGTTGTTCGAGAGCTACGCGCGGGAGACGGGCGTCAAGCCGCGGCTGGAGATCGAGCCGGGGACTTTCCTCGTCGCCAACTGCGGCTCGCTCGTGGCGAGCGTCGTGGATGTCGTCTCCACCGGGGCCGACGGCTACTCCTTCATCAAACTGGACGCCGGCCTGACGGAGGTCATCCGCCCGGGCTTCTACGGCTCGCTGCACCCGCTGGTGGGCGTCCCCGCCGAAGGAGAACCGCGCTCGACGGCAAGGCCGTATCTGGTGGTGGGACACACCTGCATCGCGGGCGACGCGTTGACGGTGGCCGTGCGCGACCCGGAGACCGCTGTGCCGCAGATGATATCGGAGACGGAGCCGGGCGACCTGCTCGTGGTCGAGCGTGCGGGCGGCTACTGTTCGAGCATGAACATGAAGAACTTCAACTCCTTCCCCGAGGCGGCCGAAGTTCTGATGCGCAAGGACGGGGGCTTCACCGTCATCCGCAAGAGACAGACGCCCGAACAGATGACCCAGAACGAGATTCTGCCGGAACACCTGATGCGCTCGGCCACGGCTTGAGCAGAAGTATGCGCTCCGAACTCTTATCTCAGGCCACGGATGAAGTTTCGTCCGGCGGGGTCGCCGCTTCGTCTCTGTCACTCGTCGAGCTTCTTCGCGAAAGGGCGCGTCATCAACCCGAGTTTCCGGCCTACACCTTCCTGCCCGACGGCGAGACGGAGGAGGCCGCCCTCTCCTACCGCGAACTCGACCGGCGCGCGCGCGTCATCGCGGCCCGGCTCCAACGCTCTTGCCCGGCCGGCGAGCGCGTGCTGCTGCTCTATCCGCCCGGGCTGGAGTTTATCGCCGCTTTCTTCGGCTGCCTCTACGCGGGGATGGTGGCCGTCCCGACCTATCCGCCGCGGGCTAACCGAAGCAACCTCCGCCTGCAAAACATCGCCGCCGACGCGCAGGCGCGAGTGGCGCTCACAGTCTCCTCGACCCTCGGGAGAATCGAACCGACGAGGCGGCAGGCTGACGGCCTCGGAAGCCTCGACTGGCTGGCGACGGATGAGCTTGACGAGGGTCTGGCGGGTGAGTGGCACGACCCGAAGGTGGACGGCCGCACGACGGCCTTCCTCCAGTACACCTCGGGCTCGACCGGCAGTCCCAAGGGCGTCGTCGTCTCGCACGCCAACCTCCTGCACAACGAGCGGCTGATTCAAAACGCCTTCGGGCAGACTCCGCGATCCGTCATCCTCAGTTGGCTGCCGCTCTACCACGACATGGGTCTCATCGGCGGCGTCCTGCAACCGCTCCAACTCGGGGCGCGCTGCATCCTGATGTCGCCGATGGCCTTCTTACAAAGGCCCTTCCGCTGGCTCTCGGCCGTCTCACGCTACCGCGCGACGACGAGCGGCGGGCCGAACTTCGCCTACGAGTTGTGCGTGCGCAAGGTGAGCGAGGAGCAGGCGGACGCGCTCGACCTGAGCAGTTGGGGCGTCGCCTTCAACGGCGCGGAGCCCGTGCGCGCGCGGACCCTGGAGGAGTTCGCCGCGAGGTTCGGAAGGTGCGGCTTCCGGCGCGAAGCATTCCATCCGTGTTACGGACTGGCCGAGGCAACCCTGATGGTCTCAGCCGGCAGGCGGCAGAGCACGCCCGTCGTCATGAAGGTCGAGGCGAAGGCGCTGGAAAGCAATCTGGTCGTCGAGGCTTCGGGCGAGCGGGACGAGGGACTCGCCTTGGTCGGCTGCGGTCTTCCTTCGCCTGAGCAGAAGGTTTTGATAGTCCACCCCGACTCGCTGACCGTCTGCCGACCCGAAGAGGTGGGAGAGATCTGGGTCGAGGGGCCGAGCGTCACCGCGGGCTATTGGAATCGCCCTTCGGAGACCGAGCAGACCTTCCGCGCCCGCCCGGCCGGGGCCGGGGCCGGCACGTTCCTGCGCACGGGCGACCTCGGGTTCCTGCGCGACGGTGAACTCTTCGTCACGGGCCGGCTCAAAGACCTCATCATCATTCGCGGCCGCAACCTCTACCCGTCCGACATCGAGCGCACGGTGGAAGAGTCGCATGGGGCGTTGCGTCGCGGCGGCGGCGCGGCGTTCTCCGTCGAGGTGGACGGCGGCGAGCAGCTTGTCGTGGTGCAGGAGATTGAGCGCGGCCCGTCCGCGAGCTTCGGCGCGGTGGCCGAGGCCGTCCGCGAAGCGGTCGCGCGGGAGCACGAGGTTTCGCTCTTCGCCCTGCTGCTGGTCAAAGCGGGGAGCGTGCCGAAGACCTCCAGCGGCAAAGTTCAGCGGCGGGCCTGTCGTCAGATGTTTCTCGCCGGAGAGTTCGAGGCGCCGGCCGTGTGGCGTGAAGACGCGCCTGCGGCCTCGGAGGCGCCGCCCGCCGCTGACCATTCGCGGGGCGTCGAGGGCGTGGAGGGTTGGCTGCGTCTCCTGCTCGCCTCTAAGCTGGGGGTCGAGCCTTCCCGCATCAACGTCGCACAGCCCATCACACGGTACGGACTCGACTCGCTGCTCGCTCTCGAACTGGCGCACGCCGCCGAGAGCGAACTCGGCGTCGTGTTGGAGATGACGAGTCTCCTGCAAGGCGCGAGCATCGCAGAACTGGCCGCGCAGGCTGTCCGGCAACTGGGCGGGGGGCCGCGCGCTTCAGGCCCGGACGCGGGCGCGCATGACGGGCAAGCTTCTCACCCGCTCTCCTACGGACAGCAGGCGTTGTGGTTTCTCTCGCGCATGGCCCCCGACTCGGCGGCCTATCACGTCGCGGCCGCCGCACGCATTCGCCAACCCGTCGATGCAGAGGCGTTGCGGCGCGCATACGAAGCCCTCGTCGAACGCCACGCCGCGCTCCGCACCACCTTCATCGCGCAGGAAGGCCACCCGCGCGCCGTCGTACACGAGAGGGCGGCGGCCGGCTTCGAGTTGGCGGACGCGAGCGAGTTAGACGACGCGAGCTTGAACCGGCTTCTGGTCGAGATGGCACACCGCCCGTTCACCTTGGACGCGGGGCCGCTGGTGCGCCTGAGCCTCCTGCGCACGGCCCATGACGCATACGTGTTGCTGCTCGCGGCGCATCACATCGTCGTAGACTTCTGGTCGCTGGCGTTGCTCGTGCAGGAGTTGGGCTTGCTCTACGACGGCGAGCGCGACGGCCGCCCGTGCGCCCTGGCTCCCCTCCCGTCGGAGTACGCCGATTACGTCCGCACGCAGACGCGGATGCTCGACGGCCCAGAGGGCGAACGCCTGCGCCTGTACTGGGAGGGGCGACTGTCCGGCCCGCTTCCCGTGCTGGATTTGCCGGCCGACCGGCCGCGCCCGCCCGTCCAGACCTATCGCGGCGCTTCGCACGCCGTGAGGCTCGACGCGGGCCTGACGCGCCGACTCAAGACGCTCGGGCGGCAATCCGACGCCACGCTCTACACGACGCTGCTGGCGGCCTTTCAGACGCTGCTCCATCGTTATACGGGCCAGGAAGATGTTCTGGTCGGCACGCCCACGACGGGCCGCGGTCGTGCCGCACTCTCCCCCCTCGTCGGCTATTTCGTCAACCCCGTAGTCCTGCGCACGGATCTCTCGGGCGACCCGACTTTCCTCGAACTGCTCGGCCGTGTCCGACAGACCGTGCTCGATGCCCTGGCCCATCGAGAGTATCCCTTCCCGCTGCTGGTCCAGCAGCTTCAACCCGAGCGCGACCCGAGCCGCTCGCCTCTGTTTCAGGCGATGTTCGTCTTGCAGCAGGCGCAGACGGAGCAGGGACAGACCGCGTCGGCCTTCGCACTCGGCGAGGCGGGGACGGAAATGCGTTCGGGCCGGCTCGTGCTTGAGTCGATGGCGCTCGAACAGCGCGTGGCACAGTTTGACCTGTCGCTGGCCGTCGCCGAATCGGGAGACTCGCTGCTCGCCTCTTTCGAGTACAACACGGACCTCTTCGACGCGACGACCGTGGCGCGGATGGCCGGGCACTTCCGCACTCTGCTCGAAAGCATCGTCGCCGACCCCGCGCGCCCGCTCTCCCGCCTGCCTTGGTTACCTGAAGAAGAGCGGCGGCAACTGCTGGTCGAATGGAACAGCACGGCGGTTGATTACTCGCCCGCTGATAATCTGGCCGCGCTCTTTGAAGCACAAGTCAGGCGCACGCCCGACGCCGTCGCGCTCGTGTTTGAAGACGAGCGAATCAGTTACGGGGAGCTCAACGCGCGTGCGAATCAGCTCGCACACCACCTGCGGCGTCTCGGCGCGGGGCCTGAGACGCTCGTCGGCGTCCTCATGCGGCGCACCGCCGAGATGGTCGTCGCCCTGCTCGGCATTCTCAAGGCCGGCGCGGCCTACGTGCCTTTAGACCCCGACTACCCGCAGGGGCGACTCGCCTACATGCTGGCGGACGCGGACGTGCCGGTGTTGCTGACGCAGGAGTCTCTGCGCGCCTCCGTGCCGGGGCAAAGGGCGCAGGTCTTCTGTCTCGACACACAACGTGAGATGTTGGCGCGGCAGAGTTCCGCCGACCCGCCGCCGACGCTATCGTCGGCCGACGGCCTCGCCTACGTCATCTACACCTCCGGCTCGACGGGCAAGCCCAAGGGCGTCGCCATCTCACACCGCAGCGCCGTCACTCTGCTCCAATGGGCACGCGCAACATTCTCCGCCGAAGAGCTGCGGGGCGTCCTGGCCTCGACCTCCGTCTGCTTCGACCTCTCGGTCTTCGAACTGTTCGCGCCGCTCGGCGTGGGCGGCAAAGTAATCCTGGCGGAGAACGCTCTGGCGCTGCCGACGCTGCCCGCGGCCGATGAGGTCACGCTCGTCAACACCGTGCCGTCGGCGATGGCCGAGCTGGTCAGGATGTCCGGCCTGCCGCGCTCGGTGCGCTGCGTCAATCTGGCGGGCGAGCCTTTGAAGAACTCTTTGGTGCAGCAGGTCTACGCGCGGGAGCATGTCCGCAGGGTGCTCAACCTCTACGGGCCTTCGGAGGACACGACGTACTCGACGTTTGCGTGTCACGAGCGGGGCGCGACCGGCGAGCCGACAATCGGCCGGCCGATTGCGAACACACAGATTTATCTGTTGGACGAGCACCTGGAGCCGGTCCCGGTGGGCGTGGCGGGAGAACTACACATCGGCGGGGCGGGGCTCGCGCGCGGATACCTGCGGCGTCCACGTCTGACGGCCGAGAAGTTCATCCCGAGCCCGTTCGGCGAGAGACCCGGCGAGAGGCTTTATAAGACCGGCGACATGGCGCGTTATCTGTCGGACGGCGACATCGAGTTCCTCGGCCGGCTCGACCATCAAGTGAAGGTGCGCGGGTTCCGCATCGAGCCGGGTGAGATAGAGTCGGCGATGGCCGAGCACGCGGCGGTGCGGGAAGCAGTCGTCGTGACACGCGAAGCCGCGACCGGAGACGCGGCCCTGGTCGCTTACGTCGTCTGGGACGGCGGAGTCCCGCCGCCGTTCGGCGAGCTGCGGCGCTTCCTCTCCGCAAGGCTGCCGGAGTACATGATTCCGTCCGCCTTCGTCTCGCTCGGTGCGCTGCCGCTCTCGCCGAACGGCAAGCTCGACAGGCGCGCGTTGCCGGCCCCGCCCGACGTGCGGCCGGAATCGGCCGCCCCCTACGCCGCCCCGCGCAATCAGGTCGAAGAGATGCTGGCCGAAATCTGGTCGGCCGTCCTCGGCCTCTCGCGGGTCGGCATCGACGACAACTTCTTTGAATTGGGCGGCCACTCGCTGCTCGCCGCGCAAGTGCTCGCGCGCGCGCAGAAGGCTTTTCAAACTGAGCTGCCGCTGCGGCTGCTGTTCGAGGCCCCGACCGTCGCCCGGTTCGCCGAACGGTTGGAAGCGTCTTTGCAGTCGGACGAGTTGACGACGCACGCGCCCATCCGGGCCGTCCGGAGAGGGGCGGCGGCGGCGCCGCTCTCGTTCATGCAGCAGCGCCTGTGGTTTCTCGAACAGTACGAGCCCGGCGGCTACGCTTACAACATGCCGGGGGCCGTGCGCTTGAGCGGGACGCTCGACATCGCGGCCCTCCGGCGGAGTCTCGACGAGGTCGTGAGCAGGCACGAGACGCTGCGCACCCGCTTCGCCCTCGTTGACGGAGAGCCGGTTCAAGTCATCGCCCCCGCCTTGCAGTTGGCGCTGCCCGTCTCGGACCTCGGCGGGTGGGAAGAGGGCTCGCGTGAGGCGCGGCTCGCGGAGATTCTGCGAGAGGAAGCACAACGGCCCTTCAACCTCGCGGAAGCGCCGCTCATGCGCGCCCGCCTCGTGCGCCTACGCGAAACCGAGCACGCGCTGGCGGTGACGCTGCATCACATCGTCTCTGACGGCTGGTCGCTCGACCTGCTCCTGCACGAGATGGCGACGCTCTACGGCGCTTTCTCCGCGGGCGAGCCCTCTCCGCTGCCGGAGCTGACCATCCAGTATGCCGACTACGCGCACTGGCAACGGCAAGCTCTGCAAGGCGAGGCGCTGGCGAAACGTCTGTCTTACTGGAGGAAGCAGATGGGCGGTGCGCCGGCCGTGCTGGAGTTGCCGGCCGACCGTCCGCGCCCGCCCGCACGCACCAATCGCGGGTCGAAGCAGACGGCCGTGCTCACGCGCGAGCAGACCGACGCGCTCAAGGCGCTCAGCCGGCGTGAAGGCGTGACGCTCTTTATGACGCTGCTGGCGGCCTTCAAGGTGTTGCTCTACCGCTACACGGGCCAGCCCGACATCGTCGTCGGCACGCCCCACAGCAACCGGCATCAGGTAGAGACCGAATCGCTCATCGGCTTCTTCGTCAACATGCTGGTCCTGCGCACGGACCTCTCGGGCAACCCGACCTTCACCGAACTGCTCGGCCGCGTGAGGGAGACGGCCCTCACCGCCTGCTCTCACGACCTACCTTTCGAGAAACTGGTCGAGGAGCTACAGCCGGAGAGGGACGCGAGCCGCCACCCGCTGTTCCAGGTGATGGCGGTGCTGCAAAGGCCGCCGCTGCCGCCGCTCGAAACGCCGGCCCTTACGTGGCGGCCGCTCGAAGTCGAGACGCAGACGGCGAAGTTCGATCTGTCCCTCGACATGGCGGAGACCGCGCGGGGTCTATCTCTCACGCTGGAATACAGCGCCGACCTCTTCGAGCCTGACACGGCCGCGCGCATGCTCGGTCATCTCAGGACGCTCCTGGACAGCATCGCGCTTGAGCCCGCGCAGCGTATCGCCGAGTTGTCGCTCCTGACCGAAGCCGAGCGCAGGGTGTTGCTCGAAGAGTGGAACGACACCGGCCGCCCCTATCCGCAGGGAGAGTGTCTTCACGAGCTGTTCGAGGCGCAGGCGGGGCGGACGCCCGGCGCGATTGCCCTGATCTTCGGCGAGCGGCGCATCACCTACGGCGAACTTAACGCGAGGGCGAATCGGACGGCCCACTTCCTCCGCTCCTCGGGCGTCGGGCCTGAGGCGGTCGTCGGCCTGTACCTGGAACGCTCACCCGAGATGCTGGCGAGCATACTCGGTGTCCTCAAGGCCGGGGGAGCCTACCTCCCGATTGACCAATCTTACCCGCAGGAGCGTATCCGGGGGATGATAGAAGACGCGGAGATACGGGTGCTGCTGACGCAGTCCTCTCTCCGCGACAGACTACCACCCGCGTGCGGGGCCTCGGTCGTCTCCATTGACGCCGAGCCGGAGGTGCTGGCCGCCGCGAGCGGGGGGAATCCCACCCCCTCGGCGTGGCCCGACAACCTCGCCTACGTCATCTACACCTCCGGCTCGACGGGCCGCCCCAAGGGCGTCGCTATCTCACACCGCAGCGCCGTCGCCATGCTCCACTGGGCGCAGGAGACCTACGACGCCGAGCAACTGCGCGGGGTACTCGCCTCGACCTCCATCTCGTTCGACCTCTCCGTCTTCGAGATGTTCCTGCCGCTCAGCGTCGGCGGCCGGGTCGTGCTCGTGCAGAACGTGCTGGAGCTTCCGCGCCTGCCGGCGGCCGGCGAAGTGACGCTCGTCAACACCGTCCCCTCGGCGATGGCCGAACTGATTAGAGTGGGCGGGGTGCCCGCTTCGGCGCGGACGGTCAACCTGGCGGGCGAGGCGCTGAAAGGCGAGCTGGTGGACCGGATTTACGAGCAGACCGCCGCCACACAGGTCTGGAACCTTTACGGGCCGACGGAGGATACGACCTACTCGACCTATTCGCTCGTCGCGCCCGCCGCGCCTGTGAGCATCGGACGCCCGATAGCCTGCACGCAGGTCTACCTGCTGGACGGTCACGGGCGGCCGGTGCCGGTCGGCGTCGCCGGAGAGTTGTACCTCGGCGGGGCCGGCCTCGCGCGCGGTTATATGAAGCGCCCGGCGTTAACGGCGGAAAGGTTCGTCCCCGACCCGTTCGGCGGCCGGGCGGGGGCGCGCCTATATCGAACCGGGGACCTGGCGCGATATCGGAGTGACGGCGCGATAGAGTATCTGGGGCGGGGCGACCAGCAGGTGAAGATACGGGGCTTCCGCATCGAGATGGGTGAGATAGAAGCGGCGCTCGGCCGTCATCCGTCCGTGCGAGAGGCCGTGGTCGTGGCGCGCGAAGCCGACGGGGGCGACAAGCAGTTGGTCGCCTACCTCACGGCGGGCGGCGAGCGCGCGCCGACCGTGGAGGAGCTGCGCGCCCTGCTCAAGGGGAGCCTGCCGGACTACATGGTCCCGTCGGCCTTCGTTTACCTGGACGCGGTGCCGCTCACTCGGAACGGCAAGGTTGACCGCAAGGCGCTGCCCGCCCCGGAGCGGACGCGCCCCGACCTGGCCGACGCATTCGTCGCGCCGCGCACCGTGATTGAAGAGATGGTGGCTTCCACCTGGTCGCAGGTTTTGCGCCTCGAAAACATTGGCGTGCATGACAACTTCTTCGCGCTCGGCGGGCACTCCCTGCTCGCCACGCAGGTCGTCACGCGTCTGCGCGAGACCTTCCAGATTGAGCTGCCCGTGCGCAGCCTCTTCGAGTCGCCGACGGTCGCCGAGATGGCTTCGTTGATAGTGCGCGAGCAGATAGGCGAAGCCGACGACGAGGCGCTGGCGCAAGCCCTGGCGCAGCTCGGAGAGTTGACGGCCGAGGACGTGGAGGGGCTGCTGGCGAGCGGCGACACGTCGAAAGGAGAAGACCGACTTCGATGAGCGATCTACCAAAGCACCTGGCGGAGCTTTCACCGGAACAGCGTGAGCTGCTGGCCCTTCTCCTGAGCAAGAAGAAGAGAGAGGACGCGGCCCGGGCGCAGATCGCACCCCGCCACCGGGACACGGACTCGCTCCCGCTCTCCAGCGCACAGCAACGTCTCTGGTTTCTCAGCCACCTTCAGCCCGTAGGCGCGACCTACCACATAGCCGGCGGGGTGCGCATGCGGGGGCCGCTTCAACCGGCCCTGCTGGAGCAGGCGCTCAACGAAATAGTCCGACGGCACGAAGCCCTGCGCACCACTTTCGGGCAGAGGGACGACGAGCCGGTTCAGCTCGTCGCCGAGGCCCGAACGTTGCCGCTCACACGAATCGACCTGCGCTCTTGGCCCGCGCGGTCGCGCGAGGCCGAAGCACAGAGGCTCTCCGCCGAAGAGGCCCGCGCGCCCTTTGACCTCTCTACGGGGCCGCTGCTCCGCGTCAAGCTGCTGCTCCTCTCCGAAGATGAGCACATCCTGCTGCTGACCATGCACCACATCATCTCCGACGGCTGGTCAATCGGCATCTTCATACGCGAAATGGCGGCGCTCTACGAGGCGTATGCGAGCGGACGCCCGTCCCCCTTCCCCCAACCCCCTCTACAGTACGCGGATTACGCGCTCTGGCAGCGCGAGCGGATGCAGGCCGGCGCGCTCGACGGGCAACTGTCTTACTGGAAGCAGACGCTGGCCGGCGCCCCGGCGCTGCTCGAATTGCCGACCGACCGCCCGCGCCCGCCCGCGCAGAGTTTTAGCGGAGCGAAGCAGGCGCTCGTCATCCCCCGCTCCCTTACCGAAGCACTCAGGGCGGTGAGCGAGCGGGCGAACGCCACGCTCTACATGACGCTGCTGGCGGCCTTCAAGGTGTTGCTCTACCGCTACACGGGCCAGCCCGACATCGTCGTCGGCGCGTCCGTCACGGGGCGCGACAGGCCCGAGCTCGAATCGTCAATCGGCTTCTTCGTCAACACCCTGCCCCTGCGCGCGGGGTTGGACGGGAATCCGACTTTCGGCGAGCTGCTGGGGCGAGTGCGCGCCGCGACGCTCGGGGCCTACGACCATCAGGAGGTGCCTTTTGAAAAGCTCGTCGAGGTTTTGCAGCCCAACCGCGACCTGAGCCACGCGCCGCTCTTCCAGGTCATGTTCAATCTGCAAAACCTCGGCATGAGCAGGCTGGAGATGCCCGGAATCGCGCTGACGCAGACGGAGGTGGACACCGGCACGTCGAAGTTTGACCTGACGCTTAACCTGACCGAGACGGCCGAAGGCTTGACGGGCTGGCTCGACTACAACACGGACCTTTTCGACGCCTCGACCGTCGAGCGCATGGCGGGGCACCTGCTGGGGATACTGGAGGAGGTGGCGGCCGAACCGGGAAGACGCCTTGACGAGCTTTCACTCCTCACGCCCCGCGAGCGGCACCAACTGCTCGTCGAGTGGAATGCGTCGCGTGAAGTTTACCCTCACGCACCCTGTCTTCATCAGATATTCGAGGAGCAGGTCGAGCGCACGCCCGACCACGCGGCCGTCGTCTTCGAGGGCGAGGCGCTGACCTTCCGCGAACTGAACCGGCAGGCCAACCGCCTGGCTCACCACCTGCGCGGGCTCGGCGTCGGGCCGGAAGTGCTGGTCGGCGTCTGCATGGAGCGCTCGCCGGACTTGATAGTCGCCCTGATGGCCGTCCTTAAGGCCGGCGGGGCTTACGTGCCCCTGGACCCGGATTACCCTCTGGAGCGCCTAGCCTTCATCCTCGAAGACACCGCGGCGCCCGTCATCCTCACGCAGCGGGCACTCGCCGAAGGCCGGTCCTCCCTCGCGGCCCGCGTCGTCTGCGTAGACGCGCAGCGCGAAGCGTTTGCGCACCTGAGCGACGACAACCCGGCCTCCGGCGTGACGGACGAGAACCTCGCCTACGTCATCTACACGTCGGGCTCGACCGGCAAGCCGAAGGGCGCGATGTTGCATCACCGCGGCGTGCGCAACCGCCTGCTGTGGGGCATCACCGACTACTGCTTGGGCGCGACTGACGCAGTGCTGCACAAGACCCCTTTGAGCTTCGACGTTTCGGTGTGGGAGATTTTCGCGCCCCTCCTGAGCGGCGCGCGTCTCGTCGTCGCACGCCCGGGCGGCCATCAGGACAGCGCCTACCTCATCAAGCTGATGGCCGACGAGCGCGTGACGCACGTCGATTTTGTGCCCTCGATGCTACAGGTCTTTCTCGACGAGGAGGGGCTGGAGACTTGTTCGAGTCTGAAACTGGTGACGTGCGCGGGCGAGGCCCTGACCACGGAACTGCGCGACCGTTTTTACGCGCGCACGGGCGCGAAGATGTATAACCTTTATGGGCCGACCGAAGCCTCGCTGGCCGTCACCTACTGGGTCTGCTCGCGCGACGGGCGGGAGCGCGTGATTCCCATCGGCCGGCCCATGTCGAACGTCTCAATCTACCTGCTCGACAAACACCTCCGCCCCGTCCCCGTCGGCGTGGCCGGCGAACTCTACATCGGCGGGCTGGCGCCCGGGCGCGGCTACCTGAACCGCGCCGACCTGACGGCCGACAAGTTCATCCCCGACCCTTTCGGAGAGGCCGGCGGCCTTCGCCTGTACCGCACGGGCGACCTGGCCCGCTACCAGCCCGACGGGGCCATACAGTTTCTCGGGCGGATTGACCATCAGGTGAAGATTCGCGGGATGCGCATGGAGTTGGGAGAGGTCGAAGCGGTGCTCGACCGTCACCCGGAAGTCAAAGAGTCGGTCGTGCTGGCGCGCGAGGTCATCGCTGGCGACAAATCTCTCGTGGCCTACGTCGTCGGCGAAGAGGGCGCGACGACGACGACGAAGGGCGAGCTGCGAAACTATCTGCGCGAGAGGTTGCCGGAATACATGGTCCCTTCGGCCTTCGTGATGCTCGGCGAGCTGCCGCTGACGCCGAACGGCAAGCTCGACCGCGGCGCCCTGCCTCTGCCCGACGACCTGCGTTCACAGTTCGAGGCCGCTTACGTCGAACCCGAGACCGACATCGAGCGCACCATCGCGGCCGTCTGGCGGAAGGTCTTCCAGGCCGAGAAGGTGGGCATCCACAGCAACTTTTTCGACCTCGGCGGAAACTCGCTGCTCATGGCCCGCGTCCACGGCAGGCTCCGCGCCGCGCTTAACAGAGAGATTCCGATGGTCGAGCTGTTCAGGCACCCGACCATTCACTCGCTCGCGCAACACCTGGGCGAGACGGCGGGCGAAGCGAACCGGCCCGCGTCCGGACTCGCGGAGGCCGAAACTCGCAAGAGGTTGATGAGTCGGCGCAAGCAGTTCAACGGCCGCCGCGGGGAGAAAGTTTAGGGGGCGTGTGATGGGCCAGTCGGATATTTTTGAGAGCTCTGCCGAGATCGCCGTCGTCGGCATGGCCGGCCGTTTCCCTGGGGCCGCGAATGTCGAGGAGTTCTGGCGAAACCTGCGCGACGGCGTCGAATCCATCTCTTTTTTCAGCGACGAGCAACTGTCCGCCTCGGGCGTCGCCCCCGCGGCCCTGAACGACGCGCGTTACGTGAAGGCGAAAGGCGTCGTCGAGGGCATAGACTTATTCGACGCGTCCTTCTTCGGCTTCAACCCGCGGGAGGCCGAGATCATGGACCCGCAGCACCGCGTCTTCCTCGAATGCGCGTGGGAGGCTTTGGAGCACGCGGGCTATACGGCCGAGACGAGTCGGGGCCGGGTCGGCGTCTACGCGGGCCTCGGCCTGAACACCTACCTCCTCTCCAACCTCTACTCGAACCGGCGCCTCATCGAATCCGTCAGCGGCCACCAGAGCATGC
>DATHBF010000542.1:0-2328 GCA_035296285.1 Pyrinomonadaceae bacterium | reverse complement strand
CTGGTACTCGAAGAACTGCGCGAGGGCGCGTGAGAGCGCGTCGCGGTCGGTGAGGTCCGCGTCCAGGGCTTCGCGGCCGTTCTGGTAGAGGATGGCGCGCTCCGGCGACTGGAAGATGATGTTGTCGGCAGGGTAGCCCAGCTCAAGCTTCTTGCGCGCCTCTTTGCGCAGGTCGTCGGCGCCGTCCTTCGCCTCCCAAAGCCCGTGGCGCAGGCGGAACTCGTCTATCAACGCCCCGTCAACGCGCAGCGGGTGGCGTCCGGCCCGCTTGAGCGGCCACTCGGGGACGAGCGTCCAACCGAACTGCCGCCCGCATTCCTTGAGCAAGTCCTGGAAGGCGTCGCGCACGGCCGTCTCGTGCGCCACGCCGAGGGATTTAAACTCCTCCAGCGCGCGGTAGTAGGCCGTGACGGCTTTCGGCTTCAGTTGCAGTCTTTGCATGAGTGCGCCCCGCGGTTCTCACACATAGTCAACGATTCGGCCCTCGCGCCGCAAGAGTAAAATGGGGCGGAGATGGTTGACGAAGAGAAGTTTCCCGACCCCGGTTTGACACACCCGCGCGCCTCACTTATATTCCCCGCGCACTTTTTCTATCTCACGCCGAGGCGAGAACCCGTCACCCAAAATGAACCCCGCCGACGAAACAATTATCGAGCTGAGCAAGTGGAAGATAGCCCTTCTCGTCCTCGGGTCGTGTGGCTTCGTGGCGGCCGGCGTCTGGTTCCTTTACGTTGACGCCGCGGCCATTCGGACCGGGCGCTCGTACAGGTTCTTCGGGCATGACCCGTTGGTGGTCCGCGCCTTCGGAGTCGTGACGGTCGGGTTCTTCGGGCTCTGCGCGCTGTACGGCCTCAGAAAGTTGTTCGACAGGAGGCCGGGGCTGATCTTTAACAACTCCGGCATCGTCGACAACGCGAGCGCCGTGTCGCCCGGATTCATTCCGTGGTCCGAAGTCGTGGGCTCCGGCGTCCTTCAAATTCAGAAGGAGAAGATGCTCGTCGTCGTGGTCGCGGACCCGCAGAAGTACGTCGAGCGCGGGGGCGCTTTGAAGCTCACGCTGAATAAGGCTAATCACAAGATTGTCGGCAGCCCCATCACCATCTCCTCGCACACGCTGAGCATCGCCTTTCCCGAGCTGGTCTCACTCTTCAACCGTTACTTGCAGAAATACGGCGCCGCGGCGCGCGGCCCCGGCGAGCCCCCGCCGGAGATAATTGATTACTCCGAAGAGCCGGACGCGGGGCTCGGCGCGCGTCTGATGAACTGGTCGCCAATCGCGGTCAGGGGCACGCTCGGGGCCGGGGGTATCGGAATCCTCGTGCTGTCGTTCTCTTCGCTGGACATGATATTCGGGCTCAAGCCGCCGTTCTGGGCCGGCTTCGTCGCCTCCCTCCTGCCGGCCATCATCTTCCTCTTCGCCGTGCCGGACGTGCTCGCCCCCAGGTTCGTGCGCCCGGCCCAGTGGTTCGCGGTGGTGTGGTATCTGGTTTCTGCCGCGCTCTCGATTGCGCTGGCGGCGTACCGCGGCATGGCGGGGATAGACCTGTTCCTCGCCGGCTTCATCCTGCTCGGAGCCTGGCCGTGCGTCCTCGCCATCCGGGGGCTGAGGGCCGCGCGCGGAACCTGACGGGCGCGTCACTACTGTTTTTTGCGGCGGGCGGGCTCCTCTTCTTCGAGGAGGCGCGTGGTGCTGTCGGCGACGCTGAAGGGTTGGGCGGGCGGGAGCGTTTGGGCGCGGGCGGCGTCAAGCTCGCGGGTGGCGGCTCCGGCGGCGCCCTTGAGTTTTTTGGAACGACCCCCGTCGGATTCGAGGAGTAGTCCGTAGAGGCCGCGCATGACGCCGGCGATGATGAGGAGCGAGGCCGGCAGCATGAGGACGAAGAAGTCTTCCTTGAAGACGGTCAACAGGATGGCCAGCAGGAAGAAGAGAACGCCGCCCGCCACCATCATCATCCCCTTCCGCGTCCCACGTTGACGCGGCGTGAGCGGGCCGTCCGCCTCCGCGTCGCCCGCGGGCGCGAGGCCGCCGGCCGCGAGCAGTCCGGCCACGCCTTCGAGCGGGAAGCCGCAGCGCGAGCAGTAACGCAACGCCTCGGAAGCCTGCTGCTGGCCGCAACGCGGGCAGTACATCTCTCTGAACCTCTTTCGCCTTTAATCTTTGGAGCGGGGGCCGGCTTCGGGCCGAAGTAAGGCCGGCGTGCCTCGGATTACGAAGCAGCGCCGGCCAAAGTTCGCCGCCGCGGGCTCGCCGCTCGTGCCCCGCGTCAGGCGTGCTGCGGCTGCGGGGCGCTGTCGGTCGTCGGCGGGTCGAGACGGTAGCGCAGGATG
>DATHBF010000541.1:0-8291 GCA_035296285.1 Pyrinomonadaceae bacterium | reverse complement strand
CGGGTCGGGCTCGATGAAACGGCTCTGGCGCTCGTCGGGCGGGCGTCGGAAGCCGGCGCGGGCGTAGGCGACGCGCAGGAGCGCGACGCGGATGCCGACATCGCGCGCGGCGCGGACGACCTCGCGGGCGAGCAGGTTCGGGTCCGCATACTCTTCGCCCTCGGGCGTGCGGTGGAGGTAGTGAAACTCGCCGACGGCCGTGATGCCGGAGAGCGCCATCTCCGTGAAGGCCATGCGCGAGGCGTCGTACAAATCTTCGGGTGAGAGGGCGGAGGCCGCCGCGTACATCGCCTCGCGCCAGGTCCAGAAGGAGTCGCGCCCGCCGCCCGCCGAGCGGAACTCGGTGCGGCCGCGGATGACGCGCTGGAAGGCGTGCGAGTGGGCGTTGACCATCCCCGGCAGCAGCGCCCGCCCGGGCAGCCGCACGACGCGCCCGCCCGACTCTTCCGCGCGCCCGACGGCCAGCACGTCGCCGCCGGGGCCGCACACGAGCGCCAGCCCGCGTCGGAAGCGCCCGCCCGCGTAGAGCAGGTCGGGCACGAACGCGGTCACGCCTTCCCGCCCGTTGTCGTCTTCGGCAGCCATTTAACGGCCCGAGGGCTTCGACTTCTGCGACCTGATCCACGCGTCAACGTTGCGTTCGAGCACGTCGAGCGGGACGGCGCCGGAGCCGAGCACCACGTCGTGGTACTCGCGCACGTCGAAGCCGTCGCCGAGCTGCTGGCGGGCGCGGGCGCGCAGCTCCTTCAGCTTCAGCTCGCCGATCTTGTAGGCGAGCGCCTGGCCGGGGTTCGTGATGTAGCGGTCTATCTCGTTGACGATGTCCTGCTCGGTCTTGGCGGCGTTGTCGAGGAAGTAGTCGATGGCGCGCTGCCGGTCCCACTTGAACTGGTGCATCCCCGTGTCAACGACAAGGCGGACGGCCCGCCACATCTCGTAGGTGAGCTGGCCGAACTTCGAGTAGGGGTCGTCGTAGAGCCCCATGTCCTCGCCCAAGCTTTCGGCGTAGAGGCCCCAGCCCTCGACGAAGGCCGTGTAGCCGCCGTAGCGCCGGAACTTCGGTATCTCGCCCAGCTCCATCGAGCGCGCGATCTGGAAGTGGTGGCCGGGCACCGCCTCGTGCAGGCTGAGCGCCATCATCTCCCACTTGGGCCGCGTCTCGGGCTTGTAGAGGTTGACGTAGTAGTAGCCGGGGCGCGAGCCGTCGGCCGAGGGGCTGTTGTAGTAGGCGGTCGTCGTGTCGGGCGCGATCTTGTCGGGGATGGGGATGACGCCGTAGGGCATGCGCGGGATGGTCTTGAAGACTTTGACGAGGTGCGGGTCAATCCTCTTCGAGATGGCGCGGTAGGCTTCGAGAAGCTCTTCGGGCTTCTTGTAGTAGAACTCGTCGTCGGTCCGAAGCTTCTTGAAGAAGTCTTTGAGCGAGCCTTTGAAGCCGACCTGCGTCATCACCCTCTGCATCTCGGCGCGGATGCGCGCGACCTCGCTCAGGCCCTTCTCGTGAATCTGCTCGGGCGTCATCGCGGTCGTCGTGTAGCGGCGGGCGAGGAAGGCGTAGTACTCGCCGCCGCGCGGCATCTGCCAGGCCCCGACCTGCGGGTAGGCGGCCGGCAGGTACTCCCTGACGAAGAACTCGCGGAAGGTTTTGAACGCGGGGATGATGCCGGACGAGACGGCGTCGCGCGCCTCGCGCGTCAGCCGCTCCTGGTCGGCCGCCGAGATGTCTTTGGGGAACGTGCGGAAGGGCTTGTAGAAGGGGCTGTCCTCGGGCCGCGCGACTATCTGCTTGTCTATCTGGCCGGTGACGCGCTCAAGCGTCACGCGCGGCCACATGATTTTGGAGCGCACGCCCTCGCGCATGAGGGCGACGGTCTGGTCCATGTAGCGGGGGAAGGCGCGCAGGCGTGCGAGCCAGTCTTCGTAGTCCTTGACGGTCTGGAAGCGCAGCAGGTCGGCCGTCTCGTCCTCGCTCTGGATGCCGTTGCGCTGGTGGACGGGCAGGAGGTAGGCGCGGAACTGGTGCTCCTCGATGTCGGTGTCCAGGTCCTTCTTGAAGAGGTCGTAGTTGAGCTGGTCGGCGGGCGAGAGGCGCGCGCGGTCGATGGCCTTGAGGCGCGCCAGGGCTTCGGTGCGGTGCCGGTGGCGGCGCTCGATGGCTTCGACGCTCGCGTCGGTCCAGCGGTCGTTGTAGCGGCGGTCGCCGAGCGCGGAGGCGAAGGTCGGGAACTCCCGCATCGTCCACTCCCACTCGTCGTCGAAGAGTTTTTGCAGGGCCTGCGCCTCGTTGCCCGCCTTCACGCCTGCCTCCTTGCGCGCGGCGCGCTGGGCGCCGGCCGGGGGCACAGCCGCCTGCCACAAGAGCGCGCAGGCGAGCAGGGACAGGGCCAGCCACTTCCTTTTCGGGCGCATCGCGTTCGAGACCTCCGTCTGAGAATTTCGCGTGATGAAGACTTAACGGGAGACGCCCGAGAGGATACAACAAACCCGCCCGCAAAGTAATCCGCCGGGTCTCGGGCGGCATCTAACGCTCACCATGAGTGTTTCCATCAAGGAGTTAAGGACTTATACGAGCTTCGCGCGGCGCTTCGCCGGGAAGTTCGTGCGCGACCGCATCGAGGAGCGGCGCGTGCCCGTCGCCCCCGCCCCGCACAGGCCGCGCCCCGAGGAGTGGAGCGACGGGCGGGTGACGGCGGCGTGGCTCGGGCACGCGACCGTGCTGATAAATTTCTACGGGACGTGGCTGCTGACCGACCCGGCGCTGCGCGAGCGCGTCGGCGTGCGCGTCGGCGTGACGACTTTGGGGCCGCGCCGCATCGTCCTGCCGGCCCTCTCCGCGCGCGAGCTCCCGCGGCTCGACGCCGTGCTCGTCTCGCACGCGCACATGGACCACACCGACCTGGCGACGCTCCGGCGGCTGCCGCGCCGCACGCGCGCCGTCGTGCAGAAGGGCAACGGCGACCTCGTGCGCCGCTTCGCGCGGGCGGACGAGCTGTCGTGGGGCGAGTCGGTCGAGGTCGAAGGGGCGCGCATAGAGTCTTTGGAAGTGAGCCACTGGGGCGCGCGCCGCCTGACGGACCGCCACCGCGGCTACGGCGGCTTCCTCGTCGAGAAGAACGGGCGGGCGCTCGTCTTCGGCGGCGACACGGCCTACACGAGCGCCTTCGCGCGGCTCAAGCGGCGCGGGACGCGCGTTGACGTGGCCGTGCTCCCCATCGGCGGCTACGACCCCTACATCAACGTCCACGCCAACCCAGAGCAGTCCTGGCGGATGGCCGAGGAGATGGGCGCCGAGTACATCCTCCCCATGCACCACGCGACGTTCCGCCTCAGCCGCGAGCCGGTGGACGAGCCGCGCCGCCGCCTCCTCGCCGCCGCCGGCCCCGAGCGCCGCCGCGTCTCACTCACGGAGGTCGGCGAGACCTGGACGCTGCCGGAGTAAAGCAGTAGCCAGTAGTCAGGAGAAGAAATCGGGGGCGACGTTCTTGGCGTCGGCCCCCGACTCGTTTCCCTACTGACTACTGGCTACTGCCTTTTACCACTCGAACCGCTTCCGGTACTCGATGGATTCGATGAAGGCGCGGACGAGTTCGGCGCGGTGGAAGTCGCCGCCGGCTTTGTCGAGCTGCGCGAGCCAGTGGTTGAAGCCGGAGAGGTCCGTGTCCTGGCCCTCGTCGGGGTTGCGGTGGAGGTAGCCGAAGTACTGCATGAGGACGAAGGCGGGGTTCTTCTCCTTCCGCACGAACTCGGGGTCGTCGGCGACCCGGCGCAGGACGGCGGCGCGCGTCAGGGCGCCGCCGCGCAAGCCCTGGACGAGCGCGTCGCGCGCGGCCTGCGAGGGCCAGACGCCCGCGTTCTGGTAGAGGCGGTCAACGTACTGTTCGTCGGTCAGCCCGTCGAAGATCTGCCTGAACTCGGCGCGCGCCACCCAGCGGTCGGCGGCCGCCAGCTTGTTCGCGTCCAGCCTCTGTCGCCAGCCGTCCTGCCCCACGACGACGCCCTCCTTCGTCGCCTGCATCTCGACGAGGAACGGGTTGCGGCGCGGCATCGTGCCGAAGCTCGCCTTGTTGAAGAGGTAGAGCATGTAGCCCGTCTCCTGAAACTCGATGGAGAGGAAGAAGGCGCCGGAGGTGTTGACCCGCATGCGCTGGACGCAGGCCGGGTCGGGGCTTCCGCTGCACTTGCGGATGTCGCCGGACCAGTGGGCGAGGCCCGAGTCGTCGGCCTCGCGGCCGAGGAAGTCGCGGTACTGCTGCTCGACGAAGAAGACGGTGTCGTCGGCGTCGTTCGTGGTCGTGGCGGCGATGCCGGCCGTGTTGAAGACGCCGCTCAGGATGGTCTGCCCTTGAGCGTTCGTGACGACGACGCGCGAGGCCGTCGTGATGTTCGGCACCGACTGGCCGCGCTCGGTCTCAAGCTCAAGCTCGGCTTCGAGCATCGGGCTGAGCACGAGGTCGCCGAGGCGGACGCCGTCGAGCGTGACGGCCAGCATCGTCCCGGCCGGCAGGTTCAGCCGCTCGACCTCGACCTCAAGCTCGCGGTCGCCGTTAGCCTTCTTCTTGAACTTGGCGACGCCGACCGGCGTCAGGCCCGAGATGGAGGCGCCGGCCAGCCGCGCGTTGATGCGAATCTCGCCGTTGGGGCCGGGCGTGGGCATCGGCGCGGGGTTCGGGTTCGGCACCGGCTGCGCGATGTTCGAGAAGGAGCCGGCGACGACGGTCTGGCCGGCCTGGGTGGCGACGACGACGCGGGTGCGCGAGTTGAGCGGCGGGACCGCCTGTCCGTCCTCCGTCTTGAGCCTCAGCTCGCTGCGGTCGAGGCGCGGGGCGACGGAGAGCGAGCCGATCTTGACGCCGTCCACGAACACGTCGAGGGGGGTGCCCGCCGGGAGGTTGACCTCCTCGACGCGGACGCGGAACTCGCGGTCGCCGCCCTCGAAGTGAAACTCGGCGTCGCCTTCGGGCCGCACGCCGTTGATGGCCGCGCCCGTCAGGTCGGCCTCGATCTCGAAGTCAACGCCGCCGGGCGAGGGGCTCGGGCTGGGCGAAGGCGAAGGGCTCGGGGAGGGTGAAGGGCTCGGGGAAGGCGAAGGCGAAGGCGAAGGCGAAGGTGAAGGCGTGGGCGTCTGCGCGAGCGCGCGGCCCGCGCCGAGTAAGAAGAGCGCGGCCAGCAGCGCGACGGAGGCCAGCGCGGCCGTCGAAAGAAGTCTGTGATTCATCTCGTGGTTCGTCAGGTTATCGCTCGTCATCAGTTCAGCTCCGAAAAATTTCGATTGGGTCAGGTCGGCGGGGAGCCTCGTGCTGCGGAGACAGTGCGGCGGCGGCGGCGAAAAATACACGGGGCCGAAGTTTTAGACTCGCGCGGGACTCGCGCTATGATTGCCCGCACAGGGAAGGGAGGCCCGATGGAGAAAGACGAGAGAGAGCCGGGCGCGCAGACCAGGGCCGTTCACGCCGGGCGCGACCGCAACACGACGCGCGCCGTCGCCCCGCCCATCTGGCAGACGACGACCTTCACGGCCGACTCCTCGGAGCACTTCGCCGAGGTGGCGAGCGCCGTCCGCCCCGCCGAGTTCTACACGCGCTACGGCAACCCGACGCACAAGGCCGTCGAGGACGCGCTCGTCTCGCTCGAAGGCGGCGAGGCCGCGCTCGTCGCCTCGTCGGGGATGGGCGCCGTCTTCACGGCGCTGATGAGCTTCCTCGCAAACGGCGACCACGTCGTCGCCCAGCGCAACCTCTACGCGGGCGTCGAGACTCTGATGAAGGAGCTGCCGCGCTTCGGCGTCTCCGTCACCTACTTCGACCAGACGCGGCCCGAAGAGCTGTCGGGCGCCCTCCGGCCCGAGACGCGGCTCGTCTACGTCGAGACGCCGACGAACCCCTTGATGCGCCTCACGGACCTCGCCGCCGTCTCCGAGATTGCGCGGGCGCGCGGCGTCACGACCGTCGTTGACAACACCTTCGCCACGCCCCTCAACCAGAGGCCGCTCGAACTCGGCATAGATGTCGTCATCCACAGCGCGACCAAGTACCTCGGCGGCCACCACGACCTGACGGCGGGCGTCGTCGTCTCAACGCGCGAATTCGTAGAGAGGGCGTGGCACTTCTCGCTCGTCGCGGGCGCGACCTTAAGCCCCTTCGACGGCTGGCTGCTGCTGCGCGGCCTGCGCACGCTCGGCCTGAGGGTCGAGCGGCACAACGCGAACGCGCTGGCCGTGGCGCGCTTCCTCGAAGGCCACCCGAAGGTCGCGCGCGTCCACTACCCCGGGCTGGAATCCCACCCGCAGCACGAGCTCGCCCGCCGCCAGATGCGCGGCTTCACTGGCGTCCTGAGCGTCGAGCTGGCGGGCGGCTTCGAGCAGGCCGCGCGCTTCATCTCGTCGCTGAAGCTCGCCACCTACGCCGCCAGCCTCGGCGGCTTCGAGACGCTGGTCGTCCACCCGGCGGCGATGTGGGGGCTGCAACTGACGCCCGAGCAGCGCGACGCGATGGGCGTCGGCGAAAGCCTGGTGCGCGTCTCCGTGGGCCTCGAAGACGAGCGCGACCTCGTCGAAGATTTCGAGCGAGCGCTCGCTCTGGCGTGAAAAAAGGAGGGCGCATGAGAAGACTTCACTATCACCTGGTTGACGTGTTCACGGACCGCCTGTTCGGCGGCAACCCGCTGGCGGTGATAACGAACGGGCGCGGCGTCTCTCCGGAGACGATGCAGGCGGTGGCGAAGGAGTTCAACCTGTCGGAGACGACCTTCGTGCTGCCGCCCGACGACCCCGCCCACCACTGGCGCGTCCGCATCTTCACGCCCGGCTCGGAGCTGCCGATGGCGGGCCACCCGACCATCGGCACCACCTTCGTGCTCGCGCGCGAGCACCTGATACCGCGCGACGCCGCCGAGACGACCATCGTGCTCGAAGAGGGCGTCGGCCCCATCCCCGTCCGCGTCGAGTTTGAAGCGGGCGAGCCTTCTTACGCCGAGATGTCGCAGCCGCTCCCCTCGTTCGGCCCGCGCCTCGAAGACGCGCGCGCCGCCGCCGAGATGCTTTCACTCGGAGAAGACGACATCCGCCCGGACCTGCCGCTCGAAGTCGTCTCCTGCGGCGTCCCCTTCCTCTTCGTGCCCCTGCGCACGCTCGACGCCGCGCGCCGCGCCCGACCGCGCGCCGACCTGATGGAGCGCGTCACCGCTTCCCTTGGCATCCCGCCCGAGGTCTTCGTCTTCACGACGGAGACCGAGGGCGCATACTCGACCGTTCACAGCCGCATGTTCGCCCCCGGCCTCGGCATCACCGAAGACCCCGCGACCGGCGGCGCCAGCGGCCCGCTCGGCTGCTACCTCGTCCGCCACCGCCTGGCCGCCTGCGAAGGCTCCGCCGACATCCTCAGCGAGCAGGGAATCGAGATGGGCCGCCCCAGCTACATCCAAATCCGCATCGAAGGCTCGCCCGACCAGATCACCGCCGTCCGCGTCGGCGGCCGCTGCCACTTCGTCGGCGAAGGCTTCATAGAGGTTTAAGCGTGGTCGCCGCCTCCTGTAAAAGCT
Organism: Pyrinomonadaceae bacterium; assembly: GCA_035296285.1. Lineage (GTDB taxonomy): Bacteria > Acidobacteriota > Blastocatellia > Pyrinomonadales > Pyrinomonadaceae > QHXN01. The sequence goes on along the minus strand of DATHBF010000541.1, from coordinate 755 downwards.
GCTATTAAGACGGTTAGCGCCGTCCCCGCCCCGCCTCAAGAATTCCTCAAGTGGCCCCCCGTAGAGTTAAGCTGCCCTGAAGCGGGCGGGCGCGGTCCCGCCCCCCGGTTCGCCGTTTTTCATAAGTTTCGCCCCGGAGACAAGGATTTGAGCGCCTCACCCCGCGGAAGAAGGAAAGCTCACATGGTGCAGGTCATCCCGGAAAAGATTACGCCCCCCCGGCAGTCGCCGCCCGTGCCCCGCGAGCGCCTGCTGACGCTGCTCTCCGAAAGCATCGAGGTCTGCAACTCGACCATCATTCACGGCCGCGCCGGGACGGGCAAGACCACCCTGGCCGCCGACTTCGCCACGCGCTGCGGCCGCCCGGCCGCCTGGTACAAGCTCGACGCGCCGGATTGCGAGCTTCCCATCTTCCTGCGCTACCTGTGCGCGGCCGTCGCGCGCGTCCGCCCCGGCTTCGGCCGCAGGACCCTCGAACACCTGGGCGCGCAGGCCGGCCCCGACGACGTGCCGCTGCTCGTCGAATCGCTCATCTACGAGCTGCTGGAGTCGCCCGAGCCGCTGCTCCTCGTCATAGACGACCTGCACCTGGTTTACGACGCCGAGTGGGTGACGCCCTTCTTCCGGCGGCTGCTGCCGCTGCTGCCGCGCGAGGTCCACGTCGTCCTTCTGGGCCGGGGGCTGCCGCCCGCGCCGCTCTGGCGGATGCGCTCTAAGCAGACGCTCTGCGTCATCGAGGAGGAGGCGCTGGCCTT
>DATHBF010000540.1:0-4028 GCA_035296285.1 Pyrinomonadaceae bacterium | reverse complement strand
CGGGGGCCGTTGGCGGGCGTGCCTTTCCCAAAAGCGGACACCGCGTTCCCGAAAGCGAGAAAGAGGGCGAGGGACGTGACGGCGAGGGCCGAGGGGCGGCCCGTCGCCGCGCGTTTGTAAAGAAGCTGTTTGGGCATTTTCTCTTCCGAAATGGGACTTGTTGAATCGCGCTCCGGGCGCGCCTCCGACGGGAGATTAAAAGCGCGACCTTCAAACCTAATCTCGATTGCAAATGCCGAGCCGCGGGGCGCCTAAGAGCTTGCTCGGATGGGCCGGGCCGGGTCAGAGGCTACTACGTCCCGCCCTCAGACAGGGTTTCAAAAACATAGGTTTAAGGGGATGTTAACGCGCGCCGGGGGTGGCTTGACAGTGCGCGCGCCGGGGGCTTATCTTCCAGAGTTCAAACGCAAGTCACCGCATCAGACAAGGGCTCAAGCGTTCACGTCCGGGTGGGAACGGCGCAGGCGCGGCGGCGAGGAAGACCGGCGCGCGGCGGGCGCCGGCCGTGCGGCGGAATATCGACAGATTCTGGAGGCTTCATCGCAATGGCAATCAAGGTTGGCATCAACGGCTTCGGGCGCATCGGCCGCAACGTCCTGCGCACGGCCATCGGCGACCCCGACATAGACTTCGTCGCCGTCAACGACATCACCGACACGGAGACGCTGGCGCACCTGCTCAAGTACGACTCCATCCTCGGCAACCTCGAACAGGAGATCGCCGCGACCGAGAAGGGCATCCGCGTCGGCAGCGACGAGTTCGTCGTCTTCGCCGAGAAGGACCCGGCGCTCATACCGTGGGAGTCGGTCGGCGCCGAAGTCGTCATCGAGTCCACGGGCCGCTTCACCAACGCCGAGGACGCGAAGAAGCACCTGCGCGGCACGGTCAAGAAGGTCATCATCTCGGCGCCCGCCAAGAACGAGGACATCACGGTCGTGATGGGCGTCAACGAGGAGAAGTACGACCCGGCCGCCCACCACGTCCTCTCGAACGCCTCCTGCACGACGAACTGCCTGGCGCCCGTCGCCAAAGTCATTCACGAGAAGTTCGGCATCGTCTCGGCGCAGATGACGACCATCCACTCGTACACGAACGACCAGCAGCTCCTCGACCTCCCGCACAAGGACCTGCGCCGCGCCCGCGCCGCCGCCCTCTCGATGATCCCGACCTCGACCGGCGCGGCCAAGGCCGTCGCGCTCGTCCTGCCGGAGCTGAAGGGCAAGTTCGACGGCATCTCGGTCCGCGTGCCGACGCCGAACGTCTCGCTCGTGGACGTGGTCATCACGGTCGGGCGCGAGACGACGACCGAGGAGGTCAACCAGGCGCTTAAGGACGCCGCCAACGAGGAGCTGCAAGGCATCCTCGCCTTCTCAGAGGAGCCGCTCGTCTCCGTCGATTTCCGCAAGAACCCGAACTCGTCCATCGTGGACGCCGACTACACGAAGGTCATCGGCGGCAACCTCGTCAAAGTCCTCTCCTGGTACGACAACGAGTGGGGCTACTCCTGCCGCGTCCGCGACCTCGTCAAGTTCATCGCCGGGAAGGGGCTGTAAGGGCCGTGAAGCTCTCCATCAAAGACCTCGATTTGAAGGGCAAGCGTGTCTTCGTGCGCGTGGACTTCAACGTCCCCATCAAGGACGGGAAGGTCGAGGAGGACACGCGAATCGAGGCGGCGCTGCCGACGATTCGTTACGCGACCGAGCGGGGCGCGCGCGTCATCCTCGCCTCGCACCTCGGGCGCCCCAAAGGCGAGCGCGTCGAGAAGTACAGCCTGCGGCCCGTGGCCGAGCACCTTTCAAAACTGCTCGGCGCGCCGGTCGCCTTCGCCGAGGACTGCGTCGGTGAGCAGGCTGGCGCGGCCATTCAGGCGCTTCCGGGCGGCAGCGTGCTGCTGCTCGAAAACCTCCGCTTTCACAAGGAGGAGGAGGCGAACGACGACGCCTTCGCCAGGCAGTTGGCGGAGCTTTGCGACGGCCTGTACGTCAACGACGCCTTCGGCGCCGCGCACCGCGCGCACGCCTCGACGGCCGGCATCACGAAGCACGTCGAGCGTGCCGCGGCCGGCCTGTTGATGGAGAAGGAGCTGGAATACCTCGGCCGCGCGCTCGACGACCCGGAGCGCCCCTTCGTCTCCATCCTCGGCGGCGCCAAAGTCTCCGACAAGATTCCCGTCATCAACTCGCTCATCGACCGCCGCGTGGACAAGATTCTGGTCGGCGGCGCGATGGCCTACACCTTCCTCAAGGCCGAGGGGTTCACCACGGGCAAGTCGCTCGTCGAGAACGAGATGCTCGACACGGCGCGCGAGATAAAGGCGCGCGCCGAGAAGGAAGGCGTCAGGCTCGTGCTGCCGACCGACCATCAGGTCGTTGACAGCTTCGACCCGCTCAACAGCCGCAAGACCATCCCCGTCGAGTTCACCAACATCGGCCACGTCGGGCTCGACATCGGCCGCGAGACGGTCGCGCTCTTCGCCAGGGAGCTCGAAGGCGCCAGGACCATCATCTGGAACGGCCCGATGGGCATGTTCGAGGAGAAGGGCTTCGAGGAGGGCACGGTCGGCCTCGCCCGCGTCGTCGCCGAGGCGGCCGGCGGCGGCGCCACCGTCATCGTCGGCGGCGGCGACTCGGTCTCCGCCATCCACCAGGCCGGCGTCGCGGACAAAATCACGCACATCTCGACGGGCGGCGGCGCCACGCTCGAATTTCTCGCCGGAGACGAGCTGCCCGGCGTCGCCGCACTCAACGACAAATGAGAAAACCTGTCATCGCCGGCAACTGGAAGATGTTCAAGCTGATCGCCGAGGCGTCGGCGTCGGCCCTTGAGCTGAAGCCGCTGGTGTCGAACGCCAACCACTGCGAGGTCGTCATCGCGCCGGTCTTCACGGCCATCAAGACCGTCGCCGACCGGCTCGAAGGCTCGAACGTGAAGGTCGCCGGGCAGGACTGCTCGACCGAGACGAAGCACGGCGCGCACACCGGCGAGGTGGCGGCCGACATGCTGAAAGACGCGGGCGCCTCCTACGTCATCGTCGGCCACTCGGAGCGGCGGCAGTTCTATTCCGAGACCGACACGTTCGTAAACCGCAAGACGCTGGCCGCCATTAAGGCGGGCCTGACGGTCATCATGTGCGTCGGCGAGACGCTTGAGCAGCGCGACGGCGGCATCGCGGAAAGGGTCGTGCGCGGGCAGTTGGAAGGCGGCCTGCGTGATTTGACAGCCTCGGACCTGGACCGTATCATTATCGCCTACGAACCCGTCTGGGCCATCGGCACCGGGCGAACCGCGACGCCGGAGCAAGCGCAGGAAATGCACGCGTTTGTCCGGCGCGTTTTCGCGGATAGGTTCTCCCAGGAATCGGCCGGCCGCCTGCGAATCCTCTACGGCGGCTCGGTCAAGCCCGACAACATCGCCGGCTTGATGCGCCAGCCCGACGTGGACGGCGCGCTCGTCGGCGGCGCGAGTCTCGACGCCGGGACTTTCGCGCGGATCGTCAACTACGAAAGAGGTTAGAGGAACGCTTTGCTGTCTTACCTACTGTACTCCGCCTTCATCCTGGCCTGCTTCGTGCTGGTCGTCGCAGTGCTCTTGCAGCCGGGCAAGGCCGACGCCGGGGCGCTCTTCACCAGCTCCGTCTCAAGCACGGCCTTCGGCCCCCGCGGCACTCAGTCGGTGCTCGCCAAGATAACCATCGCGGCGGCGGCGACCTTCCTCGTGACGGCGCTGCTGCTGACGATGGGCGTCGGCAGCGGCCAGGGCTCCATCATGGACCGCGGCGGGGCGGCGCCTGCGGCCTCGCCGACGCCCGCGACGGCGGCTGCGCCAGCCGCTTCTCCGGCGGCGGAAGGAGAACCGGCCGCGTCGCCTGCGGGCGCGACGGCCCCGGCGGCGGATGCTTCGCCCGCGGCCAGTCCCGCGAGGTAAGGGCGACGCTTGAAGGCGGCGGCGAATCTCTGTTAGTCTGCTTTTGACAACCCGCGAGCGGAAGTGGCGGAACTGGTAGACGCGCACGTTTGAGGGGCGTGTGA
>DATHBF010000539.1:0-12844 GCA_035296285.1 Pyrinomonadaceae bacterium | reverse complement strand
ATGAAGGAGTGGCTGACCGTGCTCCGCCGCTCCGTCGCGGAGGCGCAGGGCGAGGGGCAGCTCCGGAAGAGCGCCGACCCCGCGCAGCTCGCCTTCGAGCTTAACGCGCTTGAGATGGGCGCCAACTGGGCCTTCCAGCTCCACGGCGACCGGCAGGCTTTCGCGCGCGCGCGCGCCGGGGTGCTCACGCGCCTCCGGCTCGACGCCACGCCGGCCGGCCTCCCGCTCTTACCCTCGCACAAACGAGAGACGCCGCGCCGCGCCGCCGCCCGGGGAAAGTGAGGAACATGAGCACCACCGACGTTCATTCATCTTCGCCCGTCGTCTCGAAGCGGGGCGCGGCCTGGGGGCCTCTCCGCGTGGAGCACTGCCGCTTCCGCGCGGGCGAGCTGCCCGAGCACCATCACGCCGAACACCTAGTGCTCAACTCCCTGAGCCCATGCAGCGGCGAGCTGCGCGCGGCCGGCGGCTTCCGCACGCGCGGGCAGGTCCGCGGCGGCGTCTGCGTGGTCCCCTCGGGCCAGCCCTTCGAGGCGCGGATGGGCGGCGAAACCGAATGTCTCGCCATCTACCTCGACCCCTCGCTCGTCGCGCGGGCGGCGTCGGAGGCGAACGCCTCGGGCCGCTTCGAGGTCGTCGCGCGCAGCAACCCGCGCGACCCCGTAGTGAGCCACGTCGGGCTGGCGCTGCTCTCCGAGATGGAGTCTGACGCGCCCGGCGTGCGGCTCTACGCAGAGTCTCTGGCGAACGTGCTCGCGGTCCACCTGCTGCGTCATTACACGAACGTGGGCGCCGAGCCGCGGCGCTTCGCGGGCGGACTCTCCGGCGGGAGGCTGCGGCGCGTGCTCTCCTTCATCGCCGAGAACCACGAGCGCGACCTGAGCCTCGACGACTTGGCGTCCGAGGCCGCCATGAGCACCTTCCACTTCGCGCGCGAGTTCAAGCGCGCGACGGGGACGACGCCGCACCAGCACCTCATCAAGTTCCGCGTCGAGCGCGCCAAGGCCCTGCTCGCCGAGAGCCAACTGCCGCTCGCCGAAGTCGGGCTGCGCACGGGCTTCAGCCACCAGAGCCACTTCACGCGCCTCTTCCGCCGCCTGACGGGCACGACGCCACAGACATACCGCGCCATGTCGCGCGCCTGAAAACGAATAGCAATTTTAGTCAAGCGCCGGCAATAACGTGAAAGACCCGCCGGCGCGCTTCTCGTTAAGCTCACGACCGTCGGACACCTTTAGACGGGAGGACTTGGGCGATGACGGGAAGGCTGAAAGAAGTTCTGTTGGCGGCGCTGCTGTTTTTAACCCTCGGCGCGACGGCGGCGGGGCAGGAAGGGCGCGGCGACGCGCGGGAGCTGGTCGCGCGCGGCAACGAGCGTTACGCGCGCGCCGAGTACGAGGCGGCCATCGCTTTGTACGCGCGCGTGCCCGCCACGGCCGGCGAGACTTACGCGCAGGCGCTCTACAACATCGGCGTCTGCCGCTTCGAGCTGTGGCAGACCGAGGAGGCCGCCCAAGCCTACGAGCGCGCGGTCAAGGCGCGCGGCGGTCGCTACCCGAAAGCCTCTTACGCGCTCGGCGTCGCGCTCGAAGACTTGAAGCGGCCCACGGAGGCGAAGGCGGCTTACGAGCGCGCGCTCGCCGACTCTTCCGGCAAGCACGCGCCGGCCCACTACAAGCTCGGGATGCTGGCGACGGCCGGGGGCGACACGGAGCGCGCGGCCGCGCACTTCCGCGAGGCGATAAGGCGCTCCGGCGACAAGTTCCCGGCCAGTCACAACAACCTCGGCGTGATGCTCGCCCGCGCCGGGCGGCTGGCCGAGGCCGAGCGCGAGTTCGAGGCAGCACTGCGCACGGCCGACGCGCCCTTCGAGGAGGCCGCGCACAACCTTGAGCTGTGCCGCAGGCTCCTCGCCGGGCGCACGGGCGAAGGCGCTTCGGGCCTGAAGGTGGCGAAGGGCGCGGACGCGTTGGAGCAGATGAGACGAAGGAGGTGAGGCGCGTGGAGACGAAGCCTTTGGACGTGATGGCGATTCTCAAGCTCTACGAGATGCGGGGCGAGGCACGGATGCGCGAGGCGCGCGCGTGGTTCTTCAACGAGTTCGCGCCGCGCTCGGGCAAGGACATCGTCAGGCTGCTGATGAGCGGCGAGCGGCAGAGCGCCTTCTACCGCATGGTCGCCTCGCACTGGGAGGTGGCGGCCTCGTTCGTCAACAACGGCGGGATTGACGAGCGGCTCTTCCTCGAAGGCAACACCGAGCACGTCGTCGTCTACGCCAAGCTCCAACCCTTCCTCGGGGAAGTCCGCGAGGCCATCGGCGAGCCCGACTACATGGCCCACCTCGAACGCCTCGTCATGAGAACGTCCGACGTGGAGAAGAAGCTTGAGAACCGCCGCCGCCTCCTCGAACGCTGGCACCAGGCCCACGCGGCCGGGCATGAAGACCGGCCTTCGTAAACTCAGCGGCGCGTGCGCAGCTCCGGCGAGGGAAGGTGTGGGACGGAGTTGAAGGACAGGAGCAGAAGCTCTTCGCCGCGGAGTTGCAGCAGGGTGTAGGAGGTGTTTTCGAGCCGGCCGGCCCGTGGCGTACGAAGTAGACGTTCGTCAAGCGCCGCCCCCCGCGCCGCGCCGCTCGGGCGTCATGCGCATGCCGTGCTTGGGCCGAAGCGTGACGGCCGTCTGCGGCTCGACGGGATGGCCGGGCACAAGGCGCAGCCGCCACTCGCGCGCGAGGGTGGCGAGGATGAGGACGCCTTCCATCCACGCGAAGCCTTCGCCGATGCAGCGGCGCGGGCCGCCGCCGAAGGGGAAGAAGGCGAACTGCGGGCGCGCGGCCTTGGCCTCGGGCGTGAAGCGTTCGGGGTCGAAGCGCTCGGGGTCGGGGAAGTAGCGCGGGTCGCGGTGCGTGACGTACTGGCTCATGATGACGAGCGAGCCGGCCGGCACTTCGTATCCTCCGACCTCACAATCCACAAGGGCGCGGCGGCCGAGAATCCACGCGGGCGGATAGAGCCGCATCGACTCGGCCAGGACCATCTCCGTGTAGGCGAGCCGCGGCAGGTCTTCGGCCGTCGGCGGCCCCCCCGCCAGAACTTCGTCAAGCTCGGCGTGAAGTCTCTTCTCCGCTGCGGGGTTCTGCGAGAGCAGGTAGAAAGTCCACGTCAGAGCGTTGGCGGTCGTCTCGTGGCCTGCGAGGAAGATGGTCATGGCCTCGTCGCGCAACTGCTCGTCGCTCATCCCGCCGCCGTCGCCCTCGTCGTCCTGCGCCTTCAAGAGCATGGAAAGCAGATCGCCGCGGTCTTCGTCGCTCGCGCGCCGCTCCTCGATGATGCGGTAGATGATGCGGTCGAGCTGTGCGCGGGCTCGGTGGAAGCGGCGCATGGAGGGCAGCGGCAGGCGTTCGAGCAGTTCGGCGAAGGGCATCATGAAGCGGCCGAAGGAGACCATCGCGTCCGACAGGGCCTGGCGCACCTCCTCGGCCTCGTCCTCGGTCTCGGTGCCGAAGAGCGTCTTGCCGACGACGGCCAGCGTCAGGTGCGTCATCTCCTGCGCCACGTCGAGCGAGCGCCCCTCTTGCCAACGCTCGCGTTGGAGCCGCAGCGCGTAGTCCACCATCAAAGCCGCGTAAGCGTTGATTCGCTGCTTGTGAAAGGCGGGCTGCGCGAGGCGGCGCTGGCGGCGGTGGAGCGGCGGCTCGCTCGTCAGGAGCCCTTCGCCGAGCAGCCGCTTGGCGCGCTGGAGGCCGCGCCCTTTCATGAAGTTCGAGTTGTGCGTGACGAGCACGTCCTTGATGATGTCGGGGTGATTGACGAAGAAGAAACGCTCCGACACGCCGCCGAAGTAGGTCACGTCGCCGTGCTCGCGCGCCACGTTCGTCAGGAAGCCGAGCGGGTCGCGCGTGAAGGAGAGGAATTGGAGGCCGGGCAAGGCGGCCTTCGGCCCCGGCGGGAGTGTGCGTGTTGCCATACGAGGGATTCTACAGCGGGTAGCGCCCGGCGCGAACCACCGCGTCCGAGATGCGGCGACGGGCGGCGACCGAGTTGAAGGGCGCGTGGCGCGTGAGCCTTCGCACGCCTCCGACGAGTCTTTCGGCTTCCGCGCCTTCTGCGAGCGCGGAGACGACCTGTCGGCCCGAGTGGGCGAGGCGGTCGGCCGCGTCCGATGCGTAAACGCGGGCGATGTCGAGCGGCACGGCCGCCGCCTGCTCGCCGCGCGCCGCGACCATCTTCTCCGTGCGCAGCAGCGCGCTCTCAAGCGCGTAGACTTCCGAAGTGATGTCCGCGACGTGGCCGAGCACTTCCTGCTCCTCCGCGAGCCCGCCCTTGTAAGTTTCTTTCGCAAGGCCGAGCGCGAAGACGGCGAGGCGCTTGGCTCGCGCGAGCAGGTCACGCTCGGCCGCGAGGGCGGAGGCGGCCGAAGAAGCCTGCCTCTCGTCATCTTCGAGGGCGCGGCGGGCCGCGTCGCCGTCGAAGAGGCGGGCGGCGCTCTTCAAGAGGCGCGTGGGGATGATGAGGCGGTTGATCTCGTTCGTGCCCTCGTAGATGCGAGCGATGCGCGCGTCGCGGTAGGCGCGCTCGGCCGGGTACTCCTTCGAGTAGCCGTAGCCGCCGTAACACTGCAACGCCTCGTCAACGACGAAGGCCAGCGCCTCGCTCGTCCAGACCTTGTTGATGGAGCACTCGACGGCGAAGCTCTCGATAACTTTGAGCACGCGCCCCGCGTCCTCGGCCGGGACCGCTTCGAGAGCGCGGTCAACGTCGCCGAGCGTGCGGTAGACCATCGCGTCGCCGACGTAGCAGCGCACGGCCATCTCGCCAAGCTTCTGCCGAATCATCCCGAACTCGGCGATGGCGCGGCCGAACTGGCGGCGCTCGATTACGTACTGCGCCGCGCGCGTCAAAGCCTGCTTCGCGCCGCCGACGTTGCGCGTGCCGAGCTTGAGCCGGCCGAGGTTGAGGATGTTGAAGGCGACCTTGTGCCCCTCACCCACGCGGCCGAGCACATTCTCGACGGGCACCCGCACGTTCTCAAGGACGAGTGCCGTCGTCGAGGAGCCGTCGAGGCCGAGCTTCGGCTCCTCGCGCCCGCTCTTAACGCCCATCCCGCGCTCGACGACGAAGGCCGTGAACTTGTCGCCGCCGACCTGCGCGAAGACGGTGAAGAGGTCCGCGAAGCCGCCGTTCGTGATCCACATCTTCTGGCCGTTGAGGACGTAAGTAGTGCCGTCGTCGGACAGCACGGCCTTCGTCCGCGCGGCGCGGGCGTCCGAGCCTGAGCCGGGCTCGGTCAAGGCGTAGGCCGCGACCCACTCGCCGCTCGCGAGCCGCGGCAGGTAGCGCGCCTTCTGCTCCTCAGTGCCGAAGTAGACGAGAGGCAGCGTTCCTATCCCCGTGTGCGCCCCGAGCGAGCCGGCGAAGGAGGGGACGACGCCTATCTTCTCGCCCACGTACGCGGAGCTGACCTTGTCGAGCCCGAGCCCGCCGTAAGCTTCGGGGATGTCCACGCGCAAGAGGTCAAGCTCCGCCGCTTTCAACAGAAGCTCGCGCGTCAGCGGCCAGTCTTTGGCGTGAATCTCGGCGTCGCGCGGGACAACCTCCGTGCGCATAAAATCCTCGGCGATCCGGCCGAACATCTTCTGTGCGGGCGAGAGGTCTTCGCGCGTGAAGACCTCTCCGGGGGCGGCGTCCGCGGCGAGGAAAGCGGCGCCGGCCGCCGGTTCGGACACGTCCGTCCGTGTTGACATGGGGCGTCCTTCCGTAGTGTTGACGCTGGGCGCGGTTCGGGGGTATAACTACCGACCGTCCGGTCGGTAACATAACACCGCGGCCCTGCGCAGACAAGCTCCGCTCCGGCGGCCCCGCGCACCTTCAAGGTCGTTCATGAAAGCACAGAAAAAATCGTCCCCGAAGTCGCCCCCTGTGAACGAGCGGCTGGCCGAAATCTACCGCGCCGCCGCCCAGATCATCCTCCGCAAAGGCTACGACGCGACCTCGGTCAACGACATCGCCAACGCTCTGGGGATGACGAAGGCGGGCCTCTACCACTACATCAACGGCAAGAAGGAGCTGCTCTTCGACATCATGAACTTCGGGCTGGGCGAGCTCGACGAGGAGGTGGCCGCGCCGGCGAAACAGATAGCCGACCCGGCCGCGCGCCTGCGCTTCATCGTCGCGGGCCACGCCCGCCTCGTCACTCGCGGCCAGGGCGCGATTACGATTCTGGTGGACGAGATAACCGCGCTCCCGCCCCCGCAGCAGAGGAAGGTCACGCAGCGCAAGCGCGCCTACTTCGACTTCCTGCGCGGCACGCTCGACGAATTGAAGGCGACGGGCAAGCTGCATGACGTTGACACGACGGCCGCCGCCTTCAGCCTGCTCGGGATGGTCAACTGGCTCTCGCGCTGGTTCCGCCAGGGCGGCGCGCTCACCGACGAGCAGGCCGCCGACCAGATCGTCAGGATTGCGCTCCACGGCCTCCTGCGTCCCGAGGCGGGAAAGCTGAAAGCAGTAGGCGGCAGGCAGTAGGCACTCCTCTTTGAATCATGAACATCCTCGTCTGTCTCAAACAGATCCTCGACCCTGAGGTGCCGGCGCGCGACTTCCGCGTTGACCCCGTGAGGCGCGAGGCGGAGCAGGGCTCCGCCAACCTCGTCACGAACATCTTCTGCGAGAACGCGCTGGAGACCGCCTTGCAGTTCCGCGAGCGCGCGGGCGCGGGGAAGATAACCGTGCTCTCCTACGGGCGGCCGAGCGCCGAGGACACGCTGCGCAAGGCGCTGGCGATGAAGGCCGACGCGGCGGCGCTCGTCATGAACGAAGCCGAGGGCGCGGCGCCCGACCCGCTCGCGGTCGCGCGCGTCCTGGCGGCGGCCGCGCGCAAGCTCGGCCCCTTCGACCTCATCATGACGGGGCGCGAGGCCGGCGACTGGGGCGCGGGTCAGACGGGCGGCCTCGTCGCCGAAGAGCTGGGCCTGCCCTGCGTCTCCTTCGTGGACCGCATCGAGTCGGGCGGCGGCAGGCTGCGTCTGAAGCGGCAGACGGACACGGGCTGGGAGATGTTGGAGGCCGCGCCGCCCGTCGTCGTCACCGTGACGAACGACGAGCACAACGTCCCGCGCATCCCGAAGGTGCGCGACGTGATGATGTCTTACCGACAGCCTTTGACGAAGCTGACGCTCGCCGACCTCGGCCTGCCCGCGGAAGGGGATACTTTTTACGAGGTCGCGGAGCTTTTCATCCCGCAGAAGGATGCGCGCTGCGAGTTCGTCGAGGGCGACACGCTCGAAGAGAAGGTCGAAGCCTTCGCCCGCCGCGTCCTCGCCGTGACGCGCGCGCTTTAAAAACATGAACGACGTTCTCATCTCTCTTTTCGCAGGCGCGGGATTCGACAAGGCCGCGCAGGGCCTCGCGGGCGCGGGCCGGCGACTCGCCGACGAGCTTGGCGTCGGTCTTCACGCGCTCTTGATAGGCGCCGACGAGCGGGCTCTCGCGGGTGAGCTTGCTCGCGTCGCAGACGCGGTGACGGTCGCGGACCGGCCGGAGCTTGCGGAGTATCAGCCGGAGACTTGTCTGACGGCGCTGGCGCGTCTGTGCGGTGAGTTGAAGCCGGGCGCGGTGCTGCTCGGCAACGACACTTACAGCCAGGAGCTTGCGCCGCGCCTCGGGCACAGGCTCGGGGGGAGCGCGGCGGGCGACTGCACGGAGCTGCGCGTCGAGGGCGGTCGCGTCCGCGTCGGCCGGCAGGTCTATGGAGGGAAGGCGCAGGCCGTGCTCGAATTGAAGCGGAGCCCGGCCGTCGTGTGGCTGCGAGCCCGCTCTTTCACGCCGGCAGCGCCGCGCGCCGAAGCCTGTGAGGTGAAGCGGGCCGCGCTCGACATCGAGCCGGACAGGCGGACGCGCGTCGTGGAGCGCGTGCGCGAGGCGGGCGGCGAATCGAGGCTCGAAGAGGCGCGCGTCATCGTCTCGGGCGGGCGCGGCATCGGCGGGCCGGAAGGCTTCGAGAAGGAGCTTCGGCCGCTGGCTGAGCTGCTCGGCGCGCAGCTCGCCGCCTCGCGCGCTGCCTGCGACGCCGGCTGGGTGCCGCCCACCTGGCAGGTCGGGCAGACGGGCAAGAAGGTGACGCCGGAGCTGTACCTCGCCGTCGCCATCACGGGCGCGAGCCAGCACATGGCGGGCATCTCCGAGGCCCGCAACATCGCCGCCATCAACACCGACCCCGACGCGCCCATCTTCAAACACAGCCGCTTCGGCATCGTCGAAGACTACCGCAAGGTCGTCCCCCTGCTGCGCGAGAAGCTGAAGAGGCTGGCGGGCGATGAGTGAGTGATGAACCCTGCCGAAGCCACGCGCCAAATTTACTGGAACGTCTCGCACGTCTGGCCGATGTACGCGCTGCTCGCGCCGACGCTGCTGGTCGCGGGCTACGGCGTCTACCGCCACGCGGCGCGCTGGCGCCGGGGGCAGCCGGCGGCGCGCTTCGACCGCCCCGCGGAGAGAATCAAGCTACTCCTCACGCACGCGGTCGCGCAGCGCCGGACGGCGCGCGAGCGTTACGCGGGACTGTTCCATCTTTTCATCAGCTACGGCTTCGTCGTCCTCACCATCGCCACGACCGTCGTCGCCATAGACGCGGACTTCGGCACCGCCATCATGCGCGGGCGTTTCTACCTCTACTTCCAGTCCTTCGCGGTTGACGTGTTCGGCGCGCTCGTCATGCTGGGCGTGCTGATGGCCGCCGCGCGGCGCTACCTGAGGCGGCCGCGGAAGCTCGTCTACACGGACGAGGCGACGTGGATTCTCGTCGCCGTCTTCGTGATGTGCGCGCAGGGCTTTCTCGTCGAGGGCTGGCGCATCGCCGCGACGAACGACCCGTGGGGCGCGTGGTCGCCGTTCGGCAACCTCGTGGCGGACGCTTCGAGGAGGACGATGAGCGTCGAGGCCATCACGGCGGCCCACGCCTTCATGTGGTGGTTCCACCTCGTCGTCAGCCTCGCCTTCCTCGCGTGGCTGCCTTACACGAAGATGATTCACGTGCTGACGGCGCCGCTCAACATCTACGCGGCGAACCTGCGACCGCTCGGCGCCACACTGAAGAACATAGACTTCGAGAAGGCCGAATCCTTCGGCGTCAACTCGCTCGACAAGTTCACCTGGAAAGACCTGCTCGACTTCGACGCCTGCACAGAGTGCGGCCGCTGCACGGCCGTCTGCCCCGCCAACACGGTCGGCAAGGAACTCTCGCCGCGCGACATCATCATTCAACTCCGCGACCTTCCACGCCCGCAACCCGCGAACGGCGGAGGCGCAATCATCGGCGCCGTGCCCGCCACCTCGCCCGTCCCGCTGTGGCAGTGTACGACGTGCGCGGCGTGCGTGGAGGCGTGCCCGGTCTTCATCGAGCAGATGCCGAAGATAGTGGACATGCGCCGCTTCCTAGTGATGGAGGAGGCCGAGTTCCCTGACTCGATGCAGGAGGCCGTGATGTCTTTGGAGCGGCGCGGGCACCCATTCAGCGGCACGCAGGCGACGCGGATGGACTGGGCCGAGGGGCTGAACGTGCGGCAGGCGGCCGAGGCCAGGGACGCGGAAGTGCTGCTCTGGGTCGGCTGCGGCGGCGCACTCATCGAGCGCAACCAGCGCGTGACGCGCGCGACCGCCCAGTTGTTAGAACAGGCCGGCGTCAAATTCGCCGTCCTCGGCCGCGAGGAGAAGTGTTCGGGCGACCCGGCCCGCCGCATCGGCAACGAGTTCCTGTTCGAGCAGTTGGCGAACGAGAACGTGGCGAACCTTAACAGGTACGGCGTTAAAACAGTCGTCACGGCCTGCCCGCACTGCTTCAACACTTTTAAGAACGAGTACCCGCAGTACGGCGGCGCGTACGAGGTCTATCACCACAGCGAGTTCCTCGCGCGGCTGGTCGAGGCAGGCAGGCTGCGGCCGCTCGCCGAGTCCGACAGGAAGATAACCTTTCACGACCCCTGCTACCTCGGCCGCCAGAACGGCGTCTACGACGCGCCGCGCCGGCTCGTGCAAATCTCGACCCGCGCCGAGGCGGTCGAGATGGGCCGCACGCGCAACAACAGTTTTTGCTGCGGGGGAGGCGGCGGCATGAGCTTCGTTGACGAGCCGCCCGACAAGCGCGTCAACCAGGAGCGGGCGCGCGAGGCCGTCGAGACGGGCGCAGACGTGCTCGCCGTCGGTTGCCCCTTCTGCATGACGATGATGGAGGACGGCATCAACGCGCGCAAAGGCGACCGCGACATCAAGGTGATGGACGTGTCCGAGCTTTTATACGAGGCTTCGCGCGCGGATTGAGGTCAATCATGGATTTGAATCTGACACCGAGCGAGAGAGCGTTCCGCGACGAGTTCCGCGCGTGGCTAAGTGAGAACGTGCCGGAGGAGTGGGCGGGCGGGACGGGCGCGCCGGAGGAGCGCGCCGAGTACGTCGAGTACCTGCGCGACTGGCAGCGGAAACTCTTCGACGGCGGGTGGGCCGGCATCTCGTGGCCGAAGGAGTACGGCGGGCGCGGCTCTAGCCTCATGGAGCAGGCCATCTTTCAGGAGGAGCTGGCGCGCGCCAACGCGCCGCAGCTCGTCGGCACCATCGGCCTCTCGCTCGTCGGCCCGACCATCATCGCGATGGGGACCGAAGAGCAGAAGGCGCGCTACTTGCCGACCATCCTCTCGGGCGAGGAAATTTGGTGTCAGGGTTTCTCGGAGCCGAACGCCGGCAGCGACCTCGCCTCGCTCGGCACGAAGGCCGCGCGCGACGGCGAAGACTTCCGCATCAACGGCCAGAAAATCTGGACGAGCTTCGCGCAGATGGCCGACTGGTGCCTGCTGCTCGTCCGCACCGACGCCGAGGCGCCGAAGCACAAAGGCATCACCTGCCTGCTCGCCGACATGCGCGCCGAGGGCGTCTCGGTGCGCCCGCTGCGGCAGATGTCCGGCGACTCCGGCTTCAACGAGGTCTTCTTCTCGAACGTGCGCGTGCCCAGCGGCCAAGTACTCGGCGAAGTCAACAGGGGTTGGACGACCGCCATCACGGCCCTCATGAACGAGCGCGCCAACCTCGGGTCGGGCGTTCAGGTCGTCTTCAAGCGGCAGCTCGAAGCCCTCATCGCCCGCTCGCGCACCGTCGAGCGCAACGGCCGCCCGGCGAGCGAAGACCCCATCGCCCGGCAGAAGCTCGCGCAGGCTTACCTTGAGCTTGAAATCCTGCGGCTCAACACGAACCGCGCCTTAACGTCTTTGAGCAAGACCGGCACCCCCGGCGCGGAGGGCTCGATACAGAAGCTCTACTGGAGCGAGATGAACCAGCGCACACAGCAGGCCGCGCAGGAGATTCTCGGCCCCTACGGGCAGCTCAAAGACTTCGACAAAGGCGCGTGGGAGTACGCCTACCTCCGCGCGCGCGGCAACACCATCGAGGCCGGCACGAGCGAAATCCAGCGCAACATCATCGCCGAGCGCGTGCTTGGTTTACCTAAGAGCTACTAATGGACTTTGACCTCAGTAAGCCGCAGAAGCTTTTGAAGGAGTCGGCGCGGGCGCTTCTTTCGAGGGAGTGCGGGCCGGGCCGCGTGCGAGAGTTGATGGAGACGGAGACGGCGCACGACGAGGGGCTTTGGCGGGCGCTGGCCGAGCAGGGGTGGACTGGGCTGGTCGTGCCGGAGGAGCATGGGGGCTTGGGGCTCGGGCTGGTCGAGATGGCCGCGGTGGCGGAGGAGATGGGGCGGGCTTGTCTGCCGGGCGCGTTCCTCTCGACGCTCACGGCGGCGGCACTCTTCGAGCGGGCGGGCGACGCCGGGCAGCGCGCGAAGTTCCTAGAGCCCATCGCGGCCGGGGAGATGAAGGCGACCGTCGCGCTGCTCGAAGAGGGCGCGAGCTGGGACGTTGACGCCGTACGGCTCAGGGCGACGCGCGAGGGCGGCCGCTTCAAGTTGACGGGCCGCAAGCTGTTCGTGCCGGACGCGGGCGTCGCGGACGTGCTCCTGTGTGTCGCGCGCGACGGCGAGGGGCTCGCGCTGCTGCCCTTCGAGCGCGGGGCCGAGGGCGTGAGCGTCCGCGCGACGCCTTCGATGGACGCGACGCGGAAGCTTTACGAAGTCTCCTTCGAGGGCGCGAGCGTCACCGAAGCGGACGCGCTCGGGACGGGCGGCGACGCGCGCGGGGCACTGCGGGGCGCGTTGGAAGTGGCGACGGCCGCCCTTTGCGCGGAGATGGTCGGCGGGATGCAGTGGGTGCTCGACACGACGGTCGAGTACGCGAAGACGCGCCAGCAGTTCGGCCGCCCCATCGGCTCGTTCCAGGCCGTGCAGCACCAGTGCGCCGACATGCTCCTGATGACCGAGAGCGCCCGCTCGGCCGCCTACTACGCCGCCTGGGCGCTCACGGAAAACGACCCACACGCCGCCGCCGCCGTCTCGATAGCCAAAGCCTACTGCTCGGACGCCTTCCGCGAAGTCGCCAACCGCGGCGTGCAGGTCCACGGCGGAATCGGCTTCACCTGGGAGCACGACTTGCAGCTCTACTACAAGCGCAGCAAGTCTTCCGAAACCCTCTTCGGCGACGCAACCTTCCACCGCGAGCGCATCGCCCGCGTCGTCGTTGACGGCGACGCTTAGGAGTTGCCGGCCGGGTTTTGAGGCGTGAAGAATCGTCGGCGCTTGAAGGCCGTTCGCCTGTTCGTGCTACTCTCGTTATTCCGCAATCCGCAATCGAATGGGGTGAGGACCGATGACTAAAGTCAAAGAAGTTGACGAAGGTGTGGCGTCGCCTTACGCGGCGCGGCCGTGGCTCGACCATTACGACTACTGGGTGCGGCCGCACATGAACTACCCG
>DATHBF010000538.1:0-5547 GCA_035296285.1 Pyrinomonadaceae bacterium | reverse complement strand
GCGCCCACGCCTTCACCGGCGGGCGCTCGCTCCGGCTGCGCCTGACGGCCTCCTTCGGCGTCGCCTCCTTCCCCGAGCACGCCCAGTCGCCCCAGCAGCTCATCTCCACCGCCGACACGGCCATGTACGAGGCCAAGGCCGCCCGCAAGAACTGCATCCGCTTCGCCGGCACGCCCCAGGACGCCTGAGTCTCCTTCGTCGCCCCGGAGATTTTTCCTTGACGCCGGGCGGCGACCGGCATATCCTTCGCGCCGTTCCCAGTTAATGCGGGCGATTCCTCAAGTCTTACCAGATTCCCCGTGCGGCTCTAGTTCCCCCCGCCCCTGACACGCGAACGGAATGCCTCGCAAGCCGCGACCCCGGCCCTGAGCCGGCGGTCAAACGAAGTCACCGCGATGCGCCCACCTTGCGGCCTTAACTGCAACGCATCAGCACTCACCCCACGGAGGAGACCTGATGAGAGCTAAGCCCACCTTGCTCGCACTATCTCTGCTGGCCCTGACGCTCCCACCCCGGGCCGGCGCCACTCAAGACCCCACCCCACAGCCCCCGCCCCCTCCGGCCAAGCCTTCGCAGATTCTGCGGGCGAAGCATTTACTGGTGGCCGAGATGGGCGCCCGCACGGCCTTCGACCCGGCCCGCAGGCTGCTCCGGGAGAAGGGCGTCCCTTTCGACCCGGACACGCTGCACAACCACCAGTGGAGAAAGATACTGGCCCCCGTCTTTGACCAGATGCCCGAGATGCAGGCCGTCATCTGGGGCGGGCCGAAGATATCGGGCGTCATCCTCGCCCACACGCTCTACCTGCCCGAGAAGGTCGAGACCGTCGGCCCCACCGTGATCATCGTCAGGAACCTCATCCACGAGGGCAGCAACGTCCACATCACGGGCAAGGGCGGCATCTACGTCTTCCCCATCGAGCGCGTCGGCTACCTGGGCACCACGGTGCGGGAGGCTTTCAAGGGGCGGCCCGCGGAGTTCGTCGGCGTCAGTCACGGGCCGGCCCCGGTTAAGCGTTACGCGCTCCCCCCTTTGATACAGACCGGGGGGACGACGATTGACACCAGCGCCTATACCGTCGCCGGCACGGGCGCGTCCGGCGAGCCCGGCCAACCCGCCGCCGACTCGTCGGCCCTCGTGGCCGATTCCGGCATGGACGGCATCTGCGGGATCAGGAAAGACGGCGCACACGGCAGCATCGGCGCCGACGGTGGCACCGGCAAGAAGGGGAACACGGGCCACGATGGCGATACGGGCGACGACGCCATATCGCCGATTGACTATGAGATTCCCGACGGCGCGAGCGGGACGTGGACGTTCCTGGCGAAGGGTGGCCGGGGCGGTCAAGGCGGCACGGGGGGGGAGGGTTCGCCCGGCGGCGGAGGTGGTAGAGGCGGGGCCGGGGGCAACGGCGCCGACTGCCCGTGCCATCAGGGCGGTGCCGGCAGCGGCGGCGACGGGCGCAGCGGCGGCTTAGGCGGCTTAGGCGGCGAAGGCGGCAACGGCGGCACGGGCGGCAAAGGCGGCAACGGCCTCAATATCACCGTCACGTACGGGTCGGGCAACCCCTTAATATTGAGGAATGCCAGCGGCGGGCAAGGCGGCGCCCAAGGCCGTTCCGGCACCCCCGGCCCGCCGGGGACCGGAGGCTCGGGCGGGGAAAGGGGCAGAGGCGCCAGTAACTCTCGCTGCCCCTCTTCGGTTTCGCAGGACGGGCGCGTCGGGCAGCAGGCCGGGAACCTCGGGTACGGGCCGCACGGCTCGCCCGGCGCCTCGGGCCAAGAAGGCGCCCCGGGCTTTGTCAGCGTAACCCGGCGGAGCACGGGCGGAAGCCAGCAGACGCCCTGTTACGTGACGGGCACCTGCCCGACCGGCGAGGAGAACACCGGCGGCGGCGGAGGCGGCGTCTGGTCCCCGGTAGTGATCGACATCGCCGGCGACGGCTTCCGGCTGACGGGCGCCGCCGACGGCGTCCCCTTCGACCTCGACGGCAACGGCCGCAAGGAGCAACTCGCCTGGACCGCGGCCGGCGCCGACGACGCCTGGCTGGCACTCGACAGGAACGGCGACGGCCTCATCAACGACGGCCGCGAGTTGTTCGGCAACTACACCCTCCAGCTGCGGCAGACCGAGACGCCCAACGGCTTCCTCGCGCTGCAAATGTTCGACTACCCCACCTACGGCGGCGGAGGCCGCGACGGCAACGGCGACGGCGTGATAAACGCCTCCGACGGCGTATACACCCTCCTGCGGCTGTGGCGGGACTCGAACCACGACGGGGTGTCGCAGCCCGAAGAGTTGCACACGCTCCCCTCGCTCGGCGTGTCGGCCATCGACCTCGACTACAAGGAGTCGCGGCGCGAGGACGAGTACGGCAACCGGTTCCGCTACCGGGCGAAGGTGTGGGACGCGAAGGGCGCGAAGGCGGGGCGCTGGGCGTGGGACGTGTTCCTCACCTCGACCCCCTGAGCCTCGGCGCAGCCCTGCGCCCCGGCAAAGGCCCGCCGGCCGTCTCCGCGACGGCCGGCGGGCCTTACTTCTGTTCCTCGGGGGACGTGCCGGGCGCCCCGAAAAAAGTTGTAGACATTTTCCCGGCCATGCTGTAAAGCATAGTTGAACTGCCGGGAAGCTAACCCCCCCGCTCGAAGAGCACTCCTACTCCGAGTCTCAGGCTTTTCCCAGGCCCGCGGCATGGCCGTTGGCGTATCTCGCCCCTTTCGTTGTATCTTTGGTGTTTCACTCCCGCGAGGGGGCGAAAGCCTATGGGCGAGGGACGCCCCGGGTGCATTCTTCCGACATCAAACAGCGCAGGTACGGGACAGCAACTTAATGGCATTCAAGTCACTCTTCAGCCTCTTCTCCAGCGACCTCGCCATCGACTTGGGGACGGCAAACACGTTGGTCTACGCCAAGGGGCGCGGCATCGTCGTCAGCGAGCCTTCCATAGTCGCCATCAACAAGGTCACCAACATGCCCGAGGCCGTCGGCAAGGAGGCCAAGGAGATGCTCGGGCGCACGCCCGGCAACATCGTCGCCATCCGCCCGATGAAGGACGGCGTCATCGCCAACTTCGAGGTCACGGAGAAGATGCTCCAGCACTTCATCCGCAAGGCCCACAACGGCAAGACCTGGGTCAGCCCCCGCGTCGTCATCGGGATACCTTCCGAGATCACGCAGGTCGAGCGCCGGGCGGTCGAGGACTCGGCCTACCGCGCCAAGGCTTCGGAGGTCTACCTCGTCGAAGAGGCCATGTGCGCCGCCATCGGGGCGGGCCTGCCCATCACCGAGCCGCACGGCAACATGATCGTGGACATCGGCGGCGGCACCACCGACATCGCCGTCATCAGCCTGTCCGGCATCGTCTACTCGCGCGCCGTCCGCGTCGCCGGCAACGAGATGGACGAGGCCATCACGCAGTACATCAAGCGCAAGTACAACCTCCTCATCGGCGAGCGCACGGCCGAGGCCATCAAGATCGAGCTGGGCTCGGGCTTCCCGCTGGACGAGCCGCTCTCGATGGACGTGCGCGGCCGCAACCTCATCGAGGGCATACCCAAAACCATCACCATCTCGGACGAGGAGGTGCGCGAGGCGCTGGCCGACTCGGTCGCCACCATCGTCAACGCCGTCCGCGTCGCCCTTGAGAGGACGCCGCCCGAGCTTTCGGCCGACATCGTCGAGCGCGGCATCGTGCTCACGGGCGGCGGCGCCCTCCTGAAGAACCTCGACAAGCGGCTCTCCATCGAGACTGGACTGCCCGTCTCCATCGCCGAGGACCCGCTCTCCTCCGTCGTGCTCGGCGCCGGCAAGATGCTCTCGGACTTCGACCTCCTCAAGCGCGTCCGCTGGGACAACACGCTGACGAGCGGCACGTAACCTCGTCACCTATAGATAGATGCCTCGGAGCAGCACGCAGAAAGAGATACGGCAGCGCGCGCCCGTCTGGCTGCTCGTCCTGCTCGCCCTCAATTTCGGCCTCATGTCCTGGGACGCGCGCGACCAGACGACGCGCCAGCGCCTCATCCGCGTCTGGGCGCAGGCCGCGCTCTCGCCCTTCCAGCGCGCGACGACGGGCGTCGGCGGCGCCGGCCTCAACTTCTTCCAGAGGTTCGGGCGCCTCTACTACGCCGAGTCGGAGAACGAAGACCTCAAGCGGCGGCTGGCCGAGGCCGAGAACGAGCTGCGCGAGGCCCGGCAGGCCCGCGACGAGAACGCGCGGCTGAAGGCGCTTTTGGACTTCCAGCGCGACTCGGGCTTCGAGACGGTCCCGGCCCGCGTCATCGCCCGCGACTCCTCCGTCTGGTTCAACACCCTCATCATCAACCGCGGCACGCTCTCGGGCGTTGACCTCGACATGCCGGTCGCCACGCCCGAAGGCATCGTCGGGCGCGTGGTGGCCGTCGGGCCTTTGACGGCGCAGGTGATGCTTTTGACGGACGAGCGCTCGGCGGCGGGCGCGGCGGTCGGGCAGTTGGGGGCGTCGAACGCCATCGGGTCGGTGCGCGGCTTCGGCAAGAACGGGCTGTTGGAGATGCGATACGTGTCGGGGCTCGAACAGGTGGCGGTCCTCAAGTACCGCCCGCCGCAGCGCACGGCCCCGGACCGCGCGCTGCCCAACGTGGACAAGGGGAAGAAATAGTCGAGAGTCTCGGAGTCCGGAGTCCAAAGCATTACCTGTTTTGACTCCGGACCCCGAGACTCCAGGCTCCTAGCCTATGAAGTGGAAAATCGCGGTCTGCGTGGTCCTGGCCATCGTCTTGCAGTCTTCGCTGCGGGCGCTGTGGCCGCCCCTGGCCTACGCCGACCTGCCGCTGGTGGTGGTCGTCTACTTCGCGCTCAGGCGCGACGCGCTGCTGGCCGTCGTGCTCGGCACGGTCGCCGGGCTCGGCTCGGACGCCGTCTCGAACGGGCTCCTCGGCGCGGGCGGCTTCGCCATGACGCTGACGGCCTACCTGCTGGCGGCGCTCGTGACGCGCGTGATGCTCGACAACCCGCTGCTGCGCATCCCGGTGCTCGCGGGCGCGGTGGCCTTCGAGACGTTCATCTACGTCTTCCTCCACCAGCTGCTCGGGCAGATGGTGACGCCGATGGGCGGGTCGCTCACAGAGACGGCCGCCTACCGCGTCATCTGGACGACCGTGGCCGGCACCTTCCTGGCCTTCGTCCTCGACATCTTCTTCAGCGAGAAGGCCAGCCAGCGCCGCGCCTTCGCCTTCCGCCGCCGCATTGCGCGCCGCACTTCGGGCAGGAGAAAATACTGACGGGAAGTTGTCAACCGATACCTGGCGGCTGACAACTAATCAAGGCCATGAAATTCGAGGACGAGACACAAAACCTGCGCATGAGGGTCGGCGTCATCCACGGCCTGGTCTTCGCCATCCTGGTCGTGCTCGGCGCCCGGCTCTATTTCCTACAGGTCGTCAACGGCGACTACTACTCGGAGCGCGCCGAGAACCAGCGCGTCCGACTCCTCCGCATCCCCGCCCCGCGCGGCGCCATCTTCGCCCGCGACGGCAAGACCATCCTCGTTGACTCGCGCTCGACCTA
>DATHBF010000537.1:0-23213 GCA_035296285.1 Pyrinomonadaceae bacterium | reverse complement strand
ATGAAGAGGACGATGTGCCCCTGGGCGTTCTCTATCTCCTTCAGCACCGCCTTCAAACGGTCCTCGAACTCGCCGCGGTACTTGGCGCCCGCGAGCATCGAGCCGAGGTCGAGCCCGACGAGGCGCTTGTTGCGGAGCGTTTCGGGTACGTCGCCGGAGATGATGCGCTGGGCGAGCCCCTCGACGATGGCGGTCTTGCCGACGCCCGGCTCGCCGATGAGCACGGGGTTGTTCTTCGTGCGGCGCGAGAGGACCTGAATCGTGCGGCGAATCTCGTCGTCGCGGCCGATGACGGGGTCGAGCTTGCCCTGGCGGGCCAGTTCCGTCAGGTCCTTGGCGTACTTCGAGAGCGCCTGATAGTTGGCCTCGGCGTTCTGGTCGGTGACGCGTGCGCCGCCGCGCATCTGCTCGACGACTTTCGAGAGGTCTTCGCGCGTGACGCCGTGCTGGCGCAGTAGGCGGCCCGAGGCGCCGTCCTTCTCGTCGGCGATGGCGAGGAGCAGGTGCTCGGTCGAGATGTACTCGTCCTGCATCCGCTCGGCCTCTTTCTGCGCGACCTGGAAGACCTGCGTGATGCGCGGGCTGAAATACTGCGAGCCGCCCTGCACCTTCGGCAGACGCCCGATGGCCGCCTGCAAGTCGTTGAGCACGACCTGGACGTTGGCGCCGAGCTTGCCGAGCACGGGGCGCACGACGCCCTCGGGCTGTTCGAGCATGGCGAGCAGCAGGTGCTCGGGCTCGACCTGCTGGTGCTGGTTGCGTTCCGCCGCCTCGATGGCCGACTGAATGGCCTCCTGGCCGCGGAGTGTGAAGCGTTCCATTCGCATGGACTTAAAACCTTGCCTTATTCCCTTCACAAAATCTGACCCCGCCGGCGCGGCAGTCGCGTTAAGCCCGGCGGGGATTCCGGCGGCGGCCGGCCGCGCGAGGGGCGCCGGCCGCCATGTCCGGGGCCGACCTTTAGCGGCCCGCGGCCTTCGACTGCGCGCCGGACGACTCGGCCTGCGCCTCGATGGTCTTCGGCGTGCCGGCGCCGGCCGCCTCACCCGCGATCTCGATGCGGCGGGCCTTCACCTCTTCGCGCTTGTGCAGCACGACGCGGAGGACGCCGTTCTTGTACTCGGCCGTGGCGCCCTCGGGCGAGACGGTCTGCGGCAGCGTGAAGGAGCGGGAGAACTGGCCGTAGGCGCGCTCGACGCGGTGGTAGTTGTCCGCCTCGTCCTTCTTCTCGAAGCGGCGCTCGCCCCTGAGCGTCAGGACGTTGTTCTCAATCGTCAGCTCGAAGTCTTCGCGGTTCATGCCCGGAAGCTCGGCTTCGAGGACGATCTCGTCCTTGTTCTCGAAGATGTCAACGCTCGGCGCCCAGGCGCCGCGGGTGAAGCCCTCCTCGCCGAACGAGCGCGAGTAGTTGGTAGTGAACAGACGGTTGACTTCATCCTGCAAGGTTCGCAGGTCGCGGAACGGGTCGAAACGGTTGTTGCTCATGATTTAACCTCCTACACACAATGATTTCAACAACTTGGGACGTGCCGGGGGCTTTGGAGTCCCTCGCGGCTGAAAGCCGTCCGTTGCTGAGCACGGCGGAATAATAATATCTGAGTCCCACGTTGTCAAGTCTCTTGATGGACCAGAAAAACGGCGAGTTGCCCTTCTTCGTCGGCCCCGCACTTATACGGTCATAAATAGATTTCAAGGGCATTTATTGAACAAGTCACCTCATATACCGTATAATACTCGGCGATATGATTACTTTACCGAATTTATAATGAGATAGGGGCTTTGCGATGTTAGACGAAAAGGACGCGAAGATTCTGGAGATGCTTCAGAAGGACGGCCGCGCTTCCAACGTTGAGCTGGCGCGGGCGGTCGAGCTGACCCCTTCGGCCACGCTGGAGCGCGTCCGAAAGCTCGAAGAGCGCGGTTTGATTAAGGGTTACACGGCGATTCTGGAGCCGCGGGCGCTGGGGCTGGGGCTCGTGGCCTTTATTTTTATGCGCGTGGACGACCGGGACGACGTGGTCGGGAGCGCGGAGCAGACGGCCGAGGCGCTCTCGGCGCTGCCTTCCGTGCTGGAGCTGCACCACCTGGCGGGCGAAGACTGTTTTCTGTTGAAGGTCAGGGCGCGTGACACGGACGACCTGTACCGCATCCTGCGCGACGATTTCGGGCGGTTCAAGGCGATCAGGGGGACGCGGACGACCATCGTCCTGAAGACGGTGAAGGAGACGACCGCGTTGCCGGTGGCAAGGGAAAGGGCGGGTGAGTGAGATGGACAGGGATAAGCTGGGGGCGTACGGGGCCTGGGCGGCGGTCTGTTTTTTCTGGGGGACGACCTATCTGGCGATTGCCGTCGGGCTTGAGACTTTCGAGCCGACGCTCTTCGGGGGCCTGCGCTTTCTGGTGGCCGGGGGCGTGCTCTTCCTCGTCATGAGCCGCCAGCAGAACGCGCGGCTGCCAATCGGGCGCGAGTGGCTTGACCTGGGTGCGACGGGCTTGATGCTGCTCGGGATAGGGAACGGGGCGGTCGTGTGGGCCGAGAAGTGGGTGCCGAGCGGGATGGCGGCGCTTTTGGTTGCGACCTCGCCGTTCTGGGCGGCGGCGCTCGACCGGATGCAGAAGGGCGGTGAGCGGGTGGGCTTGCGGGGCCTGGTCGGGATGGCCGTGGGCTTCGGGGGCTTGGCGCTTCTGGTGGGGCCGCAGCTCTTCGGCGGCGAGGTGGACGGCAAGTACGTCCTGGGCGTCGTAATCATCCAGGTCGGCTGTTTCTTCTGGCAGGCGGGCTCGGTCTACGCGAAGCGGCGGCCGACGGGGGTCTCGCCGCTGATGGCCTCGGCCGTGCAGATGTTGTGGGCGGGGGCGGTGCTGACGCTTTTGGGGACGCTCCTGGGCGAGTGGGGCGGGATGCGTTTCAGCGCGAGGAGCGCGGGCGCGCTCGTCTACCTCGTCGTCTTCGGCTCCATCGTGGCCTACAGCGCGTACATGTACGCGATACAGAAGCTGCCGCTGTCGCTGGTCTCGACCCACTCTTACGTGAACCCGCTGGTGGCGCTCGTGCTCGGGTGGCTCGTGCTGTCGGAGCCGCTGGGGTGGCGCGAGGGGGTCTCGGCGCTCGTCATCCTGCTCGGCGTGGCGCTGGTGAAGACCTCGCCGAAGGACCTCTCGGCGTTGCTGGCGCGCAGGCGTCAGCGGCGAAGGTCTTCGACGGCGCACGTCACGCAGGGAACTTAAGAGAAGTCAAAAGTAAGAAGGCGGGGGGAGGAGGATGAGGGCAACGCTGCCACTCATGCTCTTCCCCCCGCCCTTTGCCTTTCGCCTGCTTCAGTCGAGGCCGAAGAAGCGTTTGATGCGGCCGAGGAGTCCGTCGGGGTGGTCCTCGTCGCTGACGGCGACCGAGGCGTTGGCGGCGAGGCCGGCGCGGCGCTCGTTGATGGTGTGGCTGAGGGCTTCGACGAGGTCGGCGTTGGCCTGGAGGAGTGGGCGGACGGCGTCGTGTCCTATCTCAAGGACCTCGGTCTCTTCGGCGGCGACGACGTTGGCCGTGCGCGGCTCGCCCGTGAAGAGGCCCATCTCGCCGAAGAAGTCGCCCTCGCCGAGCGTCTTGATGGTGCGCGGCGTGCCGTTCGAGTCCACGCGCACGTCAACGCTGCCGCGGTGGATGACGAACATGGAGGAGCCTTCGTCGCCGGCCCGGATGATCGTCTCGCCGGGGGCGTAGACGTGGCCGCAGGAGCCGGAGGCGAGCGCCGACAGCTCAGACGCCGTCAGCGGCGAGAAGATGTCCACGGCCGAGAGGCGTCCGGTCATCGTCTCGGCGTCGTGGCGGTCGTCGTCCTGGGTCGGGGCCGGGGCCATGTGCAGGGTGCGGGTCGGGAAGGCGAAGTTCAGGCCGTTGCGGCGGAAGGCGTACCAGATGCGCTGGCGGACGAGGGCGTCGGTGTCGTTGTAGCGGGCGTAGTCGGAGAGCCAGTACTTGACCTCGTACTCGACGGAGAAGTCGCCGAGGTTGCGGATGCGCACGACCGGCGTCATGTAGCGCAGGACGTTCTCGCACTCGCGCACGGCCTCGCGGACGACGTGGATGACCTTGACGGGCGAGTCGGTGTAGAGCGCGCCGAAGAAGACGATGCGGGCGTTCTGGCCGTCGCGCGGGCAGACCTCGATGGACTCCTTGGAGATGGAAGAGTTGCTGACGAGGATGATGTGGTTCGAGAAGGACTTGATCTTGACGGCCCGCCAGGTGATGGACATGACGACACCGGTCCACTTGCCGACCGTGATCACGTCGCCGACCTGGAAGGGCTTGTCGGCGTGCAGCGAGATGCCGGCGAAGAGGTTGCCGAGCGTGTCCTGGAGGGCGAGGCCGAGGATGATGCCCAAGAGGGCCGAGCCGGAGAGCAGCGCGCCGAAGGAGAGGTCGGCGAAGTGGAGCTTGAGGATGACGGCGACGAGCGTGACGTAGGCGACCAGCGAGAAGAGGTCGCGCATCAGGCTCGGCGCCTCGTAGCCCTTGCGCTTGCGGAAGATGAGGAAGACCAGGTCGTTCAGCGCCCGGACGCCGACGAAGGCGACGCTCATCCAGAGGACGATGCTCACGAGGCGCATCGCCCACTCCCACGAGTTCTTCGGCCCCGTCATGAAGGCCGTCGTGAGGGGCGTGCCCGAGATGTTGTGCAGGAGGAGGAGCGCCAGCCCGAAGATGAGGGCGGCGAGCAGGGGGAAGGCGATCTGCTTCTTGAGCGGCGCGCGACGACTCACGGCAGTTGGTCCGAAGCCCGCCGGGCGGGCCTCACAGGTTGAGCAGGTTGGGGAAGAGCCTCGACGCGATAAAGAGCAGCGAGAGCGCCGAGACGGCGGCCACCGTCAGCCACGAGGCGGCATTATAAACCCAGCCGTTCCTGTGGTCATCACCCATCAGGTCGCGGCGGCGCGCCAAGAGCAGGACGAAGACGAGCAGCACGGGCAGCAGCAGCCCGTTGATGACCTGCGTGACGAGCAGCACGCGGAAGAGCGGCAGGCCCGGGATGATGGCGACCACGCCGCCGACGACGATGAGGAAGGTGAAGATGCCGATGAAGATGGGCGCCTCGCGGAAGCTGCGTGAGACGCCCTTCTCGAACCCGAGCGCCTCGCTGATGGAGTAGGCCGTCGCCAGCGGCAGGACGCCCGCCGCCAGCATCGAGGCGCCGAAGAGGCCGACGCCGAAGAGCACCTTCGCGTACTGGCCCGCCAGCGGCTCCAGGGCCAGTGCCGCCTGCTCGGCCGTCTCGATGCGCACGCCCGCGCGGTGCAGGGTCGCGGCGGTCGCCACCATGATGAAGAAGGCGACGGCCATGGCGAAGGCCGTGCCCGTCCACACGTCGGCGCGCGTCAGAGGGTAGTCGTCGGCCGTCACGCCCTTCTCGACGACCGAGGATTGCACGAAGACCTGCATGTAAGGCGAGATGGTCGTGCCGATGAGCGCGACGACGGTGAACAGGTAGCCGGCGTCGGGGCGGAACTCGGGGCGGGCGAGCGCGCCCGCCATCTCGCCCCAGTCCGGGCGGGCGAGGAAGGCCGAGACGATGTAGCCGAGGAAGACGAGCGACATCAGAAGGAAGACGCGCTCGACCCTCCTGTAAGAGCCTTTGACGACGAGCCACCAGACGGCGAAGGCGGCGAGCGGGACGGAGGCGAAGCGCGGCACGCCGAAAAGCTCCGTCGCCGCCGCGATGCCGACGAACTCCGAGACCGTGACGCCGCCGTTGGCGACCAGCAGCGCCCCCATCACCAGCACCGTCCAGCGCACGCCGAACTGCTCGCGGATGAGGTCCGAGAGGCCCTTGCCCGTGACGGCGCCCATGCGCGCGCAGGTCTCCTGGACGAGCCCGAGGGCGAGGACGAGCGGGATGAGTGTCCAGACGAGGTGGTAGCCGTAGTCGGCGCCGGCCGAGGCGTAGGTGGCGATGCCGCCCGCGTCGTTACCGGCGCTGGCGGCGATCATGCCGGGGCCGATGACGGCGAGGTAGGCGAGGAGCCCGCGACGGCGCGCGGCCGCGCCCTGCACACGCCGGGCGGTGCGCCGCCACAAACGGCGACCCACGTCCCGCACCGTCTCGGCACGCGTCACGGCCACTCGGAGGTTCTCCGTCCGTCGTCATAAGTTTCGGTCTCGACCGGCAGTGTAAGAGCACGGGCGGAGAAGTTCAAAGGCGGGGCGCTTCGCCGGGCCGCCCCAGCAGCCGCTCGTACTCGTCCCTGACGATGTGGTAGCACTCGCAGGCGCACCGCTCAAGCCCTGCGCGGTCCAGAATCTCGATGCGGCCGCGGTTGTGGCGGACGAGGCCGGCCTCCTCGACCCGCCCGACGGTCTCGCTGACGCCCGCGCGCCGGACGCCGAGCATGGTGGCGAGGTACTCCTGCGTCAGCCGCAGGTCGTCCGAGGCGATGCCGTCGCTCGACATCATGAGCCAGCGGCAGAGCCGCGCCTCGATGCGGTGCAGGCGGTTGCAGGCGGCCGTCTGCGAGGCGACGATGAAGAGCGTGTGGAAGTATTTGTAGAGGAGCTTTTGGAAGTCGCCGCCGCGGTCGAAGAGTTCTTTGACGACCTGCGGCGGCGCCGCGTAAGACTCGCCCGGTATCTGCACGACCGTCTCCATCGTCGTCACGCCGTCGGCGAGGACGACGGGGACGCCGACCATCCCTTCGCGGCCGACCGAGCCGGCCTCGGCCGTCGAGCCGTCCTGCATCACGGCCACCAGCGAGCCGAGGCAGGTGACGGGGAAGTGCACGCGGCGGATGGGCTCGCCCGGCTTGATGAGGGGGTCGCCGTGCGAGAGTTTGACGCGCTCAAGGTGCGGGCCGAGCAGGTCGAACTCCTCGGCCGGGAGGCACGCGAGGAGCCGGTTGCCGGTCGCGTGCGCCTCTTTTTGTGCGGTCATGGGGAAGTCCCTTCCTGAAAATCCTGACGGCCTAGCCGAAGACGCGGGGGAGGCGCTGGCGCCAGTCGCGCGGCAGCAGCAGCTCCATCGCGTCGTCAACGGTGACGATGCCGGCGATGTCGCCCACGTCGTCCACGATGGGGAGCGCCAGCAGGTTGTATTCGGCGATGGTCTCGGCCACCTCGCGCGCCGAGTCCTTCGGGTGCGCGTACTGGAAGTCAGCGCGCATCACCTCCGAGAGCGGCGCGCCGGGGTCCGCGAGGATGAGGCTGCGGAGCGCGATGACGCCGACGAGCTTCCACGCGCGCTCGTCCTCGACGACGTAGAGGTAGTAGATCATGTTGGGCGTCTCGGCCATCTCGCGCAGGCGGGCCAGCGCCTCGCCGACCGTGAGGTGCTGCGGGAGGACGACGAACTCGGTCGTCATCAGGCCGCCGGCCTCGTCGTCCTCGTAAGGCAGCAGCTCCGTCACGTCGGCCTTCTCCTCGCCCTCCATCCGCTCCAAGAGGTCTTCGGCCTTGTGCTCGGGCAGGTCGCCGAGCACGTCGGCCGCCTCGTCCGGCGACATCCATTCGAGGATGTCGGCGGCTCTCTCCTCCTCCATCTCGCCGATGATGCGGGCCTGGTCCTCGGGCGGCATCTCTTCTAAGGTCTCGGCGGCCGTCTCGTCGTCGAGGGCTTCGATGATCTCGGAGCCGTGGTGGTAAGAGAGGGCCTCGGCCAGTCGCGCGATTTCGACCGGGTGGAGGCGGGCCAGCTTGTCGCGCGAGCTTTTGAGCTGGACGGTCGCGGCGTCGGTGGCGAGGTAGCCCACGTCGGCCCAGTCGATGACCTCGACGGGGCGGTTGGTGCCGAGGAAGTTGTGCGGCGTCAGTCGCCGCCAGAGGCCGGCGAGGCTCACGTCCGCCCCCGTGACGCGCCACTCGCCGGCCGCGGGGATGAGCTGCACGTCGTTGACGCGCACCACCCGCTTGCCGTCCACGTCGATGAGCTGCTTGTCGAGCACGTCGCGGGCTAAGAGCACTTCGCCCTCGCGCCGCTCGAAGGGGTGGCGGTCGAGGACGTAGGTGTTGAGCCGGGCGTCGTGCTCGTCGAGGCGCGCGAGCTGTGCGCGCGGCAGGAAGATGTTGCGGCGGCCCGAGCGCACGACGACGCCCGTCACCGGCGGGTGGTCCTCGCCGAGACGCACGATCACGTCTTTGAGTATGCCGACGCGCTCGCCCCCC
Organism: Pyrinomonadaceae bacterium; assembly: GCA_035296285.1. GTDB lineage: Bacteria > Acidobacteriota > Blastocatellia > Pyrinomonadales > Pyrinomonadaceae > QHXN01. The sequence goes on along the minus strand of DATHBF010000537.1, from coordinate 15,070 downwards.
GCGTCGCGCACGGGGCGGCCGAGCAGCTGCGAAAGGTAGAGCATGGAAACCGAAAGCCCCCGGGTGGGTTGGGGGGATGATAACACGCCCGCCCAGTCTCATGTGCTTTTGCTTTCCCGCTCGGCCGTCGGTTAATCTTTGACCTTGAGTGATGGCACGCCTCTTCACCAAACCGAGAGAACAGGAGAAAGTCGCTTGTCCGAATTGAAGGCCCGAAAGCAGGAGGGCTGGCGCTCGCTCGTCGCGCTCGCGCTCGCCGCCTCGCTGCTCGCCGCGCCCGCGCTCGCGCGCCAGTCACAACTGTCGGCGACGGCCGCGAGGCCCGCGCCCGCGCTGACCGAGGCCGAGAGGGAGCTGGCCGCGCGCGTCCGCGTCGAGACCATCCGCGAGGTGACGGCCGCGCTCTCTTCCAAAGAGATGCAGGGGCGCGGCACGGGCCAGCCGGGCGGCGAGCTGGCGGCCAGGTACATCGCCGAACGCTTCTCGAAGCTCGGCCTCAAGCCGCTCGGCGCGGCGAAGGACTCCTTCTTCCAGCCCATCAAGTTCCGCGAGTCGCGGCTTCTGCCCGAGACCTCGTTCGCCGTCGGCGGCGCGGCCTTGAAGATGGGCGACGACTACTTCTTCACGCCGCCTTTCAGCGGCGACAAGGAGGCTTCGGGCCGCGTCGTCTTCGTCGGCTACGGCTTGCAGCTCACCTCGCCGCGCCGCGACGACCTCAAAGGGATAGACGTGCGCGGCAAGGTCGTCGTCGTGCTCCAGGGGCCGCCCAAGGGCGTCGAGCGCGCGGCCTGGAAGAAGGCCCGCGCCGCCGCCTACGTCATGCGCAACCTCGTCGGGTTCGGCGCCGCCGCGCTCGTCTTCGCCGGCACGGACACGGAGGAGCTGCCCTACTCGAAGTTCGCCGACTACATGACGCGCCGGCAGGTGGAGCCGGCCGACGCCGAGAGGCAGCCCGCGTTCCTGCCGCCCTTCGTCGCCGTCAGCGACGCGGGCGCCGAGAAGCTGTTCGCCGGCTCGGGCACGACCTACGCCGAGGCCCGCGCCCGCGCCGAGCGCGGCGAGTTCGTGTCGCGCGAGCTTGCGCAGACGGCCCGCATCAAGCTCCGCTGGCAGGAGTCGAAGGTGACGGCGAGCAACGTCGTCGGCCTGCTCGAAGGCTCCGACCCGAAGCTTAAAGAGGAGGCCGTCGTCTACACGGCCCACTACGACGCCTTCGGCGCGACCCCCGACGGGCGCTTCTACCCCGGCGCGGCCGACAACGCGCTCGGCGTCGCCGAGATGATGGCCGCCGCCGAGGCGCTGGCCTCGCTGCCGACGAGGCCGCGCCGCTCCGTCATCTTCCTCGCCGTGACGGGCGAAGAGTACGGGCTGCACGGCGCCGAGTACTGGGTGCGGAACCCGACGTGGAAGCTCAAACAGGTGGCGGCGGATTTTAACTTCGACGGGATGGGGACGGAGATTTACGGGCCGCTCAAGCAGATCGTCGGCTACGGCGCGGAGCACTCGGAGCTGGGCGCGCTGCTCGAAGAGGTGGCCGCGGCGACGGGCAGCCGACTCATCCCCGACCCGATGCCCGAGGAGAAGAGTTTTTACCGCTCCGACCACTACGCCTTCGTCAAGCGCGGCGTGCCGTCTCTGATGCTGCTCGGCACGTCCGACGCCGACCGGCAGACCATCGTCGCCCGCATGAAGGAGTACGAGAGCACGCACTACCACCAGCCGACGGACGTGGTGCGCCCCGAGTGGGACTGGGAAGGCCCCCTCGGCGTCGCGCGCGTCGGCGCGCTCATCGGCCTCCGCGTCGCCAACGCCGAAGCCATGCCCGCCTGGCTCCACACCTCGCCCTTCAACCGCAAGCGCGGCACGGACGAGCCGCCGCCCGAAGAGCCATAAAAGCAGAGGTTAGAGGTCAGAGGTTAGAAAAAGCGAGGTAGACGCAGGCCCGGTCGCTGTCAGGCTGGGAGGCGGGCCGAATCCGCGTTGACACCTCTGCGGGGCGGGGCGTATAAACGGGCGGTCGCATCCCCTTCGCATCCCGCCGGCCCGGTACTCACCCGCCGCCGCCGGCCTCACCCGTTAGCTCAGGAGGGACAGCATGAACGCTCACAAACTCCGCACGCTCACCCGAGGCCGTAACTTCTTCCCGCCGGCTTTCGCCCTACTCTTCTCAGTCGTCGTCACCTTCGGCTTCGGCGTCGCGCGGTCGCAGCGCGAAGACACGCCGGCCGGCGAGAGGAAGTTCGTTAACACGGTGCCGGCTCATGTGCCGATCAAGGTGAAGCTCAAGAGCGAGAAGTCATTCAAGGACTTGAAGAACAAGGGCTGGGCGCGGGAGTTGGAGATAGAGGTCAAGAACACGGGCAGCAAGCCCATCTACTTCATGTACATGGTGGTGCACCTGCCGGACTTCGTCCTCGCCGACGGCAACCCGGTGGGCTTCCAAGTGAAATACGGCAGGGGGTTGTTAGTGCGCTATGAGACCCCACTGGAGCCGGACGATAAGCCGATCCTGCCGGGCGAGAGCGTCACACTCAAGATTCCTGAAAAAAAGGTCCGCGGCTATGAGGGATTCAGGGAGATGGACAAGAAGGAAGACCCGAAGAAGGTCGAGTTCATCTTACAAATGATCAACTTCGGGGACGGCACGTGGATACAAGGGAAAGACGGGAGGCCCATGCCTCCCCCGCGCAGAAAGTCATTGCGGTCTGCGCCACCCCCAACGGCCCCTTCCCACGCGTCCCGGCCGGAGCCCGCCCTCTGGAGGCCAGGTGGCTTCGCCGCATTCCTCAAGGCCGGATACTTCGCAGAACCCGCAAGAGCCTTGCGGGTTGATTTTTCTCCGCCCGAGCCGGCGCCGGCCGCGCCTTCGTTCGATTGCAACTGCCAGAACGTCCCCGGCTGTTGGCAGGGCAGGCTGGACTGCTCGTATCATTGCCCCTGCGATGACTTCTGTGAGTTTTTCGGCGTCGTAGCTACAGGTTCTTGCGGCACCGGCTCATGTTTCCTGTCCCGAACGGAAAACGACACCTGCGAGACCGCCCATAACAGCCAGCAGCCGTGTCAATATCAACTAGACGTAGGCTCCTGCGCCGTCGGAGACCCGACGCCCGAGCCGTCGCCCAACCAGTCACCCTCGCCGGCCCCGACACAATCGCCGACTCCGGCCCCGACGCCTCCATGCCCTTACGAGGATTACCCCGACTGCTGCACCAAATGCATCCCTCCGGCCGGGACCTCGACCGTCTGGGGCGTCGAGTGCAACAACTGCCCCGCAGGCACGAACTTCCCCGATGGCTGCTTCAAGAAGTTCCCGAACGTCGCCTGCCCCAAGGGCTCGCAAGAGTCCTCCGCCTTCGGCGGCATCTGCTGCCCGCAGACGGCCGGCACCGGAGGGGGGGCGCAGCCCTGCTACGTGACGGGCGACTGCCCCGGCGACGATGACGACGACGGCAGCGGCGGCATCGGCCCCTCCTCGCCCGTGCTGGTGGACGTTTCAGGCGACGGCTTCCGCCTGACTGACGCGGCCCGAGGCGTCGCCTTCGACATAGACGGCGACGGCAAGGCAGAGCGGTTGAGCTGGACGGCCGCGGGCAGCGACGACTCGTGGCTGGCGCTGGACAGGGACGGCGACGGCCGCATCGGCAGCGGGCGGGAGCTGTTCGGCAACTTCACGCCGCAGCCTCCCGGCCCCGCGCCCAACGGCTTCCTAGCGCTGGCCGAGTACGACCGGCCGCACAACGGCGGCAACGGCGACGGGGTAATAGACGCCCGAGATTCGATCTTCGCATCCCTGCGGCTATGGCGGGACTCGAATCACGACGGGGTGTCGCAGGCGGCGGAGCTTCATACCCTGACCTCGCTCGATGTCGCACGGCTGCACCTCGCTTATAAGGAGTCGAAGCGCACGGACGAGTTCGGCAACCGGTTCCGCTACCGCGCGAAGGTGGACGACGCGAAGGGGGCGAAGGCGGGGCGGTGGGCGTGGGACGTGTTCCTCATCTCCACGCAGTAAGACATCGAGTTAGGCACCATCCGGGCCGCGGCCCGAGGAACCGTAAGCAAAGTCAAAAGTAAAAAGGCAAAAGGCAAAAGTGGAGGACGCGCTCTTGCGCGAAGAACTTCTCTTCACTTTTGCCTTTTTACCTTTGCCTTATTTTGTCTCCACGCTGTAAGTCACCGTCGTCTTGCCGCCGGCCGGGACCTGGACCTTGAATTGGAGGTTGTTGGCGCCGATGCGTTCGTGCTGGTGGGATTGTTCGAGGATTGTCCACTGGTTGTCGGCGAAGGGCTCGACGCCCTCGCGCACGAAGGCTTCGGCGGCGACGACCCCGCGGTTCGTTAAGACGACCTCGACGCGCGTGGTGAGCCTGTAGCGCGTGTTGCCCTCCTGGCTGCGGTACTCGGTCTGGCGGCGCTCGACGACGCGGCGCGTGCCGAAGAGCGTGGACGAGCGGCCCTGCGAGACGCTGAACTCGCCGTCGGGCGGCGTCAGGGGGATGCGGTCCTGCCCGACTATCTGCGGCGGCGCCGCGGCCTGCCGCGCGTAGATGGTCACCAGCCCGGCCGGCATCGTCGCCCCGGTCGGGTTCTGCGAGACGAGCCGGACTTCGAGGCCGCGCGGCAGCAGGACGAAGCCGCCGCGCGCGAGCGTCTGCGTCCCGTGCTCGTTCTCGAAGACGTTGCGCTGCACGACCTTCAGGCGCGCGCCCTGGAAGAGAGGCAGCCGGCTCGTCAGCGCGTTGGCGTTTATCGCCACGTCGCGCCCGAGCCGGAAGCGCGTGAACGCGCTCAGAGACTCCGCGCCGGCCGACACCGCGAACTCGTTGCCCGTGCCGTCCGAACTCACCGCCTGCGCCACGTTCCTCGCGAAGTCATCCGTGTTCACGCGCAGCGAGCCGTCTGTCGTGACGAGCGAAAGCTCGCCCGCGACGAGGTCGAGTGTGGCCGCGCGCAGGTCGGCGCCCGTGTTGTTGTAGAGCGAGACCCAGGAGTCGAGCGTGGCGGCGGGCGGCGGGGCGCCCTCGGCCGGCGGCGCGTCGAGGACGAGCGAGTAGTCTGCGCGCCAGTTGAGGTCGGGCGCGAGGTAGTCAACCTGCACGCGGCGCGGCCCCGGGGCGCCCGCGTTGCGCAGCAAGAGGTGGAGCACGGGCGAGCGTTGGCCGCGCACGTCCGCGCCGTCGTGGGTCACGTCCTGCCGGACGACCTCGGCGCCCTCGGCCGTGACGCGCAGCGTGCGGACGACCGCCTTCGGCATCAGGCTGCGCCACTCGATCTGGTTCAAGCCCGTCTGCAAGACGACGGTCCGCTCTTCCAGAAACTCCGCCACGCCCGCGTCGTATACGGTCAGGTGCGCGGCCGCGCCCTGCGTTTGCGAGAGCGCGTTCGGGGTATTGACGGACAGGACCAGTAAGGCGACGGCCGCGAGGCGTTGCCAGTTCTTCATGCGTTGTTCTCCTTAAATTGAAGGTCTCGGCCGGACCGATTTTAGAACGGCCCGCCGCTTTACGCCCTGCGGCGCGGCGCGGCCCGAGGGGCGTTGCAAAATCGCCGCCTTTATCCTATGCTCGCCGCCGATTCACTTCTTGTTTGCAAGTCTCCAGTTAAAACATGCTGAGCGTCGGGACTGAATGGCTGATCGAGGCGTCGGGCTGCGACGCGGGGCGCCTGCGCGACGCGGGCGCGCTGCGCGAGGTCTTCGCGCGCGCCGTCGCGGAGCTGGGCCTGCGGGTCGTAGGCCCGCAGCTCTGGCACACCTTCCCGGGCGAGGGCGGCGTGACGGGCCTCGCCATGCTGACCGAGTCGCACCTCGCCTGCCACACCTACCCGGAGTTCGGCGTCGCCACCTTCAACCTCTACTGCTGCCGCGAGCGCCCCGAGTGGGCATGGGAGGCGCGCCTCGCCGAGATGCTCGGCGCGCGCGCCGTTTCCGTCCGCCACCTGAGCCGCGAGGCGGGTGAGGGGGAGGGCGAGAGGTAATGGCCTACCAGGCTGGCTGCCCCGCGTGCGGCGCGCAGGTGCTCTTCAAGTCTGGCTCGTCGGTGGTCGTCGTCTGCGAGTTCTGCCACTCGGCCGTCGCGCGCACAGACCGCGGCGTCGAAGACCTCGGCCGCGTGGCGGACGTGACCGAGTCGGGCTCGCCGCTCGACCTCGGGCTCGGCGGCCTCTACCGCGGTCTGGGATTTCAACTGACGGGGCGCGCGCAGCTCTCACACTCGGCCGGCGGCTTCTGGGACGAGTGGTACGCGCTCTTCACCGACGGCGGCTGGGGCTGGCTCGCCGAGGCGCAGGGGCGCTTCTACCTGACCTTCCCCGCGGCCGTCGCGCCCGGCGCCGTGCCCCCGTTCGATTACCTACAGGTCGGCCAGCCCGTCCCCGGCCTCCCTTCGCAGAACCAGTTCGTCGCCGCCGAGAAGGGCGTCGCGCAGTACGTCGCCGCCGAGGGCGAGATACCCTACAAGCTCGTGCCCGGTGAGCACGTCCGCTACGCGGACCTCTCCGGCATGGGCGGCGAGTTCGGGACGATCGATTACAGCGAAGACCAGCCGCTTCTTTTCCTCGGCCGCGAGGTGACGCTCGAAGAGCTGGGGCTGGCGAACGTCCAGCACGTGCGCGAGCGCGAGGCGCGACAGGTCCAGGCCGCGCAACTCAACTGCCCGCAGTGCGCCGGCCCCCTTGAGCTTCGCGCGCCGGACCGCGCCGAGCGCGTCGGCTGCCCGAACTGCGGCTCGCTCCTCGATGTCAACCAGGGCCGCCTCCGTTATCTGAAGACGCTCCGGCCGCCGCCGCAACGGATGTCCATCCCCTTGGGCGCGGCGGCCGAGTTCGAGGGGAGGCCGCAGACCGTCATCGGCTTCGTCGTCCGCAGCGTCGAGTTCGACGGCGTCCGCTACTTCTGGCAGGAGTATCTTCTCTACAACCCGGCGACGGGCTTCCGCTGGCTCGTCGAGTCGGACGGGCACTGGAGCTACGTCCGTGCGGTGCCGCCCGGCGAGGTCTCCGCCAACGGCCGGGCCGGCTACGGCGGGCGCTCCTTCAAGAAGTTTCAGGACGCGACGGCGCGCGTCGAGTTCGTGACGGGCGAGTTCTACTGGAAGGTCGAGGCCGGCGAGCTGGCGCGCGCGACCGACTACGTGGCGGCGCCGCAGATGCTCTCGCGGGAGGTGCCCGTCGGCCCGGGCGCGCAGGAGGTCAACTGGTCGCTCGGAACCTACGTCCCCGTCAAAGAGATCGAGGGCAAGTTCAGCGTCAACCTGCCGCGGCCCACCGGCGTCGCGCCCAACCAGCCCTTCCTTCATAAGAAGGTCTACGGCTACTGGCTGGCGCTCACGGCGCTCGCCCTCTTCGCCGGCATCTTCTTCCTCATCGCCGCGCCGCGCCAGACCGTCTTCGACCAGACCTACGAGCTGCGCGCGACCGCCTCGCCCGCCCCCTCGGCCGCGGCGGCGCCCGCGACGATGTCCGCCGCGGCACAGGTCGCGCTCGCCGCGCTGCCCACGCCCGCGCCGAACGCGTCGGCCGCCGACCGCGCCGAGTATGAAAGGATGAAGTCGCAGATTCTCGCCGCCGTCGGCGGGTCGGAGCCCTTCGAGGGCGGCAACGAGAGCACGCAGGTCATCTTCACCGAGCCGTTCCGCTTGCGCGGCCTTCAGAACGTGAGGGTCTCGGCCGACGCCGACGTGGAGAACAACTGGCTCTACGTCGCGGGCGACCTCATCAACGAGGAGACGGGGCTCGTCCAGGCGTTCGACCTGCCGGTCGAGTACTACGCGGGCGTCGAGGACGGCGAGAGCTGGACCGAGGGCGGGCGCGACCAGTCGGCGCACCTCGCGGCCCTGCCCGAAGGCACCTACACGATGCGCCTCGAAGCGCAGTGGGAGAAGTGGAACAAGCCGACGCCGCCGCGGCTGCACGTCAAAATCGAGCAGGGCGTGCCGAGGGTTCTGAATCTGATACTCGTGCTCGTCGCGCTCGCCGTCGTCCCGTTCCTCGTCGCCCTCCGCCACCTCAGCTTCGAGCGGCGGCGCTGGGCCGACAGCGCCTTCAACCCGTACGGATCGGGGGGCGACGACGGCGGCGGCGACGACGATTGACCTTCGCGTTCGCTGGTAGGAAGAGTTAAGGGGGTTAGAAAGTCCATGCTCGGTAAACTTTATCTGGTGCTCGGCGGCGGCCTGCTGCTGCTCTACGTGGGGGCGGCGTGGGCCGGCTGGGAGCTGACGACCTCGCCGCGGCAGGTCTTGCCGGCCGACGTGCGCAACTCGCCCGGCGGCTACCGCTCGTTCCACTTCTGGCATTCCGGCTACCGTGGAGGAAAATGATGCCCATCGAACCGACCGCACACGCCCTCTCGCTCTCGGCCGCGCCGCTCGCGCTCGTCGTGCGACTCGACGACCTGGCCGGCGTGCTCGTGACGACCGCCATCTTCACGCTCTTCGGCCTGCTGGTCTTTGCCCTCGCCTTCGCCATCATCGGCAAGGCCACGCCCTTCTCCATCCGCAAGGAGCTGGAGGAGGACCACAACGTCGCCCTCGCCATCGTCATCGCCTCCTTCATCATCGGCATTGCCCTCATCATCGCGGCGGCGATACAGGGGTGAAGTGGCCGGTAGACAGTGGGCAGTAGTCTCCGCGTTGCGGACGTTGAAGCCGTAATCCTGACGATTCGCCGGCGACTGCATTTCTACTGACTACCGGCTGCCGGCTGCCGGCTACTGCTTTATGAACCGAACCCCCATCCTCTTCCTCAACGTGCTGGTCATCGCGACGTGCGGGCTCGTCTACGAGCTGCTGGCGGGGACGCTGGCGTCGTACGTGCTGGGCGACTCGGTGACGCAGTTCTCGCTCATCATCGGCATCTACCTGTTCGCGATGGGGGCGGGGGCGTGGCTGTCGAAGTTTCTTGAGAAGGAGCTGGCGCGGCGGTTCGTGGACGTGGAGCTGGGCGTGGCGATGCTGGGCGGGGCGTCGGCGCCGCTGCTGTTCCTCTCCTTCGCCCACCTCACCTACTTCCAGGTCATCCTCTACGGGACGGTCTTCCTCATCGGCGCGATGGTCGGGCTGGAGATTCCGCTGCTGATGCGCATCCTCAAAGACCACCTCGACTTCAAGGAGCTGGTCGCGCGCGTGCTGGCCTTCGACTACGTGGGCGCGCTCGTCGCGTCGCTGCTGTTCCCCATCTTCCTGGTGCCGAAGCTGGGGCTGGTGAGGACGGGGCTGCTGTTCGGGCTCCTCAACGCGGGCGTCGGGCTGTGGGCGACGTGGCTGATGCGCCCGCTCATCAAGGGGCGCGTGGAGCCGCTGAGGGCGCGCGCCTGCATCGTCATCGCGATCCTCTTGGTCGCCTTCATCAAGGCCGACGCGCTGACCTCGATGGCCGAGGACGCGATGTTCGCCGACGACATCGTCTACTCGAAGACGACCCACTACCAGCGCATCGTCGTCACGCGCAACCGCGCCGGCTTCCAGCTCTTCCTGAACGGCAACCTCCAGTTCAGCTCGGCCGACGAGTACCGCTACCACGAGGCGCTGGCGCACCCGCCGATGGCGCTCGCCTCGGCGGGCGGCCGCGAGGTGCGGCGCGTGCTCATCCTCGGCGGCGGCGACGGGCTCGCGCTGCGCGAGGTCTTAAAGTATCCGTCCGTCGAGGAGGTGACGCTCGTAGATTTGGACCCGGGCATGACGGACCTGTCGCGCCGCTTCCCGCCGCTCTCTGCCCTGAACCGCCGGGCGTTTGAAGACCCGCGCGTCAGCGTCGTCAACCAGGACGCGATGATCTGGCTGGAGAACGAAGTGCCGCCCTTCGACGCCGCGCTCATAGACTTCCCCGACCCGAACACCTTCGCCCTCGGCAAGCTCTACACGACCCGCTTCTATCGCCTGCTCAAAGGCCGTCTCGCGCCCGGGGCAGCCGTCAGCGTGCAGTCAACGTCGCCGCTCTTCGCGCGCGTCTCCTACTGGTGCATCGTCCGCACGCTCGAAGCCTCGGGCTTTTCCGTGAAGCCCTACCACACGGCCGTCCCCTCCTTCGGCGTCTGGGGCTTCGCGCTCGCGCGCCGCGAGCCGTTCGACACGGGTAAGGACTTGGCGCTCGCGCCCGGCCTCGAACTCAGGTTCCTCGACGGCGACAGCCTGCCCGCCATGTTCGCGCTCTCGGCCGACCTCGGCCCCGTGCCCGTCGAGATAAACCGCCTCGACAATCAGGCCCTCGTCCGCTACTACGAGGGCGAGTGGCGCCGCTACGAGTGAGGGCCCGGATGACTTACGAAGGGACGAAGCGGCGGACGTGGGAGCTGCTCGAACGCGAGATAGGCGAGAGCCGGCTCGACTACGCCGTGGACCTCTCCATCACGCTGCTCATCGTCCTCAACGTCCTCGCCGTGATGCTGGAGACGGTCACCTGGATAGACGAGCCTTACCACCCCTTCTTCGCCGCCTTCGAGCTCTTCTCCGTCGCGGTCTTCACCGCCGAGTACCTGCTGCGGCTCTGGTCCTGCACGGCCGACGCGCGCTACGCGGAGCCGGTGCGTGGGCGGCTGCGCTACGCGACGCGGCCGATGCCGTTGATTGACCTGCTGGCCGTCGCCCCCTTCTATCTGGAGTTCGTCGCCGTGGACCTGCGCATGGTGCGCGCGCTGCGGCTCTTCCGCCTCTTCCGCATCTTCAAGCTGGCGCGCTACGCCGACTCGATGCGAACGCTCGGGCTCGTCCTGCGCTCGCGGCGCGAGGAGCTGCTCGTCACGCTCTTCGTCGTCGTCGTGCTGCTCGTCTTCGCGTCGAGCGCGATGTACTACGTCGAGAACGAGGCGCAGCCCGAACAGTTCTCCAGCATCCCGGCCTCGATGTGGTGGGGCGTGGCGACCTTGACGACCGTCGGCTACGGCGACGTGTACCCCGTGACGACGGCCGGCCGCTTCCTCGGGGCCGGCATCGCCATCCTCGGCGTCGGCCTCTTCGCGCTGCCGACCGGCATCCTCGCCTCCGGCTTCTCCGAGGAGTTGCAGAAGAGGAGGCGCAAGGAGGCCGCGCGCTGCCCCCACTGCGGAAAGGAAGTGGACGGCGGCCGTTAGGCCCTTTCTTATGCCCTCCCGCCGCGAAATCCTCGCCGCCTTCCTCGGCTCGCCGTTCGCGCTCGCCGCCTGTCAGACTCAGGCGCCTCCCGCCCTGCCGCCGGGCGAGCTGGTCGGGGCCTCCGACCGCCTGGGCCACATGCTGCGCGACGGGTTGAGGCCGGAGCCGGGGGCGGAGGCTTGGGAGCGCGCGGGCGTCGTGATAGTGGGCGGCGGCGTGGCGGGCCTGGCGGCGGCGTGGAGGTTTTTGAAGGCGGGCTTCGACGACTTCGTGCTGCTCGAACTGGAGGAGGCTCCGGGCGGGACGGCGCGCTCAAGCGACGAGCACGGCGTCGTCCCTTACCCGTGGGGCGCGCACTATCTGCCGGTGCCGACGCGAGAGAACCGCGCGCTCGTCTCGCTCCTGGAAGAGATGGGCGTCGTCGAGGGCGCGGACGCGGAGGGCGAGCCCGTCGTCGCCGAGCAGTTCCTCTGCCGCGACCCGGAGGAGCGCGTCTTCTACCGCGGACGCTGGTACGAAGGGCTCTACCTGCACGCGGGCCAGTCGGAAGAGGACGAGCGCCAGCTCCACGCCTTCAACCGGGAGGTTGACGCTTGGGCCGGCTGGCGCGACGCGCGCGGACGCCGCGCCTTCAACATCCCCGTCTCTTCCTGCTCGGACGACGCGGAGGTGACGGCGCTCGACCGGCTGACGATGGCCGAGTGGATGGACGCGCGCGGCCTGAGCAGCCCGCGCCTGCGCTGGCTCGTTGACTACGCCTGCCGCGACGACTACGGCCTGCGCACCGAGCAGACGAGCGCGTGGGCCGGCCTCTTCTACTTCGCCTCGCGCATGAAGCGGCCCGGCGCCGAGGCGCAGTCGCTCATCACCTGGCCCGAGGGCAACGGCCGCCTCGTCCGCCACCTCTACGAGCAGGCGCGCGGGCGCGTCCGCCTCGGACTGGCCGCCGCCGACGTGAGGCCGGCCGAAGGCGAAGGCGTCGAGGTCGTCGCCGTCTCGCGCGACGGCAGTCGGGCGACGGGCTTCCGCGCCTCGCACGTCGTCTTCACCGCGCCGCAGTTTCTGGCGAAACACTTGATACGACCCTACCGCGAACGGCCGCCCGCGCACGCCGCCGAGTTCGAGTACGGCGCCTGGATGGTCGCCAACCTCTTCCTGAAGGACAGGCCGGCGCAGGGGCCGGGCAGCTTCCCGCCCTCCTGGGACAACGTGCTCTACGAAAGCCCTTCGCTCGGCTACGTCGTCGCCACGCACCAGCGCGGCCTCGACCGCGGCCCCACCGTCTTCACCTACTACTACCCGCTCGCCGACGCCGACCCTCGTGAGGCGCGCTCGCGCCTCCTCTCGGCCGGCCGCGACGCCTGGGCCGAAGTCGCCCTCTCCGACCTCTCGCGCGCCCACCGCGACATCCGACAGTTGACCGCCCGCCTCGACGTGATGCGCTGGGGCCACGCCATGATCCGCCCCCGCCCCGGCTTCATCTGGGGCGGCGCGCGCCTCAAGGCCCAAACGCCCCACCGCGCCATCCACTTCGCCAACACGGACCTCTCCGGAATCCCCCTCTTCGAGGAAGCCTTCGACCACGGCCTCCGCGCCGCCGAAGAGATCCTCGCCCTGCGCGGGATAGGGTCCTGAAAGACGGAGGGCCGGCGCCGTCCTCAAGGGAGACGGCGCCGGCCCCGGGTTGCGGCTTCCGCGGGGCGGGTTACGCCAGGTGCTCGCGCCAGGAGCGGCCGTCGTAATCCGTCTGGGCGAGACGTAACTCCTCGTCCGTCTCGAAGAAGTCAACGGCCCCGCTCGTGATCTCGTAGTAGGCGCCGACGACCCCTATCCGGTTTCTCGCTATCGCCGCCTGAATCACCGGCTGCTTCTTGATGTTTGCCACCTGCTGGCGCACGTTGGCGATGACGGCCTCGCGCATCTTCGCTTTCTCGTCGCGGATCTTTCCGATGCTCGACACCGCCGGCGCGATCTGGTTGAGCAGGGCCTGGATGCTCGGCGTCTCGCGCGCCCGGACGGCGGCCGGGAGCAGGGCGGCCTTGACCGCCCCGCAGCCCTCGTGGCCCATGACGACGACGAGGTGCGTCTTCAGGTGCTCGACGGCGTACTCGATGCTTCCCGTCGTCCCCATCTCGACGATGTTGCCGGCGATGCGCGTGATGAAAAGGCTGCCCAGGCTCTGGTCGTAAATGATTTCGGTGGGGACGCGGCTGTCGGAGCAGCTGAGGACGACGGCGAAGGGCGTCTGCCCCAGTATCTGCGCGCGCCGCTCGACGGCGGAGAGCTCCGGGCGCCGGGCCTGGCCGCTGAAGAAGCGGGCGTTGCCCGTCTTCAGCGCGCGGAGCGCCTCCTGCGGGTTGCGGGCGATGGGGTCGCGCAGTTTCGCAATCTCCTCCATGGTCGCGCCGCGCTTGACGGCGTCCAGGAGCCTCTGGTCCTGGAGGACGTTTTCGCCCTGCGGGGCCGTCGGCGTCGGCGAGGTCGTCTGCCCCCTCGCCCTGCCGCCGAGGGCCAGGCCCCCGAAAGCCAGTAGAACTTTGCAAATGCCTCGTCGGCTGAATCTCTCTTTCTGCATCTGTTTCTCCCTCCCTTGTAGTCGGCACACGCGCCCGCGCGGGGCGGGCACCCGGACGCATCTTAAGCGCACCGCAAACCGGCGTAAAGACGCGCGCCGGGCGGCGCGCGAGTGCTACGGCCGGCGCTCGGCGATGAGTTCGTAGAGGGCGTTTTTGAAGAAGAGGCGCTTGAGGCGGTCGCCGGGGTGGCGCGGGGGGCGGCGGCGTGCGAGGGCGCGTGCCTCTTCGATGTCGTGGCGCTCGGCGAGGGGGCGAAAGGGGAGGCCGTCGAAGAGGGCGCGCGCCGCGCCGAGGGTGAGGTGGACGGTGTGGTCGGCGAAGGGGCCGATCTCTAGGGCCAGGCCGGCGGCGTTCCAGGCGGAGTGGGCGGCGGCGGCGGCGGCGTAGACGGGGTGGTGGAAGTTGACCGTGAAGTAGAGGAGGCCGCCGGGCGCGAGCACGCGCGCCAGCTCCGTGACGATGCGCCGGGGGCTCTCGGCGTGGTCCACGACGTTGTCGCAGAGGACGAGGTCGAAAGAGGCTTCGGCGAAGGGAAGCTCTTCGCCGCGGGCGGCGACCGTGTGCGCGAGAGGCTGCCAGGCGGGGAAGAGCGCGGCGTAGTCGGCCGCCAGCGGGTCGAGCCCGACGCCGTGCTCGGCGCCGAAGTAGAAGATGAGGCCGTGCGCGCCGCTGCCGACTTCGAGCACGCGGGCCTTCGGGTCAACGGGCCTGACCTCTTCGAGCCGCTCGCGCACGCGCAGCGAGTGGCGGCGCATGGCGGCGACAATCTCCGCCTCGCGCCCCCGCACCTTCCCGGCCTTGCGCCGCTGGTAGGCGAGCTGTCGTTCGAGCGCGCGTCGGGCGCGACGCAGCCGCGCGCGCTCACCCCAGCCGCGTCGCTCGCCGTCGCCGTCAACGGTTTGTGTGTCTTTAGTAAGCAACGGAAATAATGCTTTCTGTCGAAGCGTGACAGAGTATAAACTCGGGCGTCCGCCGCCGTCATATGTCCGCCGAACAAATCCCGGTCGAAGTCTTCGAGACGCGAGAGCGCGCCGCGGGCGCGAGGGGCGCGTGGTGGCTCTTCTCGCCGCGGGCGGACCTGTGCGTCTTCGCGGGGAGCGCGGCCGTCGCGCTCCTGCTGCTGTGGGTGGGCGTTGGCGCGGGCGTGGCCGAGGGGGATTCGCCGGACTGGACCTGGGTGCCGGCCGTGCTGCTCGTGGACGTGGCGCACGTCTGGGCGACGGGCTTCCGCGTCTACTTCGACCGTGAGGAGCTGAGGCGGCGGCCGTGGCTTTACGGACTCGCGCCCCTCATTGCGTTGGCTCTGGGCGTCGCGCTCTACTCGGAGGGCGAGGCGCTGTTCTGGCGCTCGCTCGCCTACCTCGCCGTCTTCCACTTCGTGCGCCAGCAGTACGGCTGGGTGGCGCTCTACCGCGCGCGCGTGGGCGA
>DATHBF010000536.1:0-8615 GCA_035296285.1 Pyrinomonadaceae bacterium | reverse complement strand
CGAGATTGCGCTCGCGGGCGCGTGGGACTACAAGGCCGAGTTCGCCGTGCCCGCCGCCAAGATCGACTTCTCGACCCAGCCGATGCCGCCCGGCCCACGCAACCACTACAACCCGACCGTCCTCTACAACGCGATGCTCGCGCCGCTCACGCCCTTCCAAATTCGCGGAGCCATCTGGTATCAGGGCGAGTCGAACGCCGGCCGCGCCCACCAGTACCGCACGCTCTTCCCCGCCCTCATCCGCGACTGGCGCGCGGCCTGGGGCCAGGGCGACTTCCCCTTCTACTTCGTGCAGCTCGCGAGCTTGCAGCCCGTCAAGCCCGACCCTTCGGAGAGCGAGTGGGCCGAGCTGCGCGAGGCGCAGACTCTCACCATGCGAACCGTGCCGAACACGGGGATGGCCGTCGCCGTAGACATCGGCGACCCGGCCGACATACACCCGCGCAACAAGCTCGACGTGGGCCTGCGCCTCGCGCGCTGGGCGCTCGCCGAAACCTACAAACAAAGGGTCGTGCCCTCGGGGCCGCTCTACGATTCGGCGAAGTTTGAGGGCGGACGGGTCCGCATCCGCTTAAAGCACGCGAAAGGGCTTAAGACGCCGGACGGCTCGGCGCTCAAAGGCTTCGCTGTCGCCGGCCCTGACCGCAGGTTCGTCTGGGCCGAGGCGCGCGTCGAAGGCGACACGGTCGTCGTCTGGAACGCGCAGGTCCCGCGGCCCGCGGCCGTCCGCTACGCGTGGGCCGACAGCCCCGTCAGCGCCAACCTCTACAACGGCGCCAACCTCCCCGCCTCGCCCTTCCGCACGGACGACTGGCCGGGGCTGACGGACAAAAAGCAGTAGACAGTAGTCAGTAGAAGGAATCGGGGGCGACGCTGGCAACGTCCGCCCCCGACTCCTTCTGCTACCGCCTACCGCCTACCGCCTTATCACGCCGCCGCGCGCTTGCGGCTGAGGAGTTGGTCGGCGACGACGCCGATGAGGATGACGGCCCCCATCACGGCGAAGTTCAGGGAGGAGGGGATGCCGAGCAGGTTGACGAGGTTCTGCAACACCTGGAGCAGCGCCGCGCCGATGATGATGCCGACGATGGAGCCTTCGCCGCCGCGTAAGCTACAGCCGCCGAGGACGGCCGCCGCGATGCCGTACAGCTCGAAGAAGTTCCCGTGCGACGAGGGCGAGATGGAGTTGGTGTAGAAGGCGAGGAGCACGCCGGCCACGCCCGCCATCAGCCCCGAGACGAGGTAGGCGCTGGCGACGATGTTGCGCGCGTTGATGCCCGAGTAGCGCGCCGCCTCCTCGTTGCGGCCGACGGCGAACAGGTAGCGCCCGTAGACCGAGCGGTGCAGCACCACCCACATCACGGCCGCGATGATGACGAGCAGCACGAACGGCATCGGGACGCCGAAGACGCTCCCCGTCGCCAGGGCCGCCAGCCACTCGAAGCCCTCACCCGTGCCGAAGCCCTTCGTCTCGTCGTTGGCGACGAAGCGCGCGAGGCCGCGGTAGAAGAGCAGGCCGCAGAGGGTCACGATGAAGGGCTGCACGCGCAGGCGCGTAATCAGCAGCCC
This sequence comes from Pyrinomonadaceae bacterium, assembly GCA_035296285.1. GTDB lineage: Bacteria > Acidobacteriota > Blastocatellia > Pyrinomonadales > Pyrinomonadaceae > QHXN01. Next base: position 7,046 of record DATHBF010000536.1, on the reverse strand, counting down.
GTGGACGAGGCCGAGCCCGACCCCCACCGCGATGATTAGGAGCACCGCCAGCGCGCCCGGCACCTGCCAGCCCGTCAGCGCGATGGAAAGGAGGACGCCGAGCAGCGCGAAGACCGAGCCGACCGAGAGGTCTATGCCCCCCGTGATGATGACGATGCCGATGCCGATGCTGAAGATGCCGTACATCCCGATGAGGCGAGCCATGTTCTGGAGGTTGGCCCCGCCGAGGAAGCGCGGGTTGATGATGGCCACCACCACGCACAAGACCACGAGCAGCACGAATGTCCCGAGTTCTTTTCTCATCTCGCCCCCCGCACCAACGTGTTCACTTCTTAGGCCGGCGTCACTTCGCCCGCGCCTTCGGACGCGCGGCAGAGGTAGACGGCCGGCTTCAGGCCCGTCTCGCGCTCGTAAGCCTGCGGCACTTCCGCCAGGAAACTTTCGACGGCCGGCTCTTCGACGAGGTTGATGGTGCAGCCGCCGAAGCCCCCGCCCATCATGCGCGCGCCGTAGACGCCGGGCCGCGCGCGCCCGAGGTCCGCCATCAGGTCCAGCTCCTTGCAGCTCACCTCGTAGTCGTCGCGCAGGGAGAAGTGCGACTCGTTCATCGCCCGCCCGAAGGCCCCGAGGTCCGACGACTTGAGCGCGGCCGCGGCCCCGCCGACTCTCGCGTTCTCCGTGACGACGTGACGCGCGCGGCGGCGCAAACGCTCGGGCAGCTCGGCCGCGCGCCGCGCGAACCCTTCCGCCGTCACGTCGCGCAGCGCGCGCACGCCCAGAAGCCGCGCCGCCTCCTCGCAGTCCGCCCGGCGCAGGTTGTACTCGCCGCCCGCGAGGCTGTGCTTCACCATTGTGTTGCAGACGACTATCGCCACGCCGCCCGGCAGGGGCAGCGCCTCCGACTCAAGGCTGCGGCAGTCGAGAAGGAGCGCGTGGCCCTCGCGCCCGAAGCAGGAGGCGTACTGGTCCATGATGCCGCTGCGCACACCGACGAACTCGTTCTCGGCGCGCTGGCAGAGCCGCGCCACCGTCAAAGGGTCCGCCTCCGCCTCGGCCGCCGCCAGCAGCGCCCGCGCCGACGAGACTTCGAGCGCGGCCGACGAACTGAGGCCCGAACCTATCGGCACGTCGCTCGACACGAGCAGCCGCGCGCCGCGCAGCCGAAAGCCGCCCGCTTCGAGCGAGCGCGCGACGCCCTGCACGTAGTCCGTCCACTGGCCGCGCCGCCCGGCGCCCGTGTCGTCGAGCGAGAAGGCGAACTCTTCGTCGAGTTCGAGCGAGACGACGCGCACCTCCCTCCCCTCCTGCGGCGCGACCGCGGCCCACGTGGCGAGGTCGGTCGCCGCCGGCATCACGAAGCCCTCGTTGTAGTCCGTGTGCTCGCCGATGAGGTTGACGCGGCCCGGCGCGCGGAAGACGCGGGGCCGGCCCCCGAACCTTCTCCCGAACTCACCCGCTACCGCCGTCGCGCTCGTCATAATTTACTCAAAAGATTTCAGGCCGCCCGCCTCCCTCGAAAGACCGAGGCCGCGCGCACGCCGCCGGCGGCAGGAGGAGCGGACGGCAGGAAAGCGCCGGGCCGGGCTTGCCAGTCATGCGCCGTCACCCGCGCGGCGCAGGTCAGCGCGCCGAGAATTTGTAGACCGTCGTCGTGCGGTAGCGCCCGCCCCTGCGGAGCACCGTCGAGGGGAAGTTCGGCCGGTTCGGCGTGTCCGGGTAGTGCTGCGTCTCAAGGCAGAAGCCCGAGCGGTACGGGTACGCCTTGCCGCCCTTGCCGATGCTGCCGTCGAGGTAGTTGCCCGAGTAGAACTGGATGCCCGGCTCGGTCGTCCAGACCTCCATCACGCGGCCCGTCGTCGGCTCGTAGACCTCGGCCGCCCTCCTTAAAACGCCCTTCCGGCCGTTGACGAGGAAGTTGTGGTCGTAGCCCTTGCCGAGTTTTATCTGCTCCTCGTCGGCGTCGATGCGCTCGCCGATTGTATGAGGGCGGAGGAAGTCGAAGGGCGTGCCGCGCACGGGCCGCAGCTCGCCGGTCGGGATGGCCCCGGCGTCGGTCGGCGTGAAGCGCGAGGCGTAGAGCGTCAACTGGTGGTCGAGGATGTCGCCGTCGCCCGCGCCGCGGAGGTTGAAGTAGGAGTGCTGCGTGAGGTTGACGTGCGTGGCCTTGGTCGTAGTCGCCGTGTAGTCAACGCGCAGCTCGTTCTGGTCGGTCAGCGTGTAGACGACGCGCGTGTGGAGGTTGCCGGGGTAGCCCTCCTCGCCGTCGGCGCTGTGGTAGGTAAGCTCCAGCGCCGCGCCCGCGCGCGAGGGGAGGGGCCGCGCCTCCCAGATGACTTTGTCGAAACCCTTGACTCCGCCGTGCAGGTGGTTCTCGCCGTTGTTGGTGGCGAGCGTGTACTCGCGGCCGTCGAGCGTGAAGCGCCCGCGGGCGATGCGGTTGCCGTAGCGGCCGATGAGGGCGCCGATGTAGGAGGTCTGCTTGAGGTAGCCTTCGATGTCGTCGTAGCCCAGGACCACGTCGCCCATCCGGCCGCGCTTGTCGGGGACTTTGAGCGAGACGACAGCGCCGCCGTAGGTGATGACGCGGGCCTCGGCGCCGCGCGAGTTGGTGAGCGTGTAGAGGTCAACCTTCCGCCCCTCGACGGAGCCGAAGTCCGATTTCTTCACGGTGCCTTTGCCCTCCGCGACGAGCCCGCACGAGAGCACGACCAGCGCGCACAGGGCGAGTATGGATGGCCTGCTGATTGGAGTCATGTTCGTTTTCGTCCTGGTGTGTAAGTCGCGCCGGGGCGGCCCTAGTGGCCGCCTTCCGAAGCGCCGTCTTTGCCGTGCCCGACGGCGAGCCGCATGACGGCCTCCTCGCTGCACTCCTCGCGTTCGAGGACGCCCGTCAGGCGGCCCTCGTGCATGACGGCGACGCGGTCGCTGACGCCTAGAATCTCTTCCATGTCGCTGGAGATCATCATCACGCCGACGCCCTGCTCGGCCAGCTTGCGCATCAGCTCGTAAATCTCGGCCTTGGCGCCCACGTCGATGCCGCGCGTCGGCTCGTCGAAGATGAGCACCTTCGGGTCGCGCGCCAGCCACTTCGCTAAGACCACCTTCTGCTGGTTGCCGCCCGACAGGTTGCCGGCGCGCACCTCGACCGAAGGCGCCTTGACGTTCAGGCGCTTCGAGTATTCGGTCGCGGCCTTGCGCTCGTCGTCCTGGCGGACGAGCCAGCCGGAGCTGTAGCGGCCGAGCGATGGCAGCGAGATGTTCTTGCGGATGACCTCTTCGAGAATCAACCCCGAGCGGCGGCGGTCTTCGGGCACGAGGTAGATGCCTTCGGCGATGGCGTCCTGCGGCGAGCGCACGGCGACGGGGCGGCCGTCGAGCGAGATGGCGGAGCCGGGCAGCGGCGGCTCGACGCCGAAGACGGCCTGCGCCACCTCGGAGCGGCCGGCGCCGACCAGGCCCGCGAAGCCGAGTATCTCGCCGCGCCTCACCTCGAACGAGACGGGGTGCTCGGGGTAGCGGCGCGTGCGAAGGTTCTGCACCTCGAAGACCGTGCCGCCGCGCCCGCCCTCCGGCTGGACGTAGAAGTGCGAAAGCTCGCGGCCGACCATCATGCGGACCATGCGGTCGTGGCTGATCTCCTCGCGCGGGATGGTCCCGGCGTTGCGGCCGTCGCGGAGTGCGACGACGCGGTCGGCCAACTCCTTGACCTCGCCCAGCCGGTGCGAGATGTAGATGATGCTCACGCCCTGCGAGCGCAAGTCCTTGACGACCGTGATGAGCCTTTCCGTCTCCGTGAGCGTGAGGCTCGACGTGGGCTCGTCCATGATGAGGATGCGCGCGTTCTGCGAGAGCGCCTTGGCTATCTCGACGAGCTGCTGCTGCGCGATGGAGAGGCGGGCGAGCGGCGTGTCGCCCGCAACGTCGAGGCCGAGCCTTTTGAGGTAGACCTCCGACTCCCTCTTCATCCTCGCGCGGTCCACGAGGAAGCCGCCCTTCAGAGGCTCGCGGCCGAGGAAGACGTTGCCGGCCACGTCCAGGTTGTCGAGGACGTTCAGCTCCTGGTGGATGAAGCCGACGCCGAGCCGCAGCGCGTCCGAGACGTTGTCGATGACGGCCGCGCGGCCCTCGATGAGAATCTGCCCGGCGTCGGGCTGGTAGACGCCGCCGAGGATTTTCATCAGCGTGGACTTGCCCGCGCCGTTCTCGCCGATGAGGGCCACGGCCTCGCCCGGGTAGACTTCGAGCGACACGTCGTCGAGCGCCACCACGCCGGGGAACCGCTTGCCGATCCCCTTCATTTCGAGAATTGGAGAAGGCATAGGAATCGGCAGACAGTAGTCAGTAGTCAGTAGTCGGTAGTCAGTGGAAGAGAGGCGGAGCCTACTGACTGCCGGCTACTGACTACTGACTACTTCCTTTCATCCCCTCCCGCGGAGCTGGTTGAGCTGGCGGGTGAACTCTTCGACCGTGTCCTTCTTGATGACCTTCGTCTCGACGAAGACCTGCTTGCCGGCCGGGATCATGGAGCGGTCGCCGCCGAGTATCTTCGACATCGCCTTGATGGACTGGTAGCCGAACTCGAAGGGCTGCTGGACGACGGTCCCGACCACCGCGCCCTCCTTGATGCCCTTCAGCGTGTCGTCCTCCTCGTCGAAGGCGATGATCTTGACCTGGCCGATCTTGCCGGCGTCGCGGACGGCGCTCAGGATGGCCGGCGCGTTGTAGGCCCACAGCCCCACGAGCGCGGCCACCTCCGGGTACTTGACGAGCGTGTCGGCGGCGTTCGCCTTGGCGCGGACGCGGTCGGCGTCGTCGGTGCGCACGTCGATGATCTCGATGTTCGAGCCGGCGATGGCCTCCTTCAAGCCCTCGTAACGCTCGCGCGCGTTCTGCGCGTCGGACTTGCCGACGAAGACCATGACGCGGCCGCCGCCGGGCAGCGCCTCCTTAATCAACTCGCCCGCCTGCCGGCCGGCCGCCTTGTTGTCGGTGCCGATGTAGCAGGCGCGGTTGCTGGTGGGCGCGTCGCTGTCCTGCGTGAGGACGAGAATCTTGCCCGCCGCGTCGTTTATCATCTGCGTCTGGTTGGCCGGGTCCACGGGGCTGATGGCCATGCCGTCGATGCCCTTGGCGAGCAGGTCGTCGACGAGGCGCTTCTGCTCGGCGGCCGAGCCCTCGCCGGGCATCCTGAACTCGACATCGACGTTGCCCAGCTCGGCGGCGGCCTTCTCCGTGCCCTTGCGGGCGATGGTCCAGAAGTCGGACGGGTTGTTGGTGACGAAGGCGAGGCGGAGCTTCTTGCCGGACGCGCCCCCGCCGCCGCCCGACCCCGCGTTTGCGGAGCCGCCCGTGTTGCCCGTGTTAGTCGTCCCGCCGGCGCAGGCCATCATCAGCGCGGCCAGCGCGGCACACATGAAGGCGATAGAGATGTGCTTGTTTCTCATCAGCGGCGAACCTCGAAGGCGTGATGTGGCTTTCGCTGCCAACTATACAAAAGTCTCGTTGAATGTTAAAGAAGCATTTATCCGACAGGCCAATTTAATTTCGCCGGGGAGGGGAGCAGAGGTGACTTGGGAGGAACGCTGGCACCCTTTGCGCGAGGAGTGGGTCATCGTCGCGGCGCACAGGCAGAACCGCCCCTGGAGCGGCGGCACGGTCGAGCACGCGGAGGAGGAGGCGCCCGACTACGCCCCCGACTGCTACCTGTGCCCCGGAAACCCGCGCGTCTCGGGGCGGCGCAACGCCGACTACAAGTCCACCTTCGTCTTCGACAACGACATGCCCTGCGCCAGCCCGGACGCGCCGCGCGACCTGCCGAAGCCGCCCGGCATCTACCGCAACATGCCGGCCGAGGGGCTGGCGCGCGTCGTCTGCTACAGCCCTCACCACAGCCTGACGCTCGCCGAGCTTGGGCTTGAAGAGGTCGAGGAGTTGGTGCGCGTCTGGCAGGAGCAGTACAGGGAGCTGGGCGCGCGGCCCGGGGTCAGGCACGTCCTCACCTTCGAGAACAAGGGCGAGGCCGTCGGCGTCTCCAACCCGCACCCGCACTGCCAGATTTACGCCACCAACTTCGTCTTCAAGACCATCGAGACCGAGGCCCGCGTCTCGCAAAAGCATCTGGAGGAGACGGGCCGCGTGCTCTTCCAGGACATCCTCGCCGCCGAGCGCGAGGACGGCGCGCGCATCGTCTGCGAGAACGACACGGCCGTCGCCTTCGTGCCCTACTTCGCGCGCTACGCCTACGAGGTCTTCGTCGCGCCGAAACGCACGAGCCCGAGCGTCGCGGCATTGACAGACGAAGAGAGGCGCGACTTCGCCGACGTGCTCCGCCGCGTCGTCGTCAAGTTCGACAACCTCTGGCAAGTCCCCTTCCCCTACGTCATGCCTCTGCACCAGGCGCCGACCGACGGCGGCGACTACAGGGGCTTTCACTTCCACATCGAGTTCCACCCGCCCCTGCGCCGCCCGAACCTCCTCAAGTACCTCGCCGGCCCCGAGATCGGCGGCGGCAACTTCCTCTCCGACACCTCGCCCGAGGAGAAGGCCGCCGAGCTTCGCGCCGCGCCGGAAGTCCACTACAAGCGCGCGCGGAAAGGGGGCGCGCGATGAGGTCGGACGTGCGCGAGCTTCTGGAGCCCATCCGCCGTTTGCACGAGCGCGTCCGCGACGCGGTGGTCGAGGCGTGCGAGCGCGACACAGCCGGCGAGATGGCGGCCGTTGACCGCGACGTTGAGGGCGACACCATCTACGCCGTTGACCGCGTGAGCGAGGAGCTTTTAATCGAGTTCTTCGAGCGCGAGGTCGCGCCGCGCGCGGCCGTAGTGCTCGTGGCCGAAGGGCTGGAGGAAGGGCAGGTCGTCCTGCCGCACGGCGCGTCGGAGGCGGACGCCGTCTGGCGCGTCATCGTGGACCCGATAGACGGCACGCGCGGCATCATGTACCAGAAGCGCAGCGCGTGGGTGCTGACGGGCGTGGCCCCGAACCGCGGCGCGGGAACGTCGCTGGCCGACATCGAGCTGGCGATCCAGACCGAGATACCGCTCGTC
>DATHBF010000535.1:0-4360 GCA_035296285.1 Pyrinomonadaceae bacterium | reverse complement strand
TTCATCGTCGTCGGCAGCGGCATCGCGGGCCTGCGCGCGGCCGTCGAGCTGGCGCGCTCGGGCGCGCGCGTCACGGTGCTCACCAAAGACCGCCGCGACGAGTCGAACACCGAGTACGCGCAGGGCGGCGTCGCCGTCGCGCTCTCGGAGGAGGACGAGAACAGCCTGCACGAAGAGGACACGCTCGGGGCGGGCGCGGGCCTGTGCGACGAGCGCGCCGTCACGGTCCTGGTCGAAGACGGCAAGCGTTACATACGCGAGCTCATCGAGTGGGGCGCCGAGTTCGACCGCGAGGGCGGGCGGCTGCTCTTCACGCGCGAGGCCGCCCACTCGCGCCCGCGCATCCTCCACGCCCACGGCGACTCGACGGGCCGCGAGATAGTCCGCGCCCTGCTCGCCCGCGCCGCCCGCGAGCGCAACATCACGCTCCTCGCCCACGCCGAGACCGAAACGCTCGTCGTCGAGCAGGGCCGCGCCTGCGGCGTCCGCTACCTCGACCCGCTGGTGCGCTCGCCGCGCGTGCTCCTGTCTCGCGGCGTCGTCCTGGCGTCCGGCGGCGCGGGCCAGCTCTTCCAGCACACGACGAACCCTGCGGTGGCGACCGGCGACGGGATGGCGATGGCCTACGAGGCCGGGGCGGAGCTGGCCGACATGGAGTTCGTCCAGTTCCACCCGACGGCCTTGAACCTGGAGGGCGCGCCGCGCTTCCTTCTGTCCGAGGCGCTGCGCGGCGAGGGCGGCGTGCTCCGCAACGCCGAGGGGCGCCGCTTCATGCCGCGCTACCACGAGTCGGCCGAGCTGGCTCCGCGCGACGTGGTCACGCGCTCCATCGTCTCCGAGATGGAGCGCACCGCCACGCGCACCGTCTTCCTCGACATGACGGCCTTCGACGTCCACCACCTGCGCCGCCGCTTCCCGAAGATTTACGAGACCTGTCTGCGCTACGGGCTCGACCTCGCGCGCGAGCCCATCCCGGTCAGCCCGGCCGCGCACTACCAGATGGGCGGCGTGCGCACGGACCTCGAAGGGCGGACGACTGTGCCGGGGCTCTACGCGGCGGGCGAGGTGGCCTGCACGGGCGTCCACGGCGCGAACCGTTTGGCGTCGAACTCCCTGCTCGAAGGGCTCGTCTTCGGCGCGCGCGCGGGCCGCGCGGCGGCCGTGGATTTGAAGGGCGCGAGGCCCGCCCCGCAACCTTCCGCCTTGCCCGAGCCGGAGGAGCTTTCGCCCGAGGAGTTGGGCCGGCTGAGCGCCGCCTCGCTCGCCGTGCGCAAGCGCGTCCGGCGCCTGATGTGGGAGCGCGTCGGCATCCTCCGCTCGCGCCACTCGCTCACGCGCTCTCTCTCGGAGTTCGAGCAGATAGCGCGCGCGCGCCTCCGGCCCTCGCCGCGCAACTTCCTGACCGTCGCCACCCTCATCGCCCGCGCCGCCCTCTGGCGCGAGGAGTCGCGCGGCGGCCACTACCGCGTGGACTTCCCCGCGCGCGACGACGAACAATGGCGGGTCCACTCCGTCATCCAGAAAGACAGCGGTATTAGTTCCAGCGAGGCGGTCGATTTTTCGACCTCGGAAATTTATGGCTAGCTACGAACAGTTGCACGAGTGGTCTTTGAAGCCGCGCGAGGCCGTCGAGCTTCAGAAGCAGTTGCGCGAGCGCGTGCGGGTCCGGCCGCTCAAGAAGAAGATAGAGACGGTGGCGGGCGCCGACATCTCCTTCAACAAGTACGACCCCGTGCTCTACGCCGGGATAGTCGTGCTGCGGCTGCCGACTTTGGAGGTGGTCGAGGAGGCGGGCGTCGTCGGAGAGGCGACGTTCCCTTACGTGCCGGGCCTCCTGTCGTTCCGCGAGACGCCGCCGCTCTTGCAGGCGTGGGCGCTGCTGAAGACGGAGCCGGACGCCGTCATGTTCGACGGGCAGGGCCTCGCGCACCCGCGGCGCGTCGGCATCGCCTCGCACGTCGGGCTCTTGATAGACCGGCCGACGTTCGGCTGCGCGAAGTCGGTGCTCGTCGGCAAGTACGAGGAGCCGGGGTCGGAGCGCGGCGCGTGGACGCCGCTCGTGGACAAGGGCGAGACGGTCGGCGCGGCGCTGCGGACGAAGGACCGCGTGAATCCCATCTACGTCTCGCCCGGCCACCTCATCGACCTCGAAGGCGCGATTGACCTGACGCTGCGCTGCGACGGCGGCTACCGCCAGCCCGAGCCGACGCGCCGCGCCCACCTCCTCGTCAACGCCCTCCGCCGCGGCGAGCGCCAACCGACCTCTGAAGAAGACGACGCGCAGGCCGGCCCGGCGAAAGAAGGGCAGGGGAGCCTGTTTTAAGAATCTTACTGTTTGGACAACTCGGCGCCGTCGTAGACCCACGTCTCGGCGGGCGTGTCTTTGAAGGCGGGGAACTTGACGTAGAGCTTGGCGCCGCGCTGCGCGTAGGAGGGCGCGGCGCAGTTGCCGAAGGCGTCCGTCACGTCCGAGGTGCCGTCGGCCTTGACCGCCATCAGGACGTAGGTGGCGCGGCAGCCGGTCCCGCCGTCCGACTCCGAGAGGACCACCACATCCTGCCCCTTAGCGAAAGCGCCAAAGACCTTCTCGAACTTGAGGCCGGCGCCCTCGACGCCGTAGGTCTCCGCCCGGTAGAGCCGGACGCGCCCGTTGAGCACGGCCGCGTGCTCCGAGCCGTCGTCGCTGGCGACGATGGTCAAAGGCCCCGCCACCGTCTCGACCGCGGCCACCACCTGCTCGGCGACCACCGAGGCCAGCGCGCCCGCCATCGAACTCGCTAACATAAAGAACAGCGTCGCCCCTATCAGCTTTTTCATCTGTTTAAGAATCCCCCCGACCCGCATTCTTCCGGCTTCCAAAGAGTAAAGCGAAAACCGGGGCGCTTTCGGATCACGCGCGCGCGGCGGCCAACTGGCCGAGGGCGACGGCGCCGCAGACGCCCGCGTCGTCGCCGAGGCGGGGCGGGACGACGAAGCCGTTGATGCCTTCTTCGCTCAGAGAGGGCGAGGCGACGTAGCCGGCGAGCGCCCGTCGCGTCTTCTCGCGGAGCCGGCTGAAGAATGCGTCCTGTCCGAGCGGGCCGGCCTTCCTGACGCCGCCGCCGATGATGACCCGCTCGGGCGAGAGCACGAAGACGAGGTTGGCGAGCGCGCGGGCGGTGTAGTCGGTCACGAGCGTCCACGCCTCGTGCCCGGCGGGGAGTGATTCGGCCGGCGTGCCGGCCCGCCGCAGGATGGCGGGGCCGGAGCACAAGCCCTCCCAGCAAGGGCCGTGGTAAGGGCACACACCCTCGAACTTGTCGCCGCGCTCGCGCGGCAGCAGCATGTGGCCGACCTCCGGGTGGACGAGCCCGTGGACGAGCCGGCCGCCGGAGACTATCCCCGCGCCTACGCCTGTCCCCATCGTGATGTAGACGAAGTCGGAGAGCCCTCGGCCCGCGCCCCAGTAGAACTCGCCGAGCGCGGCGGCGTTCACGTCCGTCTCGAAGCCGACGGGGATGCCGGGGAACGCGCGGCGGAAAGCGCCGGCCACGTCCGCGCCCGCCCAGCCCGGCTTGGGCGTCGAAGTGATGCGGCCGTAGGTCGCGGACTCTTCGCGCAGGTCAACGGGGCCGAACGAGCCGACGCCGACGGCCGCCAGCGGCCCCCGCTCTCGCTCCCGCGCCTTGAGCCAGCGGGTCGCTTCCGAAAGGACGCGCCCGGGCTCGTCGCCCGTCGGGAACTCGGCGCGTGAGAGGTCTTCGGGTCCGGTGCCGACGGCGCAGACGAACTTCGTGCCGCCGCCCTCGACGCCGCCCACCAGCACTTCGCGCCGCTCCGAAAAACTTTTAAGCCCCGCCGCCGTCACGTCAGCCACGCAAAAGCGCCTCGCCGCTTCCCAAAGCCTCGCGCCACTCAGCCGTCTCACAGACCTCCCGCATCGCGCGCGGCTCCGCAGGGTCGCCCTCGGGGGACTTCAGCGCGAGCTGCCACCAGCCCACGTCGTGCCACGCGCCGAACTTGTAGCCCGCCCGCCTGTAGACGCCGACCGGCTCGAACCCGAGAGCCTCGTGCAGCCCGACGCTCGCCGCGTTCGGCAGCGTGATGCCGGCGTAGGCGTTGAAGAAGCCCTGCAAGCGGAGCGCGGCGAGCAAGGAGGTGTAGAGCGCGCGGCCCAGCCCCCGGCCCTGCTCGCCGTCGCGGACGTAGACGGAGACTTCCGTTGACCAGCGGTAGGCGGGGCGCTCGCGCCAGCGGCCCCCGTAGGCGTAGCCGAGCACTAAGCCACGGCGCTCGCACGCGAGCCATGCGCCGTGGCCGAGGCACTTCGAGATGCGCCCCGCCATCTCCTCGATTGACGGCGGCGCCAGCTCGAACGGAG
>DATHBF010000534.1:0-2258 GCA_035296285.1 Pyrinomonadaceae bacterium | reverse complement strand
GTCAGTAGATGTTGAAGTTGTATTCGAGGACGATGTACTGCGACACCGTCCGCCCGTCCTTCTGCGCCGGCTGGAACTTGATCTGACGCGCCGCCGAGATGGCCTTCTCCGTCAGCCCGTCCGGCAGAGGCTTAATGACAGAGATGTTTGTCACCCCGCCCGAACTCGACAGCACCGCCCGCAGCCGCACGATGCCCGTCACGTTGTTCTTCCTCGCCTCCTCCGTGAAGCCCGGCTCCGGCTTGGCCAGGATGACGGCCTTCCTCGTCACGTCCTTCTGGTTGAACGTCTTGTTGTAGTCCACGCCCCCGCCGCCGCCCCCGGGGCCGCCCCCGCCGATGTTCGGGTCGCCGCCGCCCGTGTTGAACCCCCGCCCGGGGCCGAAGCCGGAGCCGTCGCCGGAGCCGACGCCCGTACCCGTGCCGTTGCCGATGCCGCCGCCCGTGCCAGTGCCGGAAGACGGAGTCGTCTCCTTAGACTTCGGGTCGCCCAAGGGGATGGGCCGCGTGTCGGGCGGGAACAGCGTCGGGTCGGCCTGGATGGTGGCCGGCACCGCCAGGTGCGGATTCGGCACCTTGGGCGGGTGCGGGTTAGGCGGCAGGATTTGAGGCTGCAAAGATGCCTGCGGGAGTTTGCCGTGTGAAGCAGGCAAAGCCTCCTGGCGGCCTCCGCCGCCGCCGCCGCCCGGCTTCTCCTGCTTGGGCTTCATGCCGCCGCCCTTGCCCTTGGCCATGCCGGCCGGGCCTTCCTCGGGCTTCTGCTGCTCCTTCGGAATCTCCGCCTCGGGCGAGAGCATCTCGACGAGCACGAGTTCTTCGTTAACCGCGACGCGCGACGCGCGCGAGAGGCGGAACTGTTCGAGCCCGACGACGAGTCCGACCGCGCCGAAGATGACGACGAAGGAGGCGAGCACGGCCAGCGACACGTCGCGCTGTGAGAGAAACTTCCAGCCGGCGTGCGAGTAGGCCGACACCGAGCGGCCGGTGAAGCCGAGCGGGTCGCGCTTGAACTCGGGCCACGTCAACTCCGCGTCGTGCGCCACGCCGCGCACTTCGCGCGTGAGGCGCCGCGTCAGTCCTTCGTCTTCGAGGAACGTCAGCCGGTACTCGGGGCGCGCGGTCGAGAGCGCCGCGGCCGTCTGCCAGATGTTGGGTTGAATCTCTTGTGCCATTCGCTTCCTCAATCTTTCTTCGTAGCCGGGCCAGAAGTCCTCGGCCGGGAGAGACGCTTCGGCCGCCCTGTCGAACGTCTGTAGTGTCTCGACCAGGGATTGGTATTGCACGCGGCACGCGGGGCAGCCGTCCAGCTCTTCGAGGGCGAGCCCCGCGCGGCCCCCGTCCAGCTCGCCGAAGAGCAGGTCCACCACCCTCTCCTGTGTCGCCTCGCAGTCGTGAATCATCTTCTTCGTAAGACCTCGCGTTCACTCGCCCGCCCGCAGCGGGGCCATCTCGCCCGACTCCACGCCGAGCGCCGAGCGCAGCTTCAGGAGCGAGCGGAACAGAGACTTCTTCACCGAGCCCGTCGAGCAGCCGAACGAGTCGGCGATCTCGCGGCACGTCATCCCCTCGCGGTGCTTGAGGAGGAAGATGAGCCGCTGCTGCGGCGAAAGCTCGCCCAGCGCCCGCGTCACCCTCTCGACCAGGAGCCTTCGCTCGAACTCGTCCTCGGCGTCGCCCAGGACGAGGGGCAGGGCCGCGCCCGCGCCGTCCGGCTTCAGACTTTCAAACCTGACGGGGGTCTTCTCGCTGTCGCGCGTCATCGTCTCTGCACGCCTGTGGTTGAGGAAGGAGTTGACCAGAATCCGCCTCAGCCACGTGTAGAAGCCCGACTGAAACTGGAAGCCGCCGAGGGCCTTGAACGCCTTGAGCCAGACCTCCTGCGAGAGGTCTTCGGCGTCGTGCGCGTCCCGGCAGTAGTGGAGCGCCAGCGTGTAGACGCGCCGCTCGTAAGCTTTGGCGAGCCGGCAGAAGGCGTCGAGGTCGCCTCCCTGCGCGCGCCGGATCAGTTCGTGTTCTGCGGTCAACTCGGGGTTCCCTTCGCGCTCGGTCGTCTCAATAGACACGGCGGGGCGGAGATGGTTGGCCCCGGCGCGGGAAATATTTTGTGCTCTGATGAGGGGGCGGGCGGGAACGGTTGGACGCGGCTTATAAACACGGAAGGCGCGGAGACATTTCATCATCTCCGCGCCTTCCGTGTTGAAAGTTCGACGCCTAAGTTATTCGGCGGGCTTCTCCTGCTTGTCCGCGAGGCGGGAGGAG
>DATHBF010000533.1:0-5664 GCA_035296285.1 Pyrinomonadaceae bacterium | reverse complement strand
CGACCGTGCCGAACGACTGGTGGGCCTCGAAGGTCTCGCCGACGCGGGGCAGCTCGACGTAGACGATGTCAACGAGCTTCTCCTGGGCGTAGTCGGTGATGCCGATGGTCGCCACGTCGCCGTCGAGCCTGAGCCACTCGTGGTCCCTGCTGTAGTGAAGGTCTTCGGGAATATTCGACATGAAAGCTCCTTGATGAAAAGTTTTCAGCCTTCAGGTTTCAGTAAAGGCAGAGACCGAAGACTGAAGACCGATTACTTCTTCTCCCTCTTGTAGAAGGGCGTGGGGACGACCTCGGCGGCCACCTGCCGGCCGCGGATGTCGATTTGAAGTTGCCGCCCCGGCGCCGCGTGCTCGGCCGGGACGTAGGCGAGGCCGATGTTCTTCTTGAGGTAAGGCGCGGGGCTCCCCGAAGTGACGCGGCCGACCGGTTGGCCTTCGACGAAGATCTCGAAGTCGTCGCGGACGATGCCGCGGCCCGTGACCTCGAAGCCGACGAGCTTGCGCTCGACGCCCTCCTCCTTCTGCCGCGCCAGCGCCTCGCGCCCGATGAAGTCGCCCTTGCCCAGTTTGGTTATCCAGCCGAGGCCGGCTTCCAGGAGCGTCGTCTCGTCCGTAATCTCGTGGCCGTAGAGGGCCATCGCCGCTTCGAGCCTGAGCGTGTTGCGCGCGGCCAGGCCGCAGGGCTGGATGCCCTCGGGCGTGCCGTGGCGGCCGGCGTCGAGCAGGCGGTCCCAGAGGCGTTCGGCGTGCTCGGGCGCGGCGTAGACCTCGAAGCCGTCCTCGCCCGTGTAGCCCGTGCGCGAGATGATGGCCGAGACGCCGCCGACCTCGCCCTCGCGGAAGTGGTAATACTTGATCTCTTCGAGCGGCGCGTCGGTGAGCTGGCGCAGGATGCCGACAGCGTCCGGCCCCTGGACGGCGAGCTGGCAGAAGTCGGCGCTGCGGTTCGTGAGCTCGACGCGCTCGTCCCGCTTGTGCGAGGTGATCCAGTCCCAGTCCTTGTCGGTGGTCGAGGCGTTGACGACGAGCAGGAGGTCTTCGGGGCCGAAGCGGTAGACGAGCAGGTCGTCAACGACCGTGCCCCGCTCGGTCGTGAGCGCGGAGTACTGCGCCTGGCCGTCAACGAGCTTGGAGGCGTCGTTCGAGCAGAGGCGGTTGACGAACGGAATGGCGTCGGGGCCTTTGACTTCGATCTCGCCCATGTGCGACACGTCGAAGAGGCCGGCGTGGGTGCGCGTGCGCAGGTGCTCTTCGACCGTGCCGGCCGGGTACTGGACGGGCATGTCCCAGCCGCCGAACTCCACCATCCGGCCGCCCGCGCGCCGGTGCGCCGCGTTCAGTGGCGTCTGCTTCAATTCGGTCGCGCTCACACTCGTCTCCCGCGTCGGCGCCGGTCGCGCGCCGCTGGCTCGGATGAATTTCTGAACTTGGCACGAAACCTATCACGCCCCGCGAGAGGGCGTCAAGAAGGCCGCCGGCCCCCGTTTTTCTACATCCCGATGTCTTTCAAATGATAACGGTCGGTGTCGTAGTAGCGCCCCACGTCAACGGTCGAAATCTTGCCCAGCACGGTCGAGATGTCCACGAGCGAGAGGTCGCAGGCCGGGGCGATGCCGCGGGCGGAGACCATCTTGCCGAACTCCCCGGAGGCGACGGCGTCGGCCGCGCGGGCGCCGAAGATGGCGCCCATGATGCGGTCCACGGGCGAGGGCGCGCCGCCCCGCTGCGGGTGGCCGAGCATGGCGGCGCGGGCCTCGAACTCGGTCTCGGCCGCGATGCGGCGCGCGAGCACTTCGCCGATGCCGCCGAGCCGGGCGTGGCCGAAGGCGTCGTGGCGGTCGTCAATCGTCACCAACTCGCCGTCCTCGGCGTAGGCGCCCTCGGCGACGACGACGACCGAGTAGCGCGGCTTGGCCGTGTCGCGGTGGAGCACGGCCGGGTCGGCGAGACGTTCGCGCAGGTGGTGGAAGACGCGCTCGTAGCGGAAGGGGTGTTCGGGGATGAGAATCATGTGCGCGCCGCCCGCGACGCCCGACCAGAGCGCGAGGTGACCGGCGTGGCGGCCCATCACCTCGACGACCTGCACCCAGCCGTGCGAGCCGGCGGGCGTGCGCGAACGCTCGATGACTTCGGTGACGTTCCGGAGCGCCGTGTCGAAGCCGAGCGTGTAGTCGGTGCCGGCCAAATCCTTGTCAATGGTCTTCGGGATGCCGACGACGTTGACGCCCTTCTCGGCGAGGCGCGCGGCGACGCCGAGCGTGTCCTCGCCGCCGCAGGCGACGACGGCGTGGAGGCCGAGCCGCTCGATGTTTTCGAGAACTTCGTTCGAGCGGTCAACGCGCTCGCCCTCCGGCGTCGTGGTGCGGAAGGGGTTGGTGCGCGACGAGCCGAGGTTGGTGCCGCCGTCGCGGTCCCAGCGGCGGACGCGGCCGCGGTCGAGCGGCAGCACGTCCTGCGGCGGGTTGATGAGGCCGCGCCAGCCGTCGTAGATGCCGACGACGGGGATGCCGTGGTCCTCCGAGCGGTAGACGAGCGCCTTGATGGCCGGGTTGAGGCCGGGCGCGTCGCCGCCTCCCGTCAACACGCCGATGCGTTTCACTTGAGCCATGAATCTCTTAGAGAACTCCCCTCTGGACTTCGGTTTTATGATGACCGCGCGATAGTATTATCCGCGCCTCGGAGCGGTCAAACATGAGCGGGAGGTGAAGTCTTGGGACGCAGGGGCTTGATTCTTTTACTGCTGGCGGCGGCCGCCCTTTCGCTGGCGGGCGGCGCGCGGGCGCAGGACGATTTGAAGGGCAGCGTCGGCGTCTTCATAGACCCCGGCACGACGCAAAAGCGGGCGAGCAAACCCGAGAGGGAGTTGCCGCGCAAGAGCTTCGCCTCGCGCCGCGCGCGCACGGCGGCGAAGCCCGCGCCCGGCCCGCAGACGCCGCCGCCGCCGCGCAACACGGGCGGGCGCCGGACCCCCGTGCCGGCCGTCACGGCAGAATCTTTGAACGCGAAGGGCGCCGCCGAGATAGAGGCCGGCCGCTTCGCCGCGGCCGTCGAACCGCTGCGGCAGGCCGTCAGGCTCAAACCCGACTACGCGGAAGCGCAATACAACCTCGGCTTCGCCCTCGTCTCAGCGGGGAATTACTCGGAGGCGGTGGCGCCGCTTGAGACGGCCGCCCGCCTCGACGCGCAGGACGCGGACGCCTTCGGGCAGCTCGGCGCGGCGCTCACGAAGCTCGGCCGTCACCCGGAAGCGGCCAAAGCCTACGAGCAGGCGACGCGACTCGACCCGAAGGACGTTGAGACTCTGTACGCGCTCGGGGCCGCGCACGAGGCGGCGGGCGACGCCGACCGCGCCGTCGCCGCCTACAAGCGGGTCGTCGCCCTCAAGCCCGACCACGCCGACGCGCTGCTCGACCTGGCCGACGCGCTCTACGCCAAGGGCAAGTACGCCGAGGCGGGCGACGCTTACAGGCAGGTGGCGCGGCTCGTGCCTTTGAGCGTCGAGGCGCAGGCCGGGGTGGGCGACTCGGCGCGCGGGGCCGGGCGCTTCGCGGACGCGGCGGCGGCCTACGCCGAGGCCGCGCGCCTGAAGCCCGACGACGCGGAGCTTCAACAGAAGCTCGGCTACTCGCTCGGGCGCGAGCGGCGCTGGCAGGAGGCGGCCGTCGCGCTCCGCAAGGCGGTCGCCGCGCGGCCCGACTACACGGACGCGCAGGTCAACCTCGCCTGGGTCTATAACAACTCGGGGCAGTTCCGCGAGTCGGCCGAGGTGTCGCGCAGCATCATCGCGCGCAGCCCCGACAACGCCTCCGCGTACTTCAACCTCGGCATCGCCTACAGCCGCCTCGCGCAGTCGCGCGGCGTGAAGGACACCGAACTGAAGACCCTCTTCTCGCAGGCGGTCGAAGCCTTCACGCAGGCCGTGCGCCTGAAGCCCGATTGGCCCGAGGCGCACAACAACCTCGGCGTCGCGCTCGGCAGCGCCGGCCGCTTCAAGGAGGCCGTCGCCGAGCACGCCGAGGCGCTGCGCCTCAAGCCCGACTACACCGGAGCCCTCTTCAACCTCGCCGTCGCCTACCGCAAGAGCGGCGACAAGAAGAAGGCTCTCGAAATGCACAAGCAGCTCCAGGCCCTCAACCCCGGCCTCGCCGAAAAGCTCTACCCGCTGGTGAAGTAAAGCCCGCCAGACGAGGAAAGCCCCGGCGGCCTGTTCGCAGGCGACCGCCGGGGCTTTCGCTATTCGCCGGATGAGTTAGTAGCTGCGGTCCTCGACGCTGACCTTCTGGAGGGCGAAGACGACGCGCATGGTCTGCGGGCGCCGGTCGAGCGAGGCGGGGACGAAGGCCGGGTTCTTGCGGAGCGCGGCCTGCAAGGCGTCAACCATGTGGCGGTTGCGCGGCGGCTCGACGACCGCCGCCAGCGAGGCGCTGCCGTTGCCGTACACGTCGGCCACGACGATCATGTCGTCGTCGTCGGGCCGCTCGCCGCTGCTCGGCGGCGAGAGCGTCAGGGCGGCCAGCGCGCCGCGCGGGTTCAGCGTCGGAGACTCGATGGCGAAGGGCGCGCGGGCCGCCGCGGCGAGCGAGGGCGAAAGCGGGCGCGTCACGTCGTAGCCGCCGGGCGGCACTTCGTCCGTGTCAACCCAGGTCACGGCGTAGGGCACGGCGGCTTCGAGCCTTTGCGCGTCGGCGAGGTTGCGGAGCGCCTGCATCTGCTGGCGTAGGGCGCCGAAGACGGCGATGAAGAGGACGGCCGAGTAGAAGGCGCCGACGGCGTAGGGCATCAGCCGCGGCTCGACCCAGTGGAACAGGCGCTCGCCGATGGAGCGGTGGGGGCGCGCGCGGCGCGCGGCGCGCTCGCCCGAGACGGCGTAGCTGATGGAGGCGGCGAGGTCCGCGGGCGGGGCGGGGCGCGCGGCGAGCGACAACTCGCGGACGAGGGCGCGCGTGCGGCCGAGGTCGTCGCGGCAGAGGGGGCAGATTTCGAGGTGCTCGTCGAGGGCGGAGCACGCCTCGCGCGTCAGCGCCCCGTCGAGGTAGGGCGTGAAAGCGTTTCTGGATTCGTCACAAGTAATCATAGTTAAGGTGCCGGGCGTCGGGTGTCGGGTGCCGGTTCGGACCAAAGCCGACACCCGACACCTGACACCCTATACCCGCATCCCGGTCCGAATGTCTGGCCGACCCCGGCTGCTCCCTTTAGCAAGGAAACAGCTTCGGAGGGCACGGCGCTCGGGGCGACCGGGCCGGCCGTCCCCCTCGCGTGCGCGGGTTCGTTTGAATAACGGGTGTTGCTGGCCACGTTTTTCAAACCGCCGCACGCAGGGGACTCGACACGGCCGAGGCCCCCTCGCGCCGGACCGCCGCCCGCCGCTTCCTGACCCACCTGGCACCGGGTTTATGGTTAAGCCGGGGCAGGGCAGCCATCCGGACCGAAACGATTGTGGATTACCGGAGTTCGGCAATCCGAAATTACAAAGAGCTTTCGAGCCTCCGCCGAAGCTCGTTCCGGCCGCGGGAGAGGCGGGACTTCACGGTCCCGATGCTGATTCCGACCGCGAGGGCCACTTCCTCGTAGCTGAGCCCCTCGATGTCGCGCAGGACGATGACCTCGCGGTAGGGGCGCGTCAGCGCGCGCAGGGCGCCTTGCAGGGCGTGCTCGCGCTCCTT
>DATHBF010000532.1:0-17458 GCA_035296285.1 Pyrinomonadaceae bacterium | reverse complement strand
CACACGCGCATCTTCGCCCAAGGGCTGTTAAGACGCCGGCTGCCGCTCATCGGCGCGGGCCGCGCCGTCTCGGCCAACCTGCACGCGGACGACGCCGCGGGCGCGTTCGTCGCCGCGGCCGAGGCGGGCAGGAGCGGGCTGTGGCACGTCACCGACGACGAGCCGGCCACGATAGGAGAGATGCTGGTAGAGTTCGCCCGCCGGCTCGGCGCGCCCGCGCCGCGGAGGATTCCTCTGTGGCTCGCAAGGCTTTTCGTCTGGAAGGGCGTGCTCGACTTTTTCACGCGCTCGACGCGCACCTCCAACCGGCTCTTCCGCGAGGAGGTCGGGTGGTCGCCGCGCTTCCCTTCCTTCGGCGCGGGCCTGACCGATGTCGTGGGGAGCTGGCGGGCCGAGGGCTTCGCCGGTTGAGGAGGCCGGGAGATGAACAACCGAAACGCAAGCAGGTTAAAGTTAACGGCCCTGGTGCTCGTCTCAATGGTCGGCTCGTTCGCGTTCGGCGTGTATTACCATTTCGTCGCGCACACGATTGACCACGTCGCGCACGTCGCCCGCTTGCGGCCCGAGTTCTGGTCGGCGATGTTTCAAATCACGGCCTACCTGCTCGCCGTCTCCGAAGCCGCGGGGGCTGTGGTCGCGGGCGTGTTGCCGTGGGGCCGGCCGCAGACTTTCAAACGCTATGCAGCTCGAACAGATATTTAACGAGAACCGGAGGTTCCTGTGGGGCCTGTGCTACCGCATGACCGGCAGCGCGGCCGACTCGGACGACATCTTGCAGGAGACTTTCGTCCGACTCATGCAGAAGCCCCCGGCGAACACGGACGAGCCGCTGCGCCCCTGGCTGGTGCGCGTGGCCGTCAACCTGAGCCGCGACGTGCTGCGCCGCCGACGCCGGCAGGGCTACACGGGTCAGTGGCTCCCGGCGCCGTTCGAGACGGAGAACAACGAGGACGTGCTGGCTGTGCTCGACGCGGCGGCCGGCGGCGACGCCTCAGACTCGGCCGGCCCGTCGGCTAGCTACGAGCTGTTGGAGAGCGTTTCGTTCGCGTTCCTGCTCGCGCTCGAACTGCTGACGCCGACGCAGCGCGCCGTCTTGCTCCTGCGCGACGTGTTCGACTTCAGCGTCGCGGAGGCCGCGCGCGTCCTGCGCATGACCGAGCAGAACGTCAAGACGACGCACCACCGCGCGCGGCGCGTGATGCGCGAGTACGAGGAGAGAAGGTTCGTGCCGCGCAAGTCTCTGGCCGAGAAGACGGGGCGCGTCGTCGGCCAGCTCGTCGAGTTCCTGACGAACCGCGACACGGAGTCGGCGGCGAAGCTGCTGGCGGCGGGCGTCGTCAGCATCAGCGACGGCGGCGGGGAGTTCTTCGCGGCCAGGGTCCCTGTCGTCGGGAGGGCGAAGGTGGCCCTGTTGCTCTCGAAGCTGTTCAGGGCGACGGCGGGCTTCACCTCGAAGAGCCGGGCCGTCGAGCTGAACGGGCTGTACGCGGTGGCGACCGAGAGGGAGGACGCGCCGCCGGGCTACGCCGGAAAGCTGGCCACGCTTTTTCAGCTCGACGGCGAGGGCTTGATCGAACGCATCTATTTCGTGATGGCCTCGCGCAAGCTGAAGGCGCTGCCCGCGGTGGGGCCGACGGAAGTGAAGGAGGCGCGATGAAGATTCTATTGCCCGAGCGCGCGCCTGAGGGCCGCCCGCGCGAGCAGGCGCGTCGAGTC
Source organism: Pyrinomonadaceae bacterium (assembly GCA_035296285.1). Classification (GTDB taxonomy): domain Bacteria; phylum Acidobacteriota; class Blastocatellia; order Pyrinomonadales; family Pyrinomonadaceae; genus QHXN01. The sequence continues at coordinate 15,742 of DATHBF010000532.1, read as the reverse complement.
GAGTGTGGGCAGCGGCGAGTCGTCGGGGCGCACGATTAAAGGTATCTCGGTGCAGCCGAGGACGACGGCGTCGCACCCGCGCTCCTTCAGCTTGCTCGTCACCTCGTTGAAGTAGAGCCGTGAGGCTTCGGGGAAGATGCCGTTGACCAGCTCCTTGAAGATGATGTCGTTTATCCGCCCCCTGTCCGCCGCGTCGGGTATCTCGCTCTCGATACGGAACCGCCCGAGCGCCTCGGGGTAGACTCACTTCCCGTCATTGATACGAATAAGAACGCGCGTCCGCTCAGTCCGGGGCGGCGCGGCCGAGGACTTTGAGGAGACGGTCGGGGTAGTCCGTCATGACGCCGTCCACGCCCAACTGGACGAGGCGGCGCATGTCCGACTCGTCGTTGACGGTCCAGGCGTGGACGCGCAGGTTGAGCCCGTGCGCGGCTTTGACGAAGTCGGGCGTGAGGACGTGCAAGGCGCCCGCCCGCTCGGGCACCTGAAACGCCTGCATGACGGGGCTGTAGGAGGCGGCGAGCCCCGCCTCGTGCATGGCGAGGAAGCTCAAGACCTCGCCCGTCGCGGCCGAAGTAGCCACCTCGGGGCACTCGCGCCTGAACTCGGCCAGCGTGGACCCGCTGAACGCTCCGACCATGACCCTCTCCGCCATGCCGTGCTCGCGGATCATGCGGCAGAGGGGCGCGGCCAGCGGCGGCGCGGCCTGCTTCGGCTCGATGTTGAAACGCATGAGCGGGAGCGAGGCGAAGACCTCGCGCAGCGTAGGGATACGGACGCCCCGGCCTCTGAGCGGGAAACTCCGGCCGCCGTCGGGCGAGAAGCGGTAGGCGGCGTCGAGCCTCTTCACCTCCGCGAGCGTCAACGAGGTGACCGGCCCGGAGCCGTCCGTCGTCCTTTCAACGTTCTCGTCGTGGAGGACGACAAGCTCGCCGTCGGCCGTGGCCCTCACGTCCGTCTCGATCACGTCAACGCCCATCGCGCCCGCGCGCTCGAAGGCGTAGAGCGTGTTCTCCGGCCACAGCCCCGCGCCGCCGCGGTGCGCGATGGCGAGGGGCCGCCCGGCGTCGTTCTGGAAGTACTTATGCTCCGGCACGGCCTCGCCCTTCGACCGCGACAGCACCACGTAGAAAGCACCTCCCGCCAGTGCGACGGCGAGCGCCGCGACGGCTAACCATTTTGATATCCTTCTCATCCCCAGTTGCTATCAAGCACCTTCCACGCGCGCGCGCAGCGCCCGGTAGAACTCGTCCGGGCCGGCCTTCTCGACCTCTTCGCCCTGAAGCTCAAGGAACCGTTTGACGACCCTCTCCACCGACCCGCGCTCGGCGGCCGAAGGGATGTAGCAGGCTTCGAGCCATTCGTGCTTCCTCGATTTCACGTAGTCCTTCACGACTACGGGGCTGTCGCCGAAGGGCGCGAGCGCGCGCATGACCTCAGCGAAATCGACGCGGGTCGGCGTGAACGGCTCGGCGCAGTAGATGACTTTCATAACATCATGGGGTCACGTCAAAGTGAAAATGTATTACGATGTGGCGACTTCGTGCAAAAGAGGATTCCAGCGTGACGAGCCGCCACAAGACCTGTTTGTTGATACTGCTTCTCGCCGCGTGCGCGGGCCGCGCGCTCGCGCACAACCCGATGACGAGCTGGGCCGTGGCGCGACTGCACGGGGACCGCGTCGAGCTGGAGGTGGAGATGTCGGCCGAGTCGGCGTGGACCCTCCTGGGAGAGCCCGCAACGTCCGCGCCCGACGTGGCCGCCGCGACGGACCGCCTGAAGGGGATTGCGCCCGACCTGTACAAACTCTCGGCCGGCGGCGCGGAGCTTTCGCCGCGCTCCGCGGAGGTCAGCCTGCCCGACGAGGACGGCGTCAACTTCCAACTCGTCTACCCGCGACCGCGGGGCGGCCCGCTTAACTTCGACGCGGAGTTTCTACAAAAACTGTCGCCCGACCACAGGACCGCCCTGACGCTGAAGGACGCGGACGACAAGGTCCTGCGCACCGAGGTGCTGACGGCCGCGGCCGGTTCTCTGGAGGCGACGGACGAGGGCTCGGCTTCTTCGGCGGGGCGGTCGTCCTCCTTCTGGGGCTTCCTCAAGCTCGGCGTCGAGCACATCCTGACCGGCTACGACCACCTGCTTTTCCTGTGCGGGCTGCTCGTGGCCTGCCGCCGCTTCTCGACCGCCGCGAAGATCGTCACCTGCTTCACGCTCGCCCACTCGCTGACGCTCGCGCTGGCCGCGCTCGACGTGGTGCAGCTTCCCGGCCGCGTGGTCGAGCCTTTAATCGCGGCCTCCATCGTCTTCGTCGGCGTCGAGAACATCTTCAGGCGGGGCGAGCCCGGTTGGCGCTGGGCCTTGACCTTCGCGCTCGGACTCGTCCACGGCTTCGGCTTCGCGGGCGCGCTGAAGGAGGCGGGCCTCGGCTCGTCCGGCTCCGCTCTGCTCGTGCCGCTCTTCTCGTTCAACCTCGGTGTAGAACTCGGGCAGGTGGGAGTCGCGGTCATACTTCTGCCGCTGCTGTGGAAGCTGCGCGCCCTGCCCGCCTTCGAGAAGCACGGAAGGGTGGTCATCTCGGCCGCCATCGCGCTGGCGGGCCTCTGGTGGTTCGTGACGCGTCTGTTCTTCTCTTAATCCGTCTCGACGGGGTAGATGAGGTTGACGTTCTTAGGCGTGACGAGCTGGTGTTCGACGAAGACGGCCGAGGGGGCTTGCTTCTTTTGCAGGATGGCGCGGGCGAGCGATATCAACTCGTCGCCGTAGCGTTCGGGGAAGTATGCGACCGAGCCGACGAGGCGCGTCCCCGGGCGGCGCAGCTCTTCGACCGCCGACCTGACCGCGTTCTGCCCCATCACCGCGCAGAGCTGACCGCGCCCCGCTTCTTCGAACGCCCTTAACACCCCGAGCGCGCTCGGGTCGTTCACCGCGACGACCAGCGTCTTCTTCGCCCGCGTCCGCCGCACGTAGCGCCGCGCGACTTCGAGACTCTTCTCGAAGATTCCCTTGCCGTCGAGCCGCGCCGTCGGCGCCTGCTTGACGCCGGGCAGCACCTCGCCCAGGCCCGCCAGCATCCCCGTTATCCTCAACTGCGGGAGCGGCCCCGCCAGAGACAGCTCGACCTGCAAAACCTCCTCCACCTGCCCGCCCCAGTTCGCCTTCGCCCAGCGCCCGAGCGCGCGCCCGCCGATGAGGCCCGCCTGGTAGTTGTTCGCGCCGAAGTAGGTGGCGCCGGGGTGCGGGATGTCGATGGCGATGACGGGGATGTCGGCCTCGATGAACTTCGACGAGATGATGGAGGCCACCTGCTCGAAGGCCTGGAACTCAAGCACGAGGTCGACGCGCTCGCGGACGAGGAGGTCGGCGTTTCTGAGGGCGCGCGTCGGGCTGTAGCGGTTGTCAACGGTGACGAGCGGAATGCCTTCGCGGTCGGCGGCGCGCGCGACGCTCGCGCTCACCTCGCGCGAGAACTCCGAGTCGGTCGCCTGCGCGGCGAAGCCGAGGCGGAAGCCGGGGCCGCCGAGCGGCCTCACGAGGCTGCGGTAGGCGTTCTTGCCCGCGCGCTCCAGCAGGCCGCCGCGGACGAGGCTCTGCGCCAGCCGGAAGGCCGTCGTCTTGCTCAGGCCCGTGCGCGAGACGAGTTCGCGCAGGGCGAGCTGTTCGCCCTCATGCCGGAAGGCTTTCAGGAGGTTGCAGGCGCGGACGACGGCCTCGGCGACGACGGGCTCTTTGTCCATCGGTCAGAAATTCGTTCCGCATGCCGGAATGTTGGTAGGACGAACAAATTATACACAAACCGCGATTTTTCGGGAGAATTTTAACGCCCGTTCCGCATCGCGGAATCCGCGACGCCGCAAAAACTTCTGCTAGGCGCCAGACAAAAACACCCCTATTCTCCCTCGGATAAGAGAATTGACGGCAGTCCGGCCAGACACCTCCGCCGGGCTTCGACTCACAACCCCGGGCGGCCTTTCAGGAAGCGGTAGAGACTAAACGATGCTCAAGAAGAATCTCAGGACGGGTCTGTTGTTCGCGGCGGCGCTCCTCTTGCTCACGACGACGGCGAGGGCGCAGTACCTGATGGAGAATTTGAACCGCGGCGTGGTCGCCATCCGCCAGAACGCGACGGACGTGTACGTCGGCTGGCGCCTGTTCGGCACCGACCCCTCAGGCGTCTCCTTCAACCTCTACCGCTCGACCGGAGGCGGCCCCGCCATCCGGCTCAACGGCGCACCGATAAGTGACAGCACGAACTTCGTTGACGCCGGCGCCGACCTCTCGCAGCCGAACGCCTACTTCGTGCGTCCCGTCGTGGGCGGCGTCGAGCGCGCGCCGAGCGACTCCTTCACGCTTCCCGCCAACGCCGCCGTCCAGCAGTATCTCAACGTCCCGCTCCAGATTCCGGCCGGCGGCACGACGCCCGACGGCGTCAACTACACCTACACCGCCAACGACGCCTCGGTCGGCGACGTGGACGGCGACGGCGAGTACGAGATCATCCTCAAGTGGGACCCCACGAACTCGAAGGACAACTCGCAGAGCGGCTACACCGGCAACGTCTACCTCGACGCCTACAAGCTCAACGGCACGCGGCTGTGGCGCATCAACCTCGGGCGCAACATCCGGGCCGGCGCGCACTACACGCAGTTCATGGTCTACGACCTCGACGGCGACGGCAAAGCCGAGCTCGCCTGCAAGACCGCCGACGCCACCGTTGACGGCGTCGGCACGGTCATCGGCAGCGCCTCGGCCGACCACCGCAACTCCTCCGGCTACGTCCTCTCCGGCCCCGAGTTCCTGACCGTCTTCAACGGCCTGACCGGCGCCGCGATGGCGACCGTCAATTACAACCCGGGCCGCGGCACCGTCTCCTCCTGGGGCGACTCTTACGGCAACCGCGTTGACCGCTTCCTCGCGGGCGTCGCCTACCTCGACGGCAAGCGGCCGAGCTTAGTGATGGCCCGCGGCTACTACACGCGCGCCTACGTCGCCGCCTGGGACTTCCGCGACGGCCAGCTCACCAACCGCTGGAACTTCGACACCGGCCACACGGGGACGGCGAACCAGTACTCCGCGTGGCGCGGGCAGGGCTCGCACGCCCTGACCATCGGCGACGTTGACGGCGACGGCAAGGACGAGATCACCTACGGCGCCGCCGCCATTGACGACGACGGCACGGGGCTTTATTCGACCGGCCTCGGCCACGGCGACGCGCTGCACATGTCCGACATGGACCCCGACCGCCCCGGCCAGGAGGTCTACATGGTGCACGAGGAGCCGGCCAGCTACGGCCCCTACGGCTCAGAGTTCCGCGACGCGAAGACGGGCCAGCTCATCTTCGGCGTCTCGGGCGAGGGCGCGGACGTGGGCCGCGGCGTGGCGATGGACATCGACCCGCGCTACCGCGGCTACGAGCTGTACAGCTCGCGCGGCGGTATCTGGAGCTCGACCGGCGTGCAGATCAGCACCTCCGCCCCCTCGCCGAAGAACTTCGCCGTCTGGTGGGACGCCGACCTCCTGCGCGAGTTCGAGGACGGCACGACCATCTCGAAGTGGAACTGGACGACCCGAACCGCCTCGACGCTGCTTTCCCCAGTTGGCGTCGCGTCGAACAACTCGACGAAGGCGACGCCTTCGCTGCTCGGCGACATCCTCGGCGACTGGCGCGAGGAGGTCATCTGGCGCACCTCCGACAACACGGCCCTGCGCATCTACACGACGACCATCCCCGCCACCAACCGCATCTACACGCTGATGCACGACCACCAGTACCGCGTCGCCGTCGCGTGGCAGAACACCGCCTACAACCAGCCGCCGCACCCCAGCTTCTACCTCGGCGACGGCATGAACGGCGTGCCGAAGGCCAACATCGTCACCTCGCTCGGCGCCAGGATCGCCGCCATCACCAAAGTCACCGACGACACGGGCGTCTCCTCGACCGACGAGATTACGAGCGACGCCACCCTCGTCCTGAGCGGCACGGCCGGAGCCAACAACACGGTCGCGCTCACGCTCGCGGGGGTCGGCCAGATTGGCACGGCGACGGCCGACGCCGCGGGCGACTGGAGCTTCGACTACACGGCGTCCGCGCTCTCCGAAGGCACGCACACCTTCAACGCCACGGCCAGCGACGAGGAGGGCGGCGAGACGCCCGAGTCCGAGCCCTTCGTCGTCACGGTTGACGCGACCGCCCCGGCCGCGCCCTCCATCAACAGCGTCGGAGGCGGCTCCCTCGTCTTCAAGGGCACGGCCGAGCCCGGCACGGCCGTCACCGTCACGCGCGCGGGTGCGGGCATCGTCGGCACAGCCGGCGCCGACCAGGGCGGCGCGTGGGCCGTCACCTACGCCGGCACGCTGCCGCAGGGCCTCCACACCTTCACCGCGACCGCCGCCGACACCGCCGGCAACGTGAGCCCCGCTTCGGCCGAGTACACGGTTGACACGGGGCTGATGACGCCCGCCATCACCAACATCGTCTCCGACACCGGCGCGCTCTCGAACGACCGCGTGACGAGTGACACCACGCTCGTCATCAACGGCACGTCCGCCGCCGGCCACACCGTCACCGTCTCGCGCGCCGACGCGGGCGTCGTCGGCGCGGCCATCGCCGACGGCTCGGGCAACTGGACGTTCGACTACACGAACACCGTGCTCGCGCCCGGCACCTACACCTTCAACGCGAAGGCCACCGACAACTCGAACCACGACAGCCTCTCTTCCCCCGACTTCGTCGTCACCGTCGAGGAGACGCCGCCCGCCGTCGTCTCCATCAACCGCCAGACCCCTTCGGGCGCGACCATCAACGGCGGCTCCGTCGTCTTCCGCGTCACCTTCAGCGAGCAGGTCAACGGCGTTGACGCCTCCGACTTCCAGCTCGCGACCACCGGCTCGACGACGGGCGCCGTCGCCGGTGCCGCGACCGTCACGAACACGACTTTTGACGTGACCGTCAACGCCATCTCCGGCACCGGCACGCTGCGCCTCGACCTGAAGGCGAGCGGCACCGGCATCGTCGATGTGGCGGGCAACCAGATCGCGGGCGGCTACACCGCCGGGCAGAGCTACACCGTCAGCAACAACGTCAGCGGCGTCTGGTCGCAGCTCGCGAGCGGCGGCTTCTGGAGCGGCGGCGGCAACTGGCAGAACGGCGCCGTCGCCAACGGCGCGGGCAACACGGCCGACTTCAGCGCGCTCAACATCTCGGGCACGAACCTCGTCCGGCTCGACTCGCCGCGCGCCCTCGGCAACCTCGTCTTCGGCGACACCGGCACCACGACCGCGGGCAGTTGGGTGCTCGACTCCAACGGCGACCCCTTGAACGCACTGACCCTGTCCGTCGCCTCCGGCCAGCCGACCGTCACGGTCAACGCCCTCGCCGCGAACGCCTCCGCGACCATCGCCGCGCCCGTCGCCAGCTCCGCCGGCTTGACGAAGGCGGGCGCGGGCACGCTCATCCTGACGGGCGCGAACAACTACGGCGGGACGAGCACCGTCGGCGCCGGCACGCTCCGCCTCGGCGCGGGCGGCCAGCTCACGTCGAGCGGCATCGTCAACGTCGGCACCAGCAGCGTCGCGGCCAACCTCTTCCTTGACGCGGGCACGGCCAACCTGAACGGCGGCGTCCGCACCAGCAACTTCGACGGCAGCGTCATCCGCGTCAACGGCGGCACGCTGACGACGCCGAGCGTCACCGTCCAGAGGAGTTCCGGGACTTCAATCTCATACTCGACCGGCTTCGTCTTCGCCGGGGGCACGGCGACGGTCGGCGCCATCGGCATCGGCACCAACAACTCGAACGGCGCGATGTCGGTCGAGGGCGGCTCGCTGACGGCCACCGGCGCCGTCACCGTCGGCAACCAGGCCACGGCCGGCCGCGGCGGCGGGATGCGCGTGACGGGCGGCGCCTTCCGCGCCGAGGACACGGCCAACGGCATCGTCCTTTCGCGCACCAACGGCTCGAACGCCAACAACGTCTCGGAGGCGAGGTTCACGGGAGGCACGAGCACGGTCGAGAAGTTCACGCTCGGCTTCGACTCGACGGTCACGGCCGGCTCGGCGACCATCGTCGTTGACGGCGGCGCGCTCTACATGGGCGGCGGCGGCATCGTCAAGAAGGGCGCGGGCGGGCTCGTCACCAACATCAACCTGACTTCGGGGACGCTCGGCGCCGCCGAGGACTGGTCAACCGCTCTGCCGATGACCCTGACCTCGGGCGGCAACATCCAGCTCAAGGCGGCCGACGCCTCGAACCTGCCGCAGAACATCACGCTCTCCGGCGCGCTCACGGGCACGGGCGGCTTCACCAAGACGGGCACGGGCACGCTCGTCCTCTCCGGCCCCAACACCTACACCGGCGCGACGACGGTCAACGCCGGCACGCTTCGCATCAACGGCCAGGTCGCCGCGGGCGGCGCTTTCAACGTCAACAGCGGCGCCACCCTCTCCGGCAGCGGCACCGTCAACCGCGCCGTCACGCTGGGCTCGGGCGCTTCCGCCGCCCCCGAAGGCGCGGCGCCGATAGCGACTCTCGGCGCGGCCTCGCTCAACTGGAACGGCGGAGCCACGATGGACTTCGACCTCGGCGCGACCTCCGACCGGCTCGCGCTCACCGGCGCCTTCACGAAGGCCGGCGCCGGCTCTTACGAGTTCGCCTTCAACCCGGCCGCCGACCTCGCGCCGGGCACCGTCTACACGCTCGTCACCTTCGGCTCGACCAACTTCGGCGCCTCCGACTTCACCTACTCCGGCCTGCCGGCCGAGCTTAAAGGCAAGTTCGCCGTCGAAGCCGGCGCGCTCAAGTTCACCGTCCTCGACAACGTCGCGCCTACGCTGCACGCGCCGGCCGACACCACGCTCGAAGCCACGAGCGCCGCGGGCGCCGTCGCCAACTACACGGCCACGGCCGAAGACAACATCGAAGGCCCGCTCGCCGTCAGCTTCAGCATCCCCTCGGGCAGCGCCTTCGCGCTCGGCACGACCCAGGTCACGGCCACCGCGACCGACAGCGCCGGCAACACGGCCACGGCCACCTTCAACGTCATCGTCCGCGACACGACCGCGCCGACTGTCGCCTGCCCGGCCGACATCGTCGTCGCGGCCGCGCCCGGCGCCTCCACGGCCGCCGTCAACTTCAACCCGACGGCGGGCGACACGGTCTCGGCCGTGACGGTCACGGGCAGCCCCGCGTCCGGCTCCGCCTTCGCGGTCGGCACGACGACCGTCAACGTGACGGCGAAGGACGCGGCCGGCAACACGAGCACCTGCTCCTTCACGGTGACTGTCAAGTCGTCGCCGACAATCGCCGTCGCCCCCGCCTCCGTGCAGTACAGCGACGCCGTCATGTTGCAGGCCGCCGTCAACGCCGCGCAGTTCCCCGGCCAGCCGCTCGCGGGCTCGGTCGAGTTCTTCGTCAACGGCAGCCCCGTCGGCCAGTCGGCGTTGACGAACGGCGTCGCCACGCTCGCGTTCACCGCGAACGCGCCCGCCGGCTCCTACGCCGTGACGGCGAAGTTCACGAGCGCCAGCCCGGCCTACCTCGACGCGACGAGCGCCGCCTCCACGCTGACGGTGTCGCGCGAGAACGCGGCGCCGGCTTACACGGGCGACGCCGCGCTCCTGACGGCCGGCCCCAACGTCAACACGGCGACCGTGCGGCTGGCCGCGCGCCTGACGCCCGAAGCGGACGGCGCGAACTTCGTCGGCGACATCGCGAAGGCGACCGTCACGTTCGAGCTGTTCAAGTCGAACAACTCTTCGGCGACGCCCGACCTCGTCGTCAGCGGCGTGGCCGTTGACGCGAATGGCGACGCGGCGGCGACCGTGAACAACCTCGCGGCCGAGATTTACACCGTCTCCGTCAAGGTAGACGGCGCGAACCAGTTCTGGACGGCCAACCCCGTCGGCGACGGCGTGCTCGCCATCGCCGTCCCCTCCGACGAGCTGCACAGCAGCGGCGGCGGCTGGGTGGCCGACGCGTCGAGCGCCAACGGCCGTGCCAACTTCGGCTTCAGCGTCAAGGCGGGCAAGAGGGGCGAGCAGGTCAGGGGCAACTTCACGCTCGTCTTCCGCGGCCCGGACGGCTTCAACTACGTCGTCAAGGGCAATAGCTGGCAGGACGGCTACCTGCAATTCGCGGCCGAGCCGGGCGTGACGCCCACGGTCTACACGCGCTCGGAGATGAAGGGCAAGTGCAGCGTCCAGAAGGTTGACCCGGCGACGGGCCAGACCGTCGAGTCGCGGGGCAACTACTCGTTCGAGGCGTACACTTCGGACGGCGACCTGCTCGACCCGCGACAGCCCGACGCCTACGCCTTCGTCGTCCGCGACGGCGACGGCGCGGTCTGGCACCAGGCCGGCTCGCGCGCCGCGCTCGTCACGCTCGGCGGCGGCAACATCACCAACAAGGCCCGGTAAGCGCCGACCCTGAACCTTGAAAGCCCGTCCGGCCGATTCTCAAAGGGAATCGGCCGGACGGGCTTTCGGTATAATGCGGGCGTCCGTGTGTGGTCTTGAAGGAGGACGAGAGGTATGAAACGCGGCCCGTCGCTCACGTCGCCGTTGGCGATCTTAACAACCGTCGTGCTCGTCATGTCGCCCGCCGTGCGGCCCGCGGCGCAGACCGAGGCGCAGAAGCCGCCCGCCTTCGGCTCCAGCCTCAAGAGGCCGAAGGACGGCGCGAAGGGTGAGGCCGGCCCGCAGGCGCACGCGGGCGAGTCGGAGGACGAGGTCGTCAGGGTGGACACGTCGCTCGTCCTGCTGGATGTCCTCGTCACGGACAAGTCGGGGACGCGCGCCGTAGAGGGGCTGACGAAGGAGGACTTCGTCGTCACCGAAGACGGCCGGGCGCAGGAGCTTTCGTTCTTCGCGCTCGGCGACGACTCCCGGAAGCTGCCGCGCTCGGTCATCCTCATCTTCGACCGGAGCGACAGCCAGCTCGCCTACCTGGACGCCAGCGTCGAGGCCGCCAAGAAGCTCGTCAACCACCTCAAGCCCTCCGACGAGATGGCAATCGTCACGGACGACGTGCAGCTCGCCGTCGGCTTCACGCGCGACAAGAAGAGGCTGAGGTCCGCGCTCGACGCTTTGAAGAAGTACACGCTCGAAGGCTACAAGACGCGCAGCATGCAGTTCAGCGCGCTGCTGGCGACGCTCAGGGAGCTCGTGGACGCGGAGAAGAGGCGGGCCATCGTCATCATCCAGACCGACGGCGACGAGGTGGCGAGGCTCGGCGGAGTGCCGGGCCTCCGGGGCGGGCAGGGCGGCCCCGCCGGCTACGACATGAACGACGTGTACGCGGAGGCCGAGAGGTCGCGCGCCCGAATCTACGCCGTCGTGCCGAACGAGCGGCTGCTCGGGCTCTCGGAGGAGGAGCTGGCCGGGCGGATTGCGCTGATGCGGGAGAGGCAGCGCGCGGCGCACCAGAAGAGACCTGACATGTGGTTTGGCATGAAGCGCCTCCCGCCGGAGAAGCAGGACCGCTCGGCCGCCCCGCCGCCCGGCTTCGACATGAAGGCGCTGGAGGCCGTGATGCGGGCGAGGGTGGAGGGGACGCAGAGGCGCCAGGTCGAGACGTTCGTGCAGGGGCAGGCGGCGGCCACGCGGGTCGCGGAATTGACAGGCGGCTGGGCCTCCTTCCTCGAAAAGCCGGAGGACGCCGACGCCGTCTACTCGCGCATCCTGGCCGACATCGACCGGCGTTACGTCGTCGGCTACTACCCCTCGAACAAGGCGCTCGACGGGAAGCTGAGGCAGATAAAGGTGGAGGTGCGCGGCCACCCCGAGTACGTCGTGCAGGGTCGGCAGAGCTACTTCAGCCGGCGGCGCTGACGGTTAGTTATCCGAAAAAGAAAGAGGCGGCTCAGCTTTGGGGGCTTCGCCGCCTCTCTTCCCGTGACAAGTCACGGGGTAGCGCTTCACTGTCCTCACCCCAGCAAGGCGCTTGGGCGAACACGTTCAGCGTTCGCCCGGAGTGCCTGCATGATACATCGTTCCGCGCCCGTGTAAATCCACTTTCTCGCGCCGTTGCAAGACACTTGCAAGGATTAATCCGGACGCCGCCCTTACGCCTCGCACGTCACGTGAATCGAGGCCCGGCCGCTCCTGCTGCCTTCGGCGCCCGCCGCGCGTGTGACCCCGGAGGCGAGCAGGGCGAGGCCCGCGAAGGCGGCCACCGTCACGCCCAGGGAGAGGGGCGTGTGGTCGTAGAAGGCGCCGACGAGGTAGCCGGCCAGCGCGCCTCCGCCCGTCTGTAGGCCGCCCATGAGCGATGAGATGAGGCCGGCCGAATGCCCGTGCGGCTCCATCGCGGCGGCCGTCGCGTTCGGCATCAAAAGCCCCTGCCCGAACATGTAAGCCACAGGCTCACACCCACGCCGGCCCGCTCACCGTCGGCTTGCTCCGACCTGCTCCCGGAAGTCTCCGGCAGGTAGCGCCAGCACACAATGGACATCAGGGCGCCGCTCGCGCCGAGCAAGATGAAGATGGCGGGCCAGCCGAAGTAGACGAGCAGGTGGCCGCCCAGCGTCGGCGCGAGCAGCGGCGCGACGATCATCACCTGCGTCATCTGCGAGAGCACGGCGGCACTGCGCCTCGCGTCGAAGCGGTCGCGCACGACGGCGCGCGCGACGACGGGGCCGACGCTGGCTCCCATCCCCTGCACGAAGCGGAAGGCGACGAGCATGTGAAGCGACGTGCTGGCGGCGCAGACGAAGCCGGCGACGGTGAAGAGCGCGAGCCCGGCGACGAGCACGGGCCGGCGGCCGAAGCGGTCCGAGAGCGGGCCGCAGAAGACCTGGCCGAGCGCGAAGCCGGCGAGGAAGACGCTCAGCGTCAACTGGACGGAGGAGACGCCCGCCCCGAAAGCCTGCTGCAACTGCGGCATGGCCGGCAAACTCATGTCAATGGAGAGCGCCGTCAGGCCCGTCAGCGCGGCCAGCAGGAGGGTCATCACCCAGGGTTTTCGGTCGAAGGTATTAGTGCGAGACATAAGCGGATTTGAAGCATCAGCCCCACCTCCTGTTGCTTCGGCGAATGTTTGGATTGTGTGGCGAAACTGTCGGCATCATCGGCGGCAAGCCCACGCCTTACAGCTCCTTCCGCATCACGAGCTCGCCTTCGTCCTCCTCGCCCGTGTAGACGAAGCCCATCTTCTCGTAGAAGGGGCCGGGACTCCCCTCGCCGGGGACGCAGCTCGTGTGGAGGACTTCGGCGCCGGGTCGCGTCCGGACGTGCTCGAACAACAACTCCAGCGCCTTCCGCCCGACGCCGGTCCTCTGGTAGCGCGCGTCAATCATGAAGCGCCAGAGGTAGTAACGCCCCTCGGCCGCGTTATCCTCAAGCATCACGAAACCCACCGGGGTCTCGCCGAGGTAGACGCCGCGGAACCACGCCACCCCCGGCGAGAAGTGAGCTTCCGCGATGGACTCGGCGTTCGTGGCGACGAGCCTCTCCTGGTCGGGCCTCACCCTCAACCCCGTGATTTGCCTCAGCGTTTCCTTGGTCACCTCGCGCAACGAAACTTCCACATTCGATTCCCTCATCTCTCACCTTTCATTCCCTGAGCAACCTGTAATCATTAACCATCCCGTTTACGGGCCTCGGGGCCGGAAGGTTCCCGGCAGAGGGCTGACGCGCTCAGGGTGAGAAATCGCTGGTTCCGCTAACGAAATACAAATTCTTCCGTGCTACCCTACGGCCCGGCCACACGCCGCCCGCGACTCAAGCGGGGAGACACTTCCCACCGAGTCTGACACTGACCAACTCCCGCCCGATGAAAACTACGGGCTGGCTTTTTAACATGGACCTAATCGGACTCGGCAATTCTATTACTTTAAGGAGGGCGGTGAATGACGAAGCGTCACATGTCGGCAATCACGTTTGTTTTCGCGCTGCTCGTCGCGGCGGGCGGCGGGCGACCTCCCGCGCAGGACGCGCCGACGTTCCGGCCCGAACACGTCCCCGCAGAGGGCCGCAGGCCGGAGGACTTCGTGCCGCGTGGATGGAAGATAGGCGGGCGGGCGGCGGGCGACCTCAACGGCGACCGGCTCGCGGATTTCGTGCTGCAACTGGTGCCTGAGGATTATGACGTGGAAGGCGTCAACGCGGCGCCGGAGGCGCAGGCGCTTCTGATTCTGACGGCGGCCGGGGGCGGCAAACTACGCCGCGCGGCGCTCTCGACCAAGCTGCTGGTCCACGTCGTGCCTCAGTACGTCTTCGACCTGTCCGCGAAGAACGGCGTGGTCGTCGTCCATCAGAACTACGGGATGACGGACGTGATTGACCTGACACACCGCTTCCGCTACGAGCCCGCGTCGGGCCGCTTCCTGCTCATCGGCAAGGACACGTTCTCATACCACCGACCGCAGGGGCCGGAGTGGCCTGCGACGAAAGTGAGCGAGAATTACCTGACGGGCGTGAGGCTGACGACGACCGACCGCTGGCTCCGCGACGGCACGAACAGCCCTACGACCAAGCGCGGGCGGGTCGCGCGCACGCGAGTCTTCTTCGAGGACGTTGACGCAGACCCTGACAATTAGCGCGACCCGCTGACATTCCACGCGAGGGGCCGTCTTCAGGCTATCGTTTTGATGGACACGTTGATGCAAGTTTTTATCGGCGGGCTCGCTTCCATGCTGTTCGTTCTGGCCGCGCGCCGCGTCGGACCGAAGCGGGAGTTAAAGACTTACGCCGCGGGGCTCGTGCTGGCGGCGCTCATCTACCTCGGGTTCGCCGCCGCGGGCGGAGCCGCGCTCGATTGGGTGGCGCTTGAGGCGGGCGGCCTGGCCCTCTTCACGGCGGCGGCGCTGCCGGGCGTGAGGGGCAAGGCCCGGGCGCTGGCCCTTGGCTGCGCGGCTCACTCGGCTTGGGACCTTCTGCTCCACGGGCAGGCGGGCGCGGCCTTCGTGCCGGACTGGTATCCGTCCGTGTGCGCGGGCTTCGACCTCGTCCTGGCCCTGTACATCAGCCTTCGACGGAAGTTGGGCGTCTAGCTTTCCGAGCGATTTGTGCTCGCGGCGCGCGACGCCCTTGTCGAAGCCCTCCGGATACTACATCCCCGTGCCGAAACAACCCGGAAAACGCCGTTTTACGATTTACTCCTTAACGAAGGGTGATAACACCGGGCGACTCCTTTCCCCGGCCCCTCCGGATACCACATGCCGACGCCGCCACAGTCGGGGCACGCTTTTATCTGCTCGGGCGTGAGCCCGCCCTTTAAATTAATTTCTTTTAATACTTCTTTTCTTTTATTGTCGTCGCCTGGCGACTGCCTGCCGCCATCCGACTGCCAGTCGCCATACGTCTGTCTGCCATCTTGCGACACCCAGTAAGTTATTCCCTGCTCCCGGCCGAAGCCTATATCGGCAGATATTTTTTCTACGATTCCACGCGCCTGGAGTCGTGCGACGGCCTGTTTCAAGCTGGTTGGCTTAACGCCGGCCCGGGCTTGTAAAGTCGGTAAACTAACCTTACACATGTGGTTACCGAAACCGTGCGACAGCCTGTAGAGCTGAATGAAGACCGCCTGCTCATAAACGTCGAGCGTCGGAAGTAAGCTATCAACGAGAGTATTTGGCAGCCTTAAATAGCCCTTTACTTCCCTCAATGGCTGCCTGTCGGCTGGCGACTGCCTGTCGGCACCCGACTGACTGCCGTCATACGGCTGACTGTCGTTTTGACCACCACCTGCCTGTCGAAACGTCCGGCGGACGCCAGACGACTGGCTGCCGTCACCTGTCTGTCTGTC
>DATHBF010000531.1:0-16660 GCA_035296285.1 Pyrinomonadaceae bacterium | reverse complement strand
CCGGAGGCCCTGGTCCATCGCCGTCTCGGGCAGGATGATGACGAACTCGTCGCCGCCGTAGCGCGTCACCACGTCGGTGTCGCGCACGGAGGCGAGGATGACGGAGGCCATCTCCATCAGGACGTGCGAGCCGACGAGGTGGCCGTGGCGGTCGTTGATCTGCTTGAAGTCGTCGAGGTCGAGGAAGACGGCCGTGACGGTCGAGCCGTAGCGGCGGGCGCGCTTCAGCTCGCCGACGAGGTACTGGCGCAGGTAGCGCGCGTTGTGCAGCTTCGTCAGGTCGTCGGTCTGGGACAACCGCTCGGCCTCGGCGACGCGGGCCGAGTTCGAGAGCGCGGCCGAGAGAGGCAGGCCCAGCGCCGAGAGCAGGGAGGCTTCCCGGGCGGAGAAAGGCTTCGCCCCGTCGCCCTCGCGGACGGCTTCGAGGACGGCGTTGACGCGGTCGCCGCCGACGAGCGGGACGGCGATGACGCGGCGGTTGCCCTCCTTCTTCCTGACCGTCTCGCCCGTGTCGGCAGCGGCGCGGACCGCGCGCGACTGCGCGCCCGTGAGCTGGATGGCGGCGCTGACGAGCGCCGGCCGCCAGTCGCCCTCGGGCAGCGCCCGCTCGCTCGGGGCCAGTCCGCGGACGGCCAGCGGCTCGAAGAGGGCTTCGGCGGCGCCGCCGCGCCCCGTCTCGCCGACGAGGTAGATGGTCCAGCGGTCGGCGGGCACGAGCGCGGCGAGGCCGGCGAGGGCGGCGGAGGAGGCGCCCTTCTGGTCGGTGGCGAAGTGGAGCGAGGCGACCAGCTCGAAGGCCGCGCGCAGGCGTTGGGTGTTGAGTCTTTCGGGCAGGAGGAGGCTGGCGGGCGCCGCCTCGGCTGCGGCGCGCGCGGCCGCCTCGTCGGCGACCCAGCGTTCCTCCATCTCGCGCAGCAGGGCGGGCAACTGCGCCGGCTCGTCGGCGACGGCGTGGAAGCCCGCGCGCTTCAGGGTCGAGTCGTCGAACCTCTGCGGCGCGTGGGGGCCGGCCGCCGAGTCGCGCTGGCAGGCGACGAGGGGCACGCCCGGCCAGACGCCCGCGGCCCGCGCCGCCTCGGCCTGCAAGCCGGCGAGGTCGGAGCCCGCGGCCACGTCGAAGAGGATGGCGACCAGCGTCGTCTTCTGTTCGCGCACGGCCTCGGCGTGGGCCTCCGCGGCGGCCGGGTCGGGCGCACTGAGGCGCGCCACGCGGACGCCGGCCGGCCGCAGGGCCTCAACGACCCCGCCCGCCGCCGCCTCGTCCCCGCCGAGAAGAATGACGTGCCTCATAAAGAAGGGTGCTGGGGGTTAGGTGTTGCGTGCCGGGTAAAAGCAACTCGCCTTTACCCAACACCTCACACCCAACACCTAAAACCTTTTTAGCCTCCCGCCGGGAGGGGGAAGCGGAAGGTGTTGCGGTTGCCCTGCGTGTCGGCCGCGTCGAGCTGAATTTCGCGGGCGCCGCGCGGGGCGTTGATCTGGAGCTGGAAGGTCCCATCGCGCAGGGCCAGCGTCTCGCGCCCGGAGCAGCGGACGGTGTTGCCGGGCTGCGTGCGGCCGCGGACGACGTAGACCTGGCCGGCGACGTACTCGACCTGCACGTTGTCCACGCCGACGGCGTCGCCCGTGCCGCCCTCGCTGACGACGACGAACTTCTGCGGCTCGCTCCAGTCGCTCGCCTGCCCCGAGGAGGCGACGGCCAGCACGCGCCAGAAGTAGTTGCCCTGGCGCAGGTCGTCAACGGTGAACTCGGTGGCCTGCAACTGGTCGCGCTCGATGAGCCTGCCGGCGGGGACGAAGAAGGGCGAGGTGGCGACTTCGACGCGGTAGTGCGCGGGCGCGCCCGTCGCCGGCCTCTGCCAGCGCAGGGCGACCGTGCTGGCGCCGCCCCTGCGGGCCTGCACGCGTTCGAGGTTGCGCGGCCCCGTAGGCGTGGGCACCGACAACAGTTTCTCCTTCGCCGAGATGGCGCCCTGCGTGTTGACGGAGGCGTACTCGCCGCCGCGCAGGGTGGTCACGTCGCCGCCGCGCGTGCTGGTCTCGACGGCGCCGCCGCCGACGCGGATGGCCTCGGTCTTGTCCTCGCGGACGTGGAAGCTGGCGTCGGTCTCGGCGGCCACGCGGCTCTCGGTCAGCTGCGTGCGGACGACGTTCGAGGCGCCCTCGGGCTGCTGCTCGGTGTGGACGTTGATCTGGCCGCTCTCGACGGCGACGCGGACCTTCGTGTGCTTGCCGCCCTCGGCCGCGGTGTTCTCGGCGATGGTGACGACCGAGTTGGGCTTGACGAACAGGTTCGAGCCGTCGGCCAGAAGGATGCGGGCGCGGCCGTCCTCCTGCGTCTGGACGATGTCGCCGGGCAGGAGGCGCGTGTCGGAGCGGGCGCCGACGACCTCGCGCGTGTCGGCGCGCACGACGCGGACGCCGCCTTCGAGCGAGACGAAGCGGGCGCCGGCCGCCGAGCCGTCGGCCGTCGGCGCCCCGCGGAAGGGGTTGCCGTAGGCCCAGACGTAGAGGCCGGCGGCGCCGGCCAGAAGCAGGAGGCCGCCGAAGAAGATGGCGGCGTAGACGAAACGCTTCTGGACGACCCACCAATCGAGGTCAAAGCGGCTGACTCTGGTAGTCATTTGGGGTGCTCTTGGGAACGGGAATCCGTGGGGCCGAAAGAACGGGACAGTCGGGGCGCGGGGCCGGGAGGGGAGTTACTGCTGCCCACCTTGCCGAATCGGCGGCGCCGGGCACGCGCCGCCACACCTTCAAACTTAACAAACGGAAAAGGTAAAAGGCAAGAGGCAAGTCGCCGGGCGGGCGTTGACTCCCGGCGGCCGGCGGGTCTAGTCTGTAGCCGTCGCCTCTCCTCGCGTCCCGGCGGCGGAACCCCACCAGTTCTCGCCCTCACCCGTCAGCCCAGGAGGAATATGATGAACGCTCACAGACTCCGCACACTTATCCAACGGCAGAACGCTCTCCCGCTGCTAGTCGCCTTGCTCTTTACCCTCGTCGTCGCTTACGGCGTGATGCTGAGCGCGGCGCAGGTGCCCGCGAAGCAGGGCGGGGGAGTTGGAGCCAACATCCAACGTCCTCCGGGCATGCCCGGTCCCTTTGGGGAAGACATAGCGAAGGAGTTCAACGACGACGACCTGAAGGTGAAAGGAGAAAAGCCACGAGGCAAGTGGGGCTTCGGGCTCCTGTTCGATAGGATTCAGCTTGATGACTCTTCGGTGCCGGTAGCCGTCGCCGGCATTCAATCGTTGTCCGGAGCAGGGAGGCATTTAGGGGTAATTAAGATAAAGAGGGTGGAGGTTAAAAATAGGAGCCCCAAGATTGTGAGCTCGGTACAACTCAGGTGGACGATAGCCGGTCTTGATAACCCGGCGAAGGTTTTATTGGAGGGCAGCGGCCATTTAGTCAACACCTGGGTCGAAGCGAACAGCTCCCAAGTGATAGAAATCCTCACCCTGTACCCCGCCCTGCTGTTTAAGCCACTGGCGAAGAACGGTGAATTAAACGGCCGATTCCAGCTAACGATAGGCGTGCAAGAAGCCCGCTTCGCTGATGGCTCTTTCTGGCGGCGACCGGAACCCGTTGCGCTCTTGAAGTTTGTATATCTCAATCATTCTCTCTATAGCCAGTTCCCGTCTCTTGTCTCTACGGTCTTAAGCACTGTTCCTCCGTTAGATAACTCACCCAACCATCGAATAATTAAAACGGCGCCATGTGAAGCCAAGCCGAGGTCAACCGCCTCGGCTTTTTCTTTCATGCCAGTTCAAAAACGGTCGTGTGTTGAAAACATGGCAAGCTTCTTCGATGAAGAGGGCAAACAGAGCTGTATCCAGCCGGCGCCCGGAATAGCTTGTTATTCAGATTGTAGTTCCACCGGTCATTGCAATGTTTGGGAAGGTCCGACCCCATGTGGGAGTACGCCGACTCCGACGCCCACCCCAACGCCCCCGCCGCCGCCCTGCCCGACGCCGAAGCCCTTCTCCTGCTGTAAAGAGAAGATCGTCACGCACCCCGTCACCCAAGAGCGGTCCTGCGAGTGGGACTGCCAGCCGCCCAACTGCGCGGAGGGGACGGTACTCGAAAACGGCTGCGTCGTCATGGGCGGCCCCGTGGTCTGCGACGACGGGTACAAATTCGTCGTCACGTCGCTCTACGGCGGGGCCTGCTGCCCGGAGGCGGCCGGGGGCGGGGGAGGGCAGCAGCCCTGCTACGTGACGGGCGACTGCCCCGCAGACGATGACGACGACGGCAGCGGCGGCATCGGCCCCAGTTCCCCGGTGCTGGTGGACACGGCCGGCGACGGGCTGGCGCTGACGGGAGCGGCCGGGGGCGTCTCATTCGACCTCGACTCGGACGGCAGGGCGGAACGCTTGAGCTGGACCGAGGCCGGCTCCGACGACGCGTGGCTGGCGCTGGACCGCGACGGCGACGGCCGCATCGGGAGCGGGCGGGAGCTGTTCGGCAACTTCACGCCGCAGCCGCCGAGCCCCGCGCCCAACGGCTTCCTGGCGCTGGCCGAGTTCGACCGGCCGCAGAACGGCGGCAACTCGGATGGCCTCATAGACTCAGGCGACGCCGTCTTCGCTTCCTTGCGGCTGTGGCGGGACGCGGACCACGACGGCCTCTCGCGGCCGGGCGAGTTGTACATGCTGCCGGAGCTGGGGGTGGCGGCGATAGGACTCGATTACAAGGAGTCGAAGAAGGTGGACGGGTACGGGAACCGGTTCCGCTACCGCGCGAAGGTGTGGGACGAGAGGCGTGCGCGCGTCGGCCGCTGGGCTTGGGACGTGTTCCTCGTCCCCGCGCCGTGAGGGGCGGTTTTTTATTCCCGCCGCGTCTCCGGCAGGCCGCGCTCGTCGCCGCCGAGGCGGCCCTGGTCGTCGTCGAAGGGCGCGCCGAAGCCCTCGGGCAGCTCGACCTCGACGTGCGTCTCGGCCTCCTGCGGCCAGATGAGCGAGGCCACCACCGAGCCCCCGAGGACGAGGCCGACCACGGCCAGCGAGATGATGATGATGTTCTCCTTGCCGAGGTGGAACTGCTCCTCGACGAAGCCCTCCGTCAGCATCTTGACGCCGACGAAGGCCAGCACGATAGAGAGCCCTATCTTCAGGTAGTGGAACTTCTCGACGACGCCGGCCAGCAGGAAGTAGAGCGAGCGCAGGCCGAGGATGGCGAAGACGTTCGACGTGTAGACGATGAAGGTGTTGGTCGTGATGCCGAAGATGGCCGGGATCGAGTCCACGGCGAAGACGAGGTCCGTGACCTCGACCGTGATGAGGACCAGGAGCATCAGCGTCCCCATCCTCTTGCCGTTGACCTCGGTGAAGAACTTCTCGCCGTCGTAGGTGCGCGTCATCGGGACGAGGCGCGAGACGAACTTGACGATGGGGTTGTCCTCCGGGTGGACCTCGGTCTCGCCCTGCCGCATCATCTTGATGCCGGTGTAGATGAGGAAGACGCCGAAGACGTAGATGATCCAGTGGAACCGCTCGATGAGGGCGGCGCCGAGCGCGATCATCGTCATGCGCATGACGAGCGCGCCCATCACGCCCCAGAAGAGGACGCGGTGCTGGTACTTCGCCGGCACCTTGAAGTAGCCGAAGATGAGGAGGAAGACGAAGAGGTTGTCTACGGAGAGCGAGAGCTCGATGATGTAGCCGGTCAGGAACTCGACGCCCGTCAGCCGCCCCGAGCGCCAGAAGACGAGGCCGGCGAAGATTATCGCCAGCGACACCCAGACGGCGCTCCACGTCGCCGCCTCGCGGTAGGTGACGGCGTGCGCCTTCCGGTTCAGGACACCGAGGTCGAGGGCCAGCATCAGGAGGATGAAGACGGCGAACCCCGCCCAGGCCCAGACCGGGTAGCCCTCCCACGTCGCATACAGAAAGTCCATGCCGGAAGATATACCATAAGAGAGTAGCCAGTAGACAGTAGCCAGTAGAGAGCAGTCTCCGCGTGTGTTCGCTGACGCCCGGACGCGGGCGCCGCCCGAAAAGCTCCGTTCTACTGATTGCTGACTACCGGCTACCGTCCACTGCTTTTCCCCCGTTTGCGCCTCGCGCGGGCGGTCCGCTACAATCCGCGTTTTGCGGGGGGCGCCGCGCGCGTCCCCGTCGGCAAATCCCCTTGGAAGTTTGTCCCACGGAAGGTCATCAGAGAATGCTGAAACTCTTTAGCAGGCTGGAGCGGACGCGCAGCCTCGTCATCATCTTTTTCGCCGCCCTCGTCGTCATCGGCATGGTCGTCACGGGCGTCTATAACAACACGAACGTCGCCGTCGCCAACCCCTTCAAGAGCCGCCAGGTGCTGGCGAAAGTCAACGGCGACGAGGTGACGGTCGCCGACCTGGCGCTTCGCAAGAAGAGCTTCGAGCTGCGCATGGGCGGCCAGTTCAGCCTCGCCCAGTTGGGCATGACCAACGAGCGCATTCTCGACCAGCTCATCAACGACCGCATCGCCGCCCGGGAGGCCGAGCGCCTCGGCCTCAGGCCCTCCGAGGAGGAGGTCCGCGACTCCATCCGCCAGCAGTTCTCCGACGACTCTACCCCTTTCGACCTCCAGCGCTACAAGGACTACGTCGTCCGCAACTTCGGCGGCACCGCCCTCTACGAGGAGGCCGTGCGCCGCGACCTCGCCGTCTCGAAGCTGCGCGCCTTCGTGACGGCCGGCGCGCAGGTCTCCGACGAGGAGCTGCGCCGCGACTACGAGCGCGATAACACCTCGCTCGACCTCGTCTACGTCAGCGTCACGGCCGACGAGCTGGCCAAGAAGGTCGCGCTCTCCGACGACGAGATGCGCCAGTATTTCGAGGCCCACAAGACCGACTACCGCTTCCTCGAACCGCAGAAGAAGGTCCGCTACCTCTTCGTCAACACGGAGAAGGCCGGCTCCAGGCTCCAGTTTTCGGACGAGGAGCTGCGCAAGGAGTACGACTCGCTCAAGCCCGAGGCCAAGATGGCCGGCGTCCGCGTCCAGCAGATCGTCCTGAAGGTGGCGACGCCCGAGCTTGACCAGCAGGTGCTCGGCAAGGCCACGCAGCTCGTCACGCAAGTCCGCCAGCCTGACCTGACCGCCACCGAGGAGGCGTTCGCGGAGCTGGCGCGCGGCAACTCCGAAGACCCGGCCACGGCCCAGGGCGGCGGCTGGATGCCGGCCCCCGTCAAGCGCAACCCGAACAGGAAGGGGCCGGCCAGGCCCGGCGACGTGGCCGCGCTGGCCGAGGCCGCCCTCGACTTCAAGGACGGCCAGGTCAGCGACCCGCTGAAGACCGGCAACGCCTACTACATCTTCCGCCGCGGCCCCGTCGTCCCGAAGTCCTTCGAGGACGCGAAGCAGGAGTTGCTCGTCTCGCTGCGCAACCGCCGCTCCTACGGCGTCGCGCAGGAGATAGCGCAGCGCGCCGTCGAGCGGCTGAAGGAGACGAAGGACGTGGGCAAGGTGGCGCAGGAGCTCGCCGCGAGCGCCAACATGACGCCGGCCGAGATGGTCCGCGAGACGCCCTTCATCAAGCCGCAGGACGACGTGCCCGAGGTCGGCAGCAGCCCGCAGTTCGAGGAGGCCATCCGCCCGCTCGAAGAGCCGGGCCAGGTCGGCGACCGCGTCGGCATCAGGAACGGCTTCGCCATCCCCGTCCTCGTCGAGAAGCGCGACCCGCGCATCCCCGAGTTCGAGGAGGTGAAGGACCGGGTGGCGGAGCGCCTGAAGTCCGAGCGCGCCACGCAGCAGCTTGAGCAGTCGGCGAAGGACTTGGCCGCGCGCGCCCCGAGCCCCGACGCGCTCAAGGCCGAGGCCGCGAAGCTGGGGCTGACGGCCGAGACCGAGGAGGGTTTCCGCGCCGGCCGCCCGCTCGGCAAGGCCGGCGCCGACCCGGCGCTCGACGCCGCGCTCACCGCCCTCAAGGCGGGCGAGACGACGAAGGCGCCCGTCAAGGTCGGCGACTCCTGGGTCGTGGCCGGCGTCACCAACCGCAAGGACGCCGACATGGCCGAGTTCGACAAGAGGAAGTCGGAGCTGCTGGAGACGGCGCTCACGGCGCGCCGCTCCGAGGCTTACGACGAGTTCATCACCGCGGCCCGCCGCAAGCTTGAGCAGGATAACAAGGTGGAGATTAACCGTGAGGTGATGGCCGAGGTGGAAGCCCTGGAGCCGCCCGCCGCCGCCCCGCGCGCCCCCTTCAACTTCCCGCCACAGGGCCAGTAAAAGGCGAAAGTAAAAAAGGCGAGAGGCTGAAGTGAGGAGAACCCCCCTCACTTCAGCCTCTCGCCTTTTGCCTTCTCTTAGAGCGTGCGGATGAGCGCCGCCACGTCCGGCTGCGAGAGTTCGGTCTGGAGTCGGACCTCGTTGCCCTGGGCGGTGATCTTGAGGTTGTCAACGGCGCCCTTGGCGAACTTCGCGCGGTCGCCGGCCATGCTGACGAGGCCGGGCGCGATGCTGCGCAGCGCGTTGAGAGTGTTCAGGAGTTGCTTGCCGTCGGCCGCGCTGGCCGTGCGCAGGACGGTCGTCATCTGGTAGCCCCCGCGCGTCGCGCCGAGCGAGCCGTAGAAGCCGCGAATCGAGGCGATGCTGCGCTCGACCTCCGGCATCCCGATGTCCAAGCCCTGGACGGCGAACGCGGGCACGTTGCCGGCGAAGGCGACAAGCTCGCCGCCCGCGCCGCGCGCCAAGCTGAGCAGCGCCGGGTCTATTCGCCCGCGCCCAGCCTGCGCGTCCACGGCCGAGCGCACGGCCGCCGGGTCGCCGACGGCCAGCGTGTTCGCGTCGAGCACGGCGATGGCAAACTCGCTGACCTTCATCTTCGCCAGCCCGAAGACCTTCAGCCTATCGTTGATGGGGAGCACGAGCAGCGTCTTGCCGCCGTAAGGCTGTTCCGTGAGCGCGCCCTTCGAGGCGGCGCGCGCGGCCGTCGCCACGGCGTCGGGCCGGAAGCGCCCGCGCGCGACGGCGACCACGTTGTCAACCTTCGTCGCGCCGGAGTCGAGCTGGACGGCGCGCGCGCCGACGGCGACCGTGTCGAAGTCGCGCGCGTCAATCCCGGTCCGCGCCTTGAACTGCTCCACGTCGGCGTTGACCTGAGCCAGCCTCGCCTTGTCGCCGCCGACGGCGCCCGGCACGGCCTCGGTCAAAAGCCTCCGCAGCTCGACGAGCACGACGCCGTCCGACGCGGGAAGCGGCAGTGGCGCGGGCGCGGCCGTTGTCGCCGCCCCCCGACCCTGCTGCGCGTGCGCGGCGAGCGCCGCCGCGAGCACGAGAATCGAAGCGTAAAAAGTCCTCTTCATAAACATCACCAAAGGTTCTCTGTCCTCGTTCTGAAGTAAAGCAGGGCGGGGGAGTCGCGCGCGTGGTTCCGATGTCCGCGACGCGTGCGCGGGTTGGCCGCAAGAGCCAGCTTAAAAAACGTCCGCGGCGCGCTCGTGTTCGGTTAAAATGGGGTCGCAAGGATGGTAGCACAGGCGTTCGCCCGCGCGCGAACGCGCCTCCATGAAGCCTTCCCTTCGAGCGCGACTTCCCACCCGCGCGCCGGGGCCGAATGATGCGCCGGCTCACGAACACAGACGAAGTCGAACGGGCCGCGCGCCGCCTCGCCGCACTTCTCGAAGCGCGCCCCGAGTGGCTTTTGCGCGAGGGCGCGGCGGGCCGGTCGGTCGAGCTGCGCCGCGGCGAGTGGGAGCTGACGGGGGCGGCCGGCTTCCTGCGCCTCTCCTACTGGGGCGAGGCCGGCGCGCGCACTTGGCGCGTCGTCGCTTTCGGAAGTGAGGGCGAGAAGATTCTGCTCGGCGCGCGCGGCCCGGCGGGAAGCGTCGGCGTGACGCTCGAACTCGTCCCGCGCGCGTCCGTATGGGCGGCGCGGGCGGAGCTGGCCGAAGCGCGGCGCTCGGCGTGCGAGCGTCTGGCCGCGCTCGTCTGCCGCGAGGAAGCGGCCGAGGTCTTGCGCTTGAGACTGAGCGAAGGGCCGCGACGCGGCGAGCCGGGCCGCCACATGCGCGCGCTGCTCCGAAGGCGCGACGGCTCGCGCCTCGCGGCGACCGGCCCCGTCGTCCCCGTCGGCGCCGAGGAGGCGGACACCTTCCTCACGTCCGCGCTCCTCTGGCACGCGCGCCTCGAAGAAAGAACTGAACGCGGGAGTCCGACCGGCCTGCTTCTCGTCGCCCCGCGCGCCTTGGCCTCCGCGACGGCCGAGAGGCTGGCGCTGCTCGACCGGCGACTGCGCGCCCGCCTCTCGCTCCTCGAAGTTGACGAAGGGCTAACCTGCCTGACGCGCGTCCCGATGCCGGCGCTCGAAGAACTTCTCGACTCGGCGCCGCCGCGACTCACGCGCCCGCAGGAGGCGAGCCCGAGCGCGCTCGCCGCCGCGGTCGTCTCGCTCGCGCCCGAGGCCGCCGATGTCGTCAGAGCGCGCCGCGGCGAGACGCTGCGCTTCCGCGGCCTCGCCTTCGCGCGCGTCCGCCGCGTGCTCGGAAGTGAAAGCCTCTGGTTCGGCACCGGCGGCGCGAAGCGCCTGCTCGACGACGAGAGCCGGCCCGACTTCCTCAAGCTCCTCGAAGAGCTGAAAGAGCACAGGCGCCACGACGCGCCCGACCCCCGCCACGCCTTCTACCGCGCCGCGCCCGAAGCCTGGCTCGAATCGCTCCTGCGCCGCGACATCACGCGCCTCGACCCCGGCCTCCGCCTCGCCCCGCTCCACGCGCAGTTCCGCACGACGCGCGCCGCCTCCCCCTCGGCCCGCCCCGTAGACATCCTCGCCCTGCGCCGCGACGGCCGCCTCGCCGTCGTCGAGCTGAAAGCCTCCGAGGACGCCGCGCACCCGCTCCAGGGGGCCGACTACTGGCGGCGCGTCGAGGCCCACCGCCGCGCCGGCAACGTCGCCCGCGCCCGCCTCTTCGGCGACGCTAAGATTTCCGACTCGCCCCCGCTCGTCTACCTCGCCGCCCCCGCCCTCCGCTTCCACCGCTCCTTCGACACGCTCGCCCGCGCCCTCTCGCCTGAAATAGAAATCTACCGCTACGACCTCAACGAAGACTGGCGCTCGGGCGTCCGCGTCGCGCGGCGGGGCCGGGTCGGCGTGTGACGAAAAGCCCGGTGCGTCCACCCCGCCGCAAAAAAGATTTACGCGGCGGCGATATACACATATAATCCGCGCTCGCTTTCGTCGCTTCGCTGTCGCTCGCCAGAACAAGGGGATTCACAACCATCAAAGAAAGAGGACACGATGAGATCAGTCGCCCCGCGCCCCGCACTCGCACGCCTGTCTAAAACCCTGCTCGCCACTCTGGCGGCCGGCCTGCTCGTCGCCGCCGCGGTGTCGAGCCGAAGAGCGCCCGAGCCTCCCGCCGGAGGCGCCGACGCGAAGGCCGCCGCCTCGCAGGCGCGCGAAGCCTACGGACGCATCCCCCTGAGCTTCGAGGCCAACCAGGGGCAGGCCGAAGGCCCGGCCGACTTCCTCGCGCGCGGCGCCGGCTACTCGCTCTTCCTGAGGGCGACCGAGGCCGTCTTCGCGCTGCGGGTTCATGAAGGCGACGCCGCCCGCGATTCGCAGTTGAAGGTGCTGCGGATGAGGTTGGAGGGGGCCGACGACTCGGCGCGTGCCGAGGGCGCCGACGAGCTTGAAGGGAAGGCCAACTACCTCGTCGGCGACGACCCCTCGCGCTGGCGGACGAATGTGCCGACCTTCGGCAGCGTCCACTACCGGGGGGTCTACCCGGGCGTGGACCTCGTCTACTACGGCAACCAGCGGCAGCTTGAGTACGACTTCCGCGTCGGGCCGGGCGCGGACCCGCGCCTCGTGAGCCTCCGGTTTGAAGGCGCCGACAGCGTGGAGGTGAACGCCGACGGCGACCTGCTGCTCGCTTTGGGCGGGAGCGTCGTCCGGCAGCCGAAGCCGTTCGTCTACCAGGAGGTGGCGGGCGAGAGGCGCGAGGTCGAGGGCGGCTACGCGGTCGGCGCGGACGGCCGCGTCGGCTTCCGCCTAGGCGCTTACGACGCCAGCCTGCCGCTCGTCATCGACCCCGTCATCGTCTACTCGACCTACCTCGGCGGCTCCAACTCGGACCAGGCGAACGGGGTCGCCGTCGATTCCGCCGGCAACGTCTACGTGGCCGGCTTCACCGGCTCGACCGACTTCCCCACGGCCAACGCCCTCCAGGCCGCGAACGGCGGCTTCCAGGACGCCTTCGTCGCGAAGATCAACCCGGCGGGCACGGGCTTCGTCTACTCGACCTACTTCGGCGGCGACGCGCAGGAGCAGGCGCGCGGCTTAGCAATAGACTCCGCGGGCAACGCCTACATCACCGGGCAGACCGGCTCGACCAACTTCCCCACGCTCAACCCCGTCCAGGCCACCAAGGGCGCCACCAACGAAGACGCCTTCCTGACGAAGCTCAACCCGACGGGCACGGCGCTCGTCTACTCGACCTACCTCGGCGGCGGGGAAAGCTCGGAGTTCGGGCAGGCCGTCGCGGTTGACTCCGCCGGCCACGCCTACGTCACCGGCATCACCTTCTCTGACGACTTCCCCACGCTCAACCCGATTCAGGCGACGATGGGCGGCGGCTCCGTTGACGCCTACCTGGCCAAGTTCAACCCGGCCGGCAACGCGCTCATCTACTCGACCTACCTCGGCGGCAGCGCCAACGACAACGGCTTCGGCGTCGCCGCCGACTCGGCGGGCAATGCCTACGTCGTGGGCGATACGGAGTCAACGAACTTCCCCACGGCCAACGCCATCCAGGCCGCGAACGCCGGCGGGCGCGACGCCTTCGTGGCGAAGGTGAACGCCACCGGGGTCTTCATCTTCTCGACCTACCTCGGCGGCAGCGGCGACATCGATGTCGCGCAGGCCGTCGCGGTCGATTCGGCCGGCCGGCCCGTCGTCGCCGGGCAGACCAATTCGACGAACTTCCCCACGGCCAACGCCTTCCAGGGCGCGAACGGCGGCGGCGTCCTTCAGGACGCCTTCCTGACCAAGCTCAGCGCGGACGGCTCGGCCTACGTCTACTCGACCTACTTCGGCGGCGCGGGCGGCGAGATAGCCTTCGGCGTCGCCGTGGACTCGGCGGGCAACACCTACATCGCCGGCACCACCGCCTCGACCAACACGCTCCCGACGGCCAACGCCCTCCAGTGTGTGAGGGCCGGCGGCCAGGATGTCTTCGTCGCCAAGTTCAACGCCGCCGCGTCGGCGCTCGTCTACTCGACCTACTACGGCGGCAGCGACGACGACAACGGCAGGATGGTCGCGGTCGACTCCGCCGGCAACGCCTACGTCACCGGCATGACCTTCTCGACCAACTTCCCCACGGTCGCCCCCATCCAGAGCGCCTTCGCCGGCGGCTCAGGCTTCGCCGGCGACGCCTTCCTCTTTAAGCTGAGCGACGCCACGACGGGGCCGGCCTCGGCGCTCGCGTTCACGCAGACCGCGCCCAGCGTGCAGGAGGACGTGACCTCGCTCACGCTGACCGTCCAGCGCACGGGCGACCCCTCCGGTCCCGTCACGGTCGATTACGCGACGGCCAACGGCACCGCCTCCGAGCGCTCCGACTACACGACCGCCGTCGGCACGCTCCGCTTCGCGGCCGGGGAGACGGCGAAGACGATTGACATCCTCGTCAACGAGGACTCCTACGTCGAGGGGACCGAGACGTTCACCGTCGCGCTCTCGAACGCGACGGGCGGGGCGACGCTCTCGTGCCCGACCTCCGTCGCCACCGTCTCCATCAACGACGACGCGACCGAGCCGGCGGCCAACCCCATCGACGACTCGACCATCTTCGTCGGCCAGCACTACCACGACTTCCTCAACCGCCAGTCCGACCCCTCGGGCCTCGCCCACTGGACGAACACCATCGAGGAGTGCGGCTCCGACGCGCAGTGCCGCGAGGTCCGTCGCATCAACGTCTCGGCGGCCTTCTTCCTCTCCATCGAGTTCCAGCAGACCGGCTACCTCGTCTACCGCTTCTACAAGGAGACGTTCACGGACTCGCCGGCCCGCCCGCGCGGGATGCCGCGCTACCGCGAGTTCCTGCGCGACACGCAGAGGGTCGGCCGCGGCGTCATCGTCCTCGCGCCGGGCTGGGAGGAGCAGCTCGAAGCCAACAAGCAGGAGTTCGCGCGCGAGTGGGTGCAGAGGCCCGAGTTCGCCGCGCAGTTCCCCGTGACGATGAGCGCCGAAGCCTTCGTGGACAAGCTGTTCCAGAACGCCGAGACGACGCCGACGGCCGGCGAGCGCGCCGCCGCCATCGCCGCCTACGGCGCGGGCGGCACCGAGGGGCGGGCCGCCGCCCTGCGCAACGTCGCCGACAGCGGCTCGGTCTACAACCGGCAGTTCAACTCCGGCTTCATCCTCAGCCAGTACATCGGCTACCTGCGCCGCAACCCCAACGACGCGCCCGAGCCCAACCTCGACTACGCGGGCTTCGACCACTGGCTCACGAAGCTGAACGGCTTCAGCCAGCCCGGCGATGACGTGCGAGACACTAACGTCGCCTTCGTCCGCATCTCCCGCTCCGAGATGATCAAGGCGTTCATCGCCTCCATCGAATACCGCCAGCGGTTCGGCCAGTAAACCCCGGCGCGTAAACTGAAAGCGGCGGCCCCGCGGAGACTGTCTCCGCGGGGCCGCCGCTTTCTATGTTGCGAGTTGTTGGAGTCTCAGACGGCCGCGGCCGTCTCGGAAGCCCGGCCGGCGACGAGGATGCCTAAGCCTTCGGCGACGCGGCGGCCGTAGTCGGCGTCGGCCTGGGTGAAGTGGGAGACCATGCGCTCCTGTATGCCGCGGTCGCAGAGGGAGAGGGCGCCGACGAGGTTCGAGACCAGCTCGTCGCGCTCCCAGTCCTCCATCGCGCGGTAGCGGGCGCCGGCCTGGCCGAAGTTGTTCTGGCGGCTGATGGCCTGTCGGACGACGTGGCCCGAGACGAAGGGCGTGTGGTCCCTGCCCGGGCGCGGGGCTTCGCGCAGGGAGGCCGTGCGGCTCGAAGGCTCGTAGTTGACGTGCGGGTCTTCGCCGGCTTCGACCCCGTCCACGTGGTAGGCCATCTGGCCGTCGCGCTGGTTGGTGGCGACGTGCTTCTTCGGCCGGTTGATGGGCAGTTGCAGGTAGTTGGTGCCGACGCGGTGGCGCTGCGTGTCGGAGTAGGAGAAGGTGCGGCCCTGCAAGAGCTTGTCGTCGGAGAAGTCGAGGCCATCGACGAGGACGCCGGTGCCGAAGGCGACCTGCTCGACCTCGGCGAAGTAGTTGACGGGGTTGCGGTCAAGCACGAGGCGGCCTACGGGCAGGAGAGGGAACTGCTCCTCGGGCCAGACCTTCGTCGCGTCGAGCGGGTCGAAGTCAAGCTCCTCGTGCTCGTCGTCCGACATCACCTGCACGAACATCTCCCACTCGGGGAAGTCGCCGCGCTCGATGGCCTCGTACAAGTCCTGCGTCGCGTGGTTGAAGTTGCCAATCCTGTCGGCCTGTTCTTGCGTCAGGTTGCGCTCGCCCTGCTTCGGGCGGAAGTGGTACTTGACGAGGACGGCCTGGCCTTCGGCGTTGACCATCTTGTAGGTGTTGACGCCGGAGCCGCGCATCTCGCGGTAGCTGGCCGGGATGCCCCAGGGGCTGAAGAGCCAGGTGATCATGTGCGTGGCCTCGGGCGTGAGGCTGATGAAGTCGAAGATGCGGCGCGGGTCCTGGCGGTTGGTGACGGGGTCGGGCTTGAAGGCGTGGACGAGGTCGGGGAACTTGACGGCGTCGCGGATGAAGAAGATTTGCAGGTTGTTGCCGACGAGGTCCCAGTTGCCGTCCTCCGTGTAGAACTTGATGGCGAAGCCGCGCGGGTCGCGCAGGTTCTCGGGCGAGTGGCCGCCGTGGATGACGGTCGAGAAGCGGACGAAGACGGGCGTGCGCTTGCCGCGCTCCTGGAAGAGCCTGGCGCGCGTGTACTTCGACGAGGGGTCGGGGCCGACGGTGCCGTAAGACTCGAAGTAGCCGTGGGCGCCGGCCCCGCGGGCGTGGACGACGCGCTCGGGCGTGCGCTCGCGGTCGAAGTGCGTGATCTTCTCTAAGAACTGGTAGTTCTCAAGCACGGTGGGGCCGCGCTCGCCGACCGTGCGGTTGTTCTGGTTGTCGTAGACCGGATGGCCCTGCCGGTTGGTGAGCGTGATGGGCCCGTCAGCCTGCTTCTCGTCCTTCTTCTCTGTCGTCACCTGACACCCCTCCTTCTTTCTATCCGTTTAAGCTGAGAACAATAATTATTAGCGTTCAGCGGTCAAAAAAAATTTACCCGCCGCACTTCCGGCAGTGGCCGAGAAGTTCGAGCCGGTAGTCCTTCACGGTGAAGCCGTCGGCGGGCACGATCTGCCTCAGCAGCTCGGCGCCCCTCTGGTCGGCATCGAAGTCGCGGACGCTGCCGCACGAGAGGCAGCGCGTGTGGTAGTGCTGGTCGGTCCGTATGTCGTAGCGGGCGGCCGCGTCGCCGTAGGCGAGCTTGGAGGCCGCGCCGCACTCGACCAGCTTCTCAAGGTTCTTGTAGACGGTGGCGAGGCTGATGCGCGGGAGCCTGCGCTTGACGCCGAGGTAGACCTCCTCGGCCGTCGGGTGGTGCTGGACCTGGCTGAGGAAGTCGAAGACGGCCGCGCGCTGGCGCGTCAGGTGCGCGCCGCGCGCGCCCAGCTCGCGCCGCAAAGCCTC
>DATHBF010000530.1:0-1616 GCA_035296285.1 Pyrinomonadaceae bacterium | reverse complement strand
CCGTTCGAGGACGCCGCCTTCGCGCTCCAGAAGGACGGCGACATCAGCGAAATCATCGAGACCGACTTCGGCTACCACATCATCAAGCTGCTCGGCCGCCGCACCGACAAGGGGCCGGACGACAAGCAGCAGGAGCAGGTCCACGCCAGCCACATCCTGATCAGGCCGAAGGTCGAAGACGCGGCCGCCAACCCCTTCGGCCCGCGCAAGGCGCTCCGCGAGCAGATCAAGGACGCGCTCACGCAGGAGAAGGAGGACAAGGCCATCGAGGAGATTGTCAAGCGCCACGAAATCAAGGTGCCCGAGGACTTCACCGTCAAGGCGCCCGAGACGCCGCAGGGCATGAGCCCGCACGGCGGCATGATGCCTCCTCCTCCGCCCGCCGACGCGCCCGCGCCGGGCGGCGGCGAAGAGGCGGCCCCCGCCAAGAAGGACGCGGCGCCGAAGAAGAAGTAACTAACTACTTCGCGCCTCCAGCGCCTTCGCGTGAGCTTCTTAAAAGCATCACGCGGAGGCGCTGGAGGCGCGAAGAAAGACTTTGAGAGCTTGATGCAGTTCGGCGATTACCGGGTTGAGATTGTCCCCGACGCGGAGTTCCGCCTGGACGGCGGCGCGATGTTCGGCGTCGTGCCCCGCGCTCTCTGGTCGCGCCCGTCGCCGCCCGACGAGGAGAACCGCATCCGCCTCCAGTCGAACTGCCTCTTCGTCGAGGCCGGCCGCGAGCGCGTGCTGATAGAGACGGGGATGGGCGACAAGTGGTCGCCGCGCCACGCCGGGATGTACGGGCTGCGGCGCGAGCGCCCGCTCGGGGACACGCTCAGGGCCGTGACCGGCTGCGCGCCCGAGGACGTGACCGTCGTCGTCAACACGCACCTCCACTTCGACCACGCGGGCGGGAACACGACGCTGAATGATGAGGGGCGTGCTGTCCCGACCTTCCCGAACGCGCGCTACCTCGTCTCGCGCGCCGAGTTCGAGCACGCCGAGCGCCCGCACGAGCGCGACCGCGCCAGCTATTTGCCGGAGAACTGGCGGCCCGTCGAGGAGTCGGGGCAGCTTGAGCTGATGCCCGACGCGTACGAAGTCTTGCCGGGCCTCTCAATGGAGACGGTGACGGGCCACTCGCAGACGATGCAGTGCCCGCGCCTCGTGCGAGGGGGCCGAACCCTCTTCGGCTTCGCCGACCTCGTGCCGACGCGCGCCCACGTCCCCGCCGCGTGGGTCATGGGCTACGACCTCTACCCCGTCGAGACGCTCGAAGCCAAGAAGCGCCTGCTGCCGCAGGCCGCGCGCGAGGGCTGGCTCTGCCTCTTCTACCACGACCCCGAAGCGCCGCTCTGCCGCCTCGTGGAAGAGAACGGGAAGCTGCGCGCCGAAGCCCTCGGCGGCGACCACTTATAAACTTCTTAAGGTGAAACGTTCATGACGAAAGCCGCCATCGGCATCATCGGGGGCAGCGGCCTCTACCAGATGCCGGAGCTGAAAGACATCGAAGAGGTCAGCGTCGAGACGCCGTTCGGCAGCCCCTCGGACGCCTTCATCGTCGGCACGCTCGAAGGCACGCGCGTCGCCTTCCTGCCGCGCCACGGCCGCGGTCATAAACTCCTGCCGACCGA
>DATHBF010000529.1:0-5870 GCA_035296285.1 Pyrinomonadaceae bacterium | reverse complement strand
CTGAACGTCCTGCGGGTCGCCGTCTATCGAGAGGTCCTGGCCGCGCGCGTCCACTCGCACGTCGAGCAGGGATTCGAGGTACTTGATGTTCTGGTCGTGGACGCCGAACAGCGTCTCGACGGCTCGCGGCGGAAGCTCAATCTTCTTCAAAAGGCGGTCTCTTCTCCTTCTGGCGGGGGGAGCCCGTGGGTACGGACGGGGTGTGGGGAAGTCGTTTTCGCGCTCACGCCATTGACGCTACAACAGCGGGCGGCGGGGTGTCAACGCGCAGCCGTACGCCCGCCGCCCGCCGCCTTGACAGCCCCGCGAGCCGGCCCCTATACTCTCTCCTTTGCGCAGTGGCCCGAATACTTCACCGTGTGGGCCGGACGCGAAAACTTGAGACCGAAAGACACGACGGAGTTAAGAGTAAAGCGATGCCGAATCACAAGTCTGCCGAGAAGCGGATGCGCCAGAACGAAAAGCGCCGCGTCATCAACCGTAACAACCGCGGCCGCCTACGCACGGGAATCAAGAAGCTGCGCGCCGCGCTCGACTCGGGCGACCAGGCCGCCGTCCAGGCGCTCCTGCCCGAGACCGTCTCGCTCATAGACAAGGCCGTCCAGAAGGGCGCGCTGCACCGCAACGCCGCCGCGCGCTACAAGTCGCGCCTGACGGTGCGCGTGAACGAGGCCGGGCAGAAGTAGAAGTTTTCAGAGTTCGACAGCGAGCCTTCAAGCGGAGGCGGGCCGAGTGAGTTCGGCCCGCCTCCGCTTTTTGTCGCCGGAAAGGATTCACCCGGATGAGTCACACGCCGTTTCGCGCCGACGAGGAGGTCGAGGAGGTCGTACGGAAATTCGAGTCGGGCGAGCTGCCCGTCGGGGCGTTCAGGCACCGCGAGCACTTGGCCGTGGCGCTCGTCTACCTGCTCCGCCACGCGCCCCGGGAGGCGCACCGGCGGATGCGCGAAGGTATTTACGCGTTCCTGCGCGCGCACGGCGAAGACCCGGCGCCGGTCTACCACGAGACGCTGACCGTCTTCTGGCTGCGGCGCGTCGGCGCCTTCGTCGAGCGCGCCGGGCGCGGCCGGCCCCTGCGCGAGCTTGCGAACGAACTGACGGACGAGTGCGGCGCGGCGCGGCGCGCCTTCGACTACTTCAGCAAAGAGTTGATCGAAACGGCTGAGGCGCGGCGCGGCTGGGTGGAGCCGGATTTGAAGCCGCTGGACTTTTAGGCCGACAGCTCGCAGACGAGCAGTTCGAGCTGGAGGCGGGGCGTGGCGCGCGAGGTCTTGATGGCGAAATCGGCCTCGGCGATGCGGCGGATGCGGCGTGCGAGGCCGTCGGCGTCGGCGCGGCGCGCGGTGGCGAGAAATTCCTTGCGCTGGCTGAAGGGCATGCTGACGACGCGGAAGACCTCCTGCTCGGGCGCGCCGCGCGACATCAGGTCCTTGGCGAGCGCGAGCCGGTGGTAGCTGCTGGCGAGCAGGCCGATGAGCATGAGGGGCTCGACGCCGTCGTCCAAAAGGCGCGCGAGCGTTTCGAGGGCGCGCTTGCGGTCGCGTGCGATGAGGTGGTCCGTCAGCTCGAAGTTTGAAAGCTCGCGCGAGCGCCCGACCAGCTCGTCCACCATCTCGATTGAGATGTGGCCGGTGGGCAGCGCGGCGGTCGAGAGTTTTTCCAGCTCGGTCGCCACCTGCCGCACGCCGGGGCCGGCGAGCGCGATGACCTGGCGGAGCGCCCGTTCGTCGGCGGTCGCGCCGAGTTTCCGCAGCCGCTCCTTCGCCCACGCGGCCAGCTCTGAATTGTCGAGAGGCGCGAATTCGACGCTGGCGCAAACCTCCATTAACGTCTTGTTCAGCTTACGGCGCTTGTCCAAATCATCCGCGATAAATAGCACCACCGAGGTCTCAACGGGCCGCGTTACATAGCGTACGAGCGCCTCCTCATCCGCCTCTGGCAGAGGCGCACGAGGGGGCTTCCGCGAGAAGTCGGTGATGCGGACGACGCGTCGGGCGCCCATCATCGGCAACTGTTCGGCGGCAGCGATGGCGTGCTGCACGTCGGCCGACGCTAAGCTGAAGCTCGACTCGTTGAACTCGCGCAGGCTGGCCCCCTTCAGCGCCTCATCCGCGATGCGCTGCGCGGCAGCGTCACGCAGATAGCCTTCCGGCCCGAACAGAAGGTAGAGAGGCCCGACCTTTCCCGCTTTCAAATCCTGCCAGAGTTGTTCGCGCTTGAGCGTAGCCACTTAGGGTTCTTCGTTGACGCCGATGCCGTTGACGAGCGTGGAGACGAGGCTTTCGGAGAAGGCGCGGGCGAGGCGGGCGACGGCCGGGTCTTCCTCGTTGAAGAAGCTGCGCGGGTCGTCGGTGAACTCGAACTCGCCGCGGAAGACGTAGTCCTGGTTGTCGTAGAGGACTCGGTTGCGGACGCGGTCGCGCACCGTGACGGCGGCCGTGATAGTGACCTCGAAGATGCGTGCGCGGCCGCGCGTGTCGAGCAGCACGCCGTAGAAGCTGAAGCCCTTGATAGTCCCATCGACGACGGCGTCGGCGCCCTTCGGGTCGCTCTGCACGCGCAGGCCCTTGC
This sequence comes from Pyrinomonadaceae bacterium, assembly GCA_035296285.1. Lineage (GTDB taxonomy): Bacteria > Acidobacteriota > Blastocatellia > Pyrinomonadales > Pyrinomonadaceae > QHXN01. Next base: position 3,300 of record DATHBF010000529.1, on the reverse strand, counting down.
CGCGCCGGATGATCTCGTTCATCACGGACTCGGTGAAGCGCGTCTCGACCTTGTAGCGGAGCGCCTGGTTCTGGAAGGCCGGCACGGCGATGGTGCGGATGTGCGGGGGGAGGCCGGCGCGGCCGACCGGCTTGTAGCAGCCGCGGAAGCCCGAGGCCAGAAGGACGACCGCCGCCAGCGCGGCCACGCTGAAAACTCTTCGTGTGGAAAGCATCGTGCGATTGTTCACCTTATGCGGGCGTCACCTCGGAACGGGAAGTTGCACGATACGACAAAGCGTCAGCGCGTGACAAGCGAGGCAGCCTTTATCGCGTCGGCCACCCTGACCGTCTCGACGGCGGCGCGCACGTCGTGAACGCGGACGACGTGCGCGCCGCCGAGGACGGACGCCGTGACCGTCGCCATCGTGCCGTGGAGGCGACGGTCGGCGGGCGCGCCGCCGAGCAGGCGGCCGATGAAGGATTTGCGTGAGGTGCCGACGAGAAGTGGGTGCTCCGGAAAGCTCGCGGCGAAGTCGGCGACGCGCGCCACCAGCTCGACGTTCTGCTCGGGGCTCTTGCCGAAGCCGACGCCGGGGTCAACGGCGACCGACTCGCGCGCGACTCCGCGCCTGACGGCCTCGGCGACGCTTTGCAGGAGCGAGACGACGACCTCGGGCATGATCTCGCTGACGGGCGGGAGCGCGTGCAGCGTCGCCTGACGCCCGCGCGAGTGCATGAGGACGAGGCCGGCGCCGACGCCCGCGGCCACGTCTGCGAGCGACGGGTCGAAGCGCAGGCCGGAGATGTCGTTGACTATCTCGGCGCCCGCCGCGAGCGCCGCGCGCGCGACCGAAGCCTTCGTCGTGTCAACCGAGAGGGGCACGGGGACGCGCGCCGCGACGGCCTCGATGACGGGCACGACGCGCCTCGTCTCCTCCTCTTCGGAGACGGGAACGCCGCCGGGTCGCGTGGACTCGCCGCCCACGTCAATGATGTCGGCGCCCTCGCCGACCATCTCCTCGGCGCGCTCGACCGCCCTGCGCGGGTCGGAAAACTCGCCGCCATCGCTGAAGCTGTCGGGCGTCACGTTAAGGACGCCCATCACGAGCGTCCGACCGCCGTACTCAAGCGAGCGGCGGCCGATTTTCCACTCACGAATCATAAGGCAAAAGTAGAAAGGCGGAAGGCAAAAGTAAAGAGCGCGTCTTCACTTTTGCCTTCCGCCTTTCTACTTTCGGCTTCCGAGGCTCAGGCCGTGGCCGGGTTGCTGCCGGTTATTGGCGGCAGGATCGGCTTGAGCGGGTTGGCCGCGGGCTCCTTGAGCTGCGGCCGGCCCTGGTCGTCGTTGTTGGGCGAGGGGCCGTCGTCGTCGAGCGACAGGCCGGCGATGATGCGGCGAATCTGGACGGCGTCCAGGGTCTCGCGGTCGAGGAGCGTCTCGGCGAGGCGGATCATCGTCTCGCGTTCGTCCTCGATGATGCGGCGCGCGCGCTCGTACTGCTCGCCGACCAGCTTCTTGACCTCCTGGTCAATCTTGATGGCCGTGTCTTCGGAGTAGTCGCGGTGCTGCGAAATCTCGCGGCCGAGGAAGATCTGCTCCTCCTTCTTGCCGAAGGTGAGCGGGCCGAGGTCCGACATGCCGTACTCGCAGACCATCGCGCGGGCGAGTTCGGTCGCGCGCTCGATGTCGTTCGAGGCGCCGGTCGTGATGTTGCCGAGGAAGGTCTCTTCGGCGATGCGCCCGCCCATCAGGATGGCGATCTGGCCGAGGAGGTATTCCTTCGTGTAGTTGTGGCGGTCGCCTTCGGGCAACTGCTGCGTGACGCCGAGGGCCATGCCGCGCGGGATGATCGTCACCTTGTGCACGGGGTCGGCGTTCGGGACTTTCAGGCCGACGAGCGTGTGGCCGGCCTCGTGGTAGGCCGTGACGCGCTTCTCCTCGTTGGTGATGACCATTGACTTGCGCTCGGCGCCCATCAGGACTTTGTCCTTCGCCAGCTCGAAGTCGGCCATGTTGACGATCTTCTTGTTGTAGCGAGCCGCGTTCAGCGCCGCCTCGTTGACGAGGTTGGCGAGGTCTGCGCCCGTAAAGCCGGGCGTGCCGCGCGCGATGACGGACACGTCCACGTCCTCGCCCAGCGGAATCTTGCGCGTGTGGACCTTGAGGATGCCCTCGCGGCCGCGCACGTCCGGGCGGGGCACGACGACGCGGCGGTCGAACCGGCCGGGGCGGAGCAGCGCCGGGTCGAGCACGTCGGGCCTGTTCGTGGAGGCCATGATGATGACGCCGTCGTTCGACTCGAAGCCGTCCATCTCGACGAGGAGCTGGTTCAAAGTCTGCTCGCGCTCGTCGTGGCCGCCGCCGAGGCCCGCGCCGCGGTGACGACCGACGGCGTCAATCTCGTCGATGAAGATGATACAGGGGGCGTTCTTCTTGCCCTGCTCGAAGAGGTCGCGGACGCGCGAGGCGCCGACGCCGACGAACATCTCGACGAAGTCCGAGCCAGAGATGGAGAAGAACGGCACGTTGGCCTCGCCCGCGACGGCCCGCGCCATAAGCGTCTTGCCCGTGCCCGGGGGGCCGACGAGGAGGACGCCTTTAGGGATTCGGCCGCCGAGCTTCTGGAACTTCTGCGGCTCCTTCAGGAACTCGATGATCTCCTGAAGCTCCTCCTTGGCCTCGTCCACGCCGGCCACGTCCTTGAACGTGACGCGCTTCTGTTGGTTGTTCAGGAGCTTCGCGCGCGACTTGCCGAAGGAGAGGGCCTTGTTGCCGCCCGACTGCATCTGGCGCAGCATGAAGATCCAGAAGCCGACGAGCAGTAGGACGGGACCCCACCACGCGAGCAGCGACCAGAGCATGCTGTTGCCGGCGGCCGTCTTGTCCTCGTAGGGCACCTGCTTATCGCTGGCGAGGTTCATCAGGTCGCGCTGGCGGAAAGCGTTGCCCAGCTCGGCGCGCAGCTCCGTCTTCGTGCCCTTCTCGACGGCGACCACCTCGGTCTGCTTGATCGTCACCTTATCGATCTTGCCGGCGGAGATCATGGACTCGATTTCCGAGATGTTCCGTTCCTGCTGTTTGCCGGTCTGCTTATTGACGACGAACTGATAAAGCATCACGGCGCCGACCAGGATGAGCACCCAAAAAATTAGTTGTCTTGCTGTGGAACTCAAATCTCTTCTACGCCTCCGGCGCCGATAATAACCTATCCGGCGCCTTTTGTCGCTCCCGCCGAAACCCCTCGAACCTGCGCCGCCCGGCCGACCGCGGTGAGCGATTTGAAAATTTATACGGCACTCGGGCACGGTTTGGATGCCC
>DATHBF010000528.1:0-8481 GCA_035296285.1 Pyrinomonadaceae bacterium | reverse complement strand
GTCAGCGCCCAAAGGTCCATGTGGTAGGTGACGTGGCCGAGCCTGCGCCAGAGCGTTTCGAGGACGCGCGCGGCGTTCAGCGTGGACTCGACGTTGTAGCGGAAGTATTCCGGGTTCCCCAGCGTGTAGCCCGTCCGCGCGCGGTGGTACGCGAACCAGAGCGCGAGCGGCACGCACGCCGCGAGCAGCGCCGCCGACCAGAGCACGCCGCGCCGCCGCGCGTCCAAACAGACGACCTTCGCCAGCTTCTCCCTGCGCCGCGCGAGAAGGCAAATGATTTCCCACCCGAAGAGCGTGAGCGGCACGAGCACCGCCGTCTCCTTCGCCAGCGCCGCCAGCGCGAAGAGCGCGACGGCCGCCGCGCGCCTGACAGCCTCCCCCTCACCGTCGCGCGCCGGCAGGTAGAAGACGAGCCCCCACACGACGAGCGCCGTCACGCCCATGTCCAAATGCGCCAGCGAGCTCTGCGCGAAGAAGACCGGGTAGACGGCCGTTAAGATGACCGTGGCGATTCCCACCCTCGCGTTCGAGACGCGCTCCGCGAGGCGGAAGACGCCCGTGAGCGCGAGCGCCGAGACGAAGAGCATGGCCCCGCGTGCGACTTCGATGTGAAAGCCGAAGAGCTTCCACGCGAGCGCGAGGTAGGCCATGACGAGCGGCGGGTGGGCGTTCGAGAGCGTCGAGTGGGGGATGAAGGAGGCGTCCCGGTAGATGTCGCGCGCGGCCGGGATGAAGTAGCCGGCCTCGTCCCAGTAGTAGGGGAGGCCGAGGAGCGTCAGGTGCGTCAGCAGGAGCAGGGCGAAGAGGGCGGCGAGCAGGACGGGGAGGCGGAACTTGTACCAGGCGGCGCGGCGTCGGCTCTCAACTCTTGGTGGCGGGCTGGTCATCCTTCTTGGGCGAGAGCGCCTTGGTCAGCTCGGCGTCGAGCGAGCTCTCGGGCCGCTTGACCATCGTCAGGCGGTTGCCGCGCTCATTGTACTCGACCTCGTCCATGATGTTGTAGATGAGCAGCACGCCGCGCCCCGAGGTCTTGAAGAGGTTGGCCGGGTCGAGCGGGTCGGGGATGGCCTTCACGTCGAAGCCCGCGCCCTCGTCCTCGATGGAGAAGCGCGCCTCGCGGGCCGAGAGGTCGGCGGTGATGCGGACGAGCTTCGTCGGGTCCGACCGGTTGCCGTGCTTGACGGCGTTGACGAACGCCTCGTCGAGCGCGATGAAGAGGTTCGACGTGTCGGGCTTGATGACGCCGAGCGCCGCGACGCGCTCGATGAGGTAGTGCAGCACGCCGTTCATCAGCGAGAGGTCGCTCGGCAGCTCGAACTCGATGTGCTCGCGGACGAAGGGGAGGACTTTGAGGTCTTCGACGAAGCGGAGCTTGTAGCCGAGCGTCTTCTCGACGATGCCGCGCAGCTCCTCCTTGTCGTAGGGCTTGCGGACGTAGTTGGTGGCGCCGAGCTTGAAAGCCTTGACGATGCCGGCGTGCTGCGCCTCCTCGCTGGTGACGACGATGGGGACGAAGAGGCGCTGGCGCTTGAGTTCCGAGACGATCTGGACGCCGGAGTCGGCGTACTCGGCGAGGTCGGAGATGATGAGGTCGAACTCTTCGAGGTCGTCGCGGCCGACGGCCTCGGCGCGGTCGGAGGCCGTGACGACCTTGTGGCCCATCTCCGCCAGCGCCCCGGCGAGCACCGTGCGGAGTTCACTATTGCCTTCGACGATGAGTATCCGTCGTCCGTCCATCAGCGCAAGTGTCCGTGTAAGCCTTGAAAACCAGGGAGGGCGCGAAAAGCTTCGGTGTCGCGAGCGTTCAAAACTTTCCGCCAACGCTGTACGAAGCCATCCGGCGCGGGGTTTCCCAAATATACAGCAGGCGGGCGCCGACTGACTACTCTCCGCCGTTTTGCTAGACTCGGCGCCCGGGCGAGATGCTTATGCTGACGACGGCAGACGGCGGGAGGGTCGCGCGCGCCTACAGGTTCGCCGACCTCTCAAGCTACACACTGAAGGAGCGGCTGCTGATACGGGCCGCCGACCTCGCCTTCTACCTCGCCATCCGCGCCGTCGGCTCGACGGTCCGCTTCCGCGTCGAGGGGTGGGAGCACTGGGAGGAGGCCGCGCGCGGCGGCGCGCTCCCCATCTACACGGCCTGGCACGACTCCATCTTCCTCTCCACCTACTTCTGGCGCGGCCGCCGCATCGTCGTCATGACCTCGCAGAGCTTCGACGGCGAGTACATCGCCCGCTTCATCCAGCGGTTCGGCTACGGCGCGGCGCGCGGGTCGGCGACGCGCGGCGGCGTAGGCGCCTTGGTCGAGATGGCGCGGCTCGTGCGCGGGGGCTGCCCCGCCGGCTTCACCATCGACGGCCCGCGCGGCCCGCGCCGCGTCGCCAAGACCGGCGCCCTCCTGCTCGCCAAGAAGACCGGCCAGGCGGTCCTCCCCTTCGCCGTCAACGCCGAGCGCCGCTGGGCGCTTAAGAGCTGGGACCGCCTCCAGCTCCCCATGCCCTTCACGCGCGCCACCGTCCGCATCGCCCCGCCCATCCGCGTCCCCCCGGACGCCTCGGACGCGCTGCTCGAAGCGAAGCGCGACGAGCTGCAACGCGCGCTCGACCGGGTCAGCCTCTAGCGCGCGCGCATCTGGCAACGGCGCGGCCGGCTGTAGTAGGATGGCCGCTCACCGCCCCTTCTATCGTTTTAAGTTCCGAGGCGTCGGGCCGCTTCTTCCGAGGAGACTTGCATGATTAACCAGGAACGCATCAAGAACCTTCTGCTCGAACTCGTCCAGATCGACTCCGTCTCGCGCGAGGAGCGGGAGGTGGCGCAAAGGATCAAGCAGTACTGCGAGGAGATGGGCGCCGAGGTCGAGATAGACGACGCCGGGAGCAAGGTCGGCGGCAACTCCGGCAACGTCATCGCCCGCTTCCCCGGCACCCTCCCCGGCGCCGAGGCCATCATGATGAGCGCCCACATGGACACGGTCGTCCCCGGCCGCGGCGTCAGGCCCGTAGTCGAAGGCGACATCATCCGCTCCGACGGCACCACCGTCCTCGGCGGCGACGACAAGTCGGGCTGCGCCGTCATCATCGAAGTCATCCGCTGCCTACAGGAACAGAACATCCCGCACGCGCCCATCGACGCCGTCTTCTCCATCTGCGAGGAGGTCGGCCTGCTCGGCGCCAAGAACGTTGACACCTCGCGCCTGCGCGCGCGCTACGGGCTGGTCTTCGACTCGGACGACCCCGGCTTCCTCTTCACCAAGGGGCCGTCGGCCAACCACTTCGAGTTCAAAATCTACGGCCTCGAATCCCACGCCGGGGTCGCGCCCGAAGAGGGCATCTCCGCCATCCGCATCGCCGCCGAGGCCATCGCCTCGATGAAGCTCGGCCGCATCGACGACGAGACGACCGCCAACATCGGCGTCATCCGCGGCGGCGAGGCCACCAACATCATCACCAACTTCGTGACGCTGCGCGGCGAGGCCCGCTCGCTCGACGACGCCAAGCTCGAAGCCCAGACCCGCCACATGGTCGAGTGTCTGGAGGAGGCCGCCGCCCGCTACGAGGTGACGGTTGACGGCGTCACGACGCGCGGCCGCGTCGAGGCGCACGTCAACCGCGAGTACTACGCGATGGACGTGTCGGACGACTCGCGCGTCGTCCGCCTCGTCAAGGAGGCGGCCACGCGCATGGGTCTGGACGTTAAGACGCTCGCCTCGGGCGGCGGCTGCGACGCCAACATCTTCAACAAGCTCGGCATCGAGTGCGCCAACCTCGGCACCGGCATGCGCGCCATCCACACCGTCAAGGAGTGGCTCGACGTGAAAGACATGTACGCCTCCGCCGAGATGACCCTGGAGATCATGCGCCTCAACGGCGAGGCGGCGACCAAATAAGAGGCGAAGGGTGAAGGTGGAGGCCGTGATGAAACTCGCGCAGCACGCGAAACTGTTGCTCGCCGCCGCGGTCATGCTGTCGGCGCTGCCACTTGAAGCGAGCCCGCAAGGGAGAGCGCCGCGCGCTCAGAGGGGGCGCGCGCCTGTTCGGCGTCAGCCCGACATCGAACGAAGGGTGGAGGCGCTGCTGGCGCGGATGACGCTGGAGGAGAAGCTGGGGCAGTTGCAGCAGTCTGGCGGCGACGTAAACGGGAAGGCGAACTCCGATCTGCTGGAGGCGGCGCGCGCGGGCCGCCTCGGCTCGACCTTGGGCGTGCGCGGCGCGCGCAACGCGAACGAGTTGCAGCGCGCGGCCGTCGAGGAGTCGCGGCTGAAGATTCCGCTCATCTTCGGCTTCGACGTGATACACGGCTACCGGACCATCTTCCCCATCCCTCTGGGCGAGGCGGCGAGCTGGGACCCCGCGGCCGCGGAGCGTTCGGCCTACGTCGCCGCGCAGGAGTCGAGGGCGGCGGGCGTCCAGTGGACCTTCGCGCCGATGGTTGACGTGGCGCGCGACGCGCGCTGGGGCCGCATCGCCGAGGGCGCGGGCGAAGACACCTACCTCGGCTCGGCGTTCGCGCGGGCGCGGGTGCGCGGCTTCCAGGGGCCGGACTTCTCGGCCCCGGACCGCGTCGTCGCCTGCGCCAAGCACTTCGCGGCCTACGGCGCGGCCGAGGGCGGACGCGACTACAACACGACCGACATGAGCGAGCAGCGGTTGCGCGAGGTCTACCTCCCGCCCTTCAAGGCGGCGGTGGACGCGGGCGTCGCCACGCTGATGAGCGCCTTCAACGACGTGAACGGCGTCCCCGCCTCCGGCAGCCGCTTCCTGCTGACGAAGGTCTTGCGAGACGAGTGGGGCTTCCGAGGCTTCGTCGTCAGCGACTACACGTCCGTGTCGGAGATGATTCCGCACGGCTACGCCGCCGACGGCGCCGACGCCGCCCGCCTCGCCCTCTCCTCGGGCGTGGACATGGAGATGGTCGGCCGCCTCTACAACCAGCACGGCGCGGAGTTGCTTCGCGGGCGCAAGCTCAACGTGGCCGAAGTTGACGAGGCCGTGCGCCGCATCCTCCGCATCAAGCTCCGCGCGGGCCTCTTCGAGCGCCCTTACGTCGAAGAGGCCCGCGAGTCGTCCGTCCTCCTGAGCGCCGAGAACCTGCGCGCGGCGCGCGAGGTGGCGGCCCGCTCCCTCGTGCTTTTGAAGAACGAGCGCGAGACGCTGCCGTTGAGGAAGGACGTGCGCACCATCGCCGTCGTCGGCCCGCTCTCGGACGACCCGCGCGCCATCATCGGCTCGTGGTCGGGCGACGGACGGCCGCAGGACGCCGTGACGCTGCTACAGGCCGTCAGGTCGAAAGTCTCGCCGCGCACGCGCGTGCTTCACGAGAAGGGCGTGGCGATTGACGGACGCGGCGTGATGGGCAACTACGACGCGCCGCCTCCCAACCCGAGCGCCGCGGGCGGGACGAACGTCGCCGCCGCGGGCGACATAGACCCCGCACGCCTGGCGACGACGCCCGTGGCCGCCGACTCCTTCGGGCGGGCCGTGCTCGCCGCGCGCGAGGCCGACGTGACAATCGTCGCCGTCGGCGAGACGGCCGACATGAGCGGCGAGGCCGCCTCGCGCACCTCCTTAGACTTGCCGGGCCGTCAGTTGGAACTCCTCCAGGCCATCCACCAGGCGGGCAAGCCCTACGTCGTCGTCCTCATGAACGGCCGGCCGCTCTCCATCGGCTGGGTCGCCGAGAACTCGCCCGCCATCCTTGAGACATGGTTCGCGGGCACGCAGGGCGGCCCCGCTATCGCCGACGCCCTCTTCGGCGACACGAACCCGGGCGGCAAGCTCCCCGTCACCTTCCCGCGCGCCGCCGGCCAGCAGCCCTTCTACTACAACCAGACGGCGACGGGCCGGCCCCCGACGAACGAGAAGTACACGTCGAAGTACTTGGACGTGCCCGTCCCGCCGCTCTACGCGTTCGGCCACGGGCTGAGCTACACGACCTTCCGCCTCTCGAACCTGCGCCTGAGCGCGCCGCGCATCCCGGCTTCGGGCGGCATTGACGTGAGCGTTGACGTGGAGAACACGGGGCGGCGCGAGGGCGACGAGGTGGTGCAGCTCTACATCCGCGACGTGGTGGGCTCGCGCGTGCGGCCCGTCAAGGAGCTGAAAGGCTTCCGCCGCGTCACGCTCCAGCCGGGCGAGCGCCGCGCGCTGACCTTCAAGCTCACGCCCGCCGAACTCGGCTTCTACGACGACTCGATGCGCTTCGTCGTCGAGCCGGGCGCGTTCAAGGTCATGGCCGGCCGCAGCTCGGCCGACCCCGAGATGCTCGAAGCGACGCTCGAAGTGACGGCGCGATGAACATGGAAGAAGAGCGGGAGACGGCGGGGGAGGAAGCTTACCGCAGCGGCTACGTGGCGCTGGTCGGGAGGCCGAACGCGGGCAAGTCCACGCTTCTGAACCGGCTCGTCGGCGAGAAGATCGCGGCCGTCTCGAACAAGCCGCAGACGACGCGCCACCAGATTCGCGGCGTCATCACGCGCCCCGACGGCCAGATCGTTCTCGTGGACACGCCCGGCGTCCACCAGCCCGGCTACCTCCTCAACCGCCGCATGATGGCCGCCGTCCACGACGCCCTCGAAGGCGTGGACCTCGTCTGCCTCATCCGCGACGCCTCGGCCCCCACCGGCAACGGCGACCGCTTCGTCCTCGACATGGTCAAACAGTCGGAGAAGCCCGCCGTGCTTCTCCTCAACAAGACGGACAAGAGAGCCGACAAGCGCGGCCTGCTCCCGCTCATCGAGTGGTACTCGCAGCAGCACGAGTGGCGCGCGGTGCTCCCGCTCTCGGCCCGCAAGGGCGACCGCTTCGAGGAGCTGGCGCGCGAGCTGGTCCGCAACCTTCCCGAGGGCGAGCCCATCTTCGAGGAGGACGAGCTGACCGACCAGCCCGTGCGCGTCATCGTCGCCGAGATGGTGCGCGAGAAGATACTGCGCGTCACCGGCGAGGAGCTGCCTTACGTGACGGCCGTCGTGACGGAGCGTTACGAGGAGGTGTCCGAGGGGCTGGCGCGCATCTACTGCGCCATCTACGTCGAGCGCCCCTCGCAGAAGCGCATCATCATCGGCAAGGGCGGCGAGCGCCTCAAGGAGATCGGCACGGCCGCCCGCCAGGACATCGAACGCCTCGTCGGCCACCAGGTCTTCCTCCAGCTCTTCGTCAAGGTCGAAGAGGACTGGCGCAACTCGCCCCGCGCGCTGAACGAGATGGGGATAGAAGAAAAGAAAGGACGCAAGTCGTAAGTTCACGAGCATGTGGTTTGCCGTTGACGTGACGATTGAGGCGCGGGCGCGAGAGGCCGTCGAGTACGCGCTGATGGAGGCGGGAGCGCTGGGGACGGAGGAGCGCGCGGGCCGCGAGGCGGACGGGCTCGTCTCGGTCGCCGGCTACTTCGACGCGGAGCCGCACGTCGGGCGCGTGCGCGACGCCCTCAGAGATGCGCTCGGCATTTACGGGCTCACGTCGGCAGCCGTGCGCGGGCTGGCTTTGCGCGAAGTTGAAGAGCGCGACTGGCTGGCCGAGTGGAAGAAGAATTGGAAGCCCGTCGAGACAGGGCGCTTCGTCGTCGCCCCGCCGTGGAGCGAGGTCGAAGAGCCCGAGGGCCGCGTCGTCATACGTGTCGAGCCGGGCATGGCCTTCGGCACGGGCACGCACGAGACGACGCGGCTCTGCCTCGCCGCCATAGAGAAGCACTTCCGCGGCGGCAGCTTCCTCGACGTGGGGACGGGGACGGGGATTCTCGCCATCGCCGCCGCCAGGCTCGACGGGCGGGCGCGCGTCGAGGCGTGCGACACGGACCCGCTGGCCGTCGAAGTGGCGCGCGAGAACGCGCGGCTCAACGGCGTCGCCGACAGTATCAATTTTTGGGTGGGCTCGGTGGGCGAGGCGACGCGCTCGGCCGACCTCGTCTGCGCGAACCTGACGGCCGACGTGATTCTCCCGCTCCTGCCCTCTCTTATCGGCGCGACCTGCGGACGCCTCGTCCTCTCCGGCATCCTCGACGCGCAGGCCGAGGCGGTGCTCGCGCGACTCCGCGAACTCGGCGCCGCCGGCTGCGAGGTGACGGCCGACGGCGAGTGGGTGGCGATAGCCGTTTAGATTCATCGTATGACCAGACGAAGGTTCTACGCGCCGCCGGAAGCTTTCGCGGACGGGGCCGGGCGGGTCTCGTTGTCGCCCGACGAGACGCGGCACCTGCGCGACGTGCTGCGGCTGCGGCCGGGCGACGAGGCTTACGTGTTCGACGGCGAGGGGCGCGAGTTCGCCTGCGTCCTGGCGGAGTCGGGCGGGCGCGGCGCGGGGGCCGTGCTGGAGGTCCGCGCGCGGGCCGAGCCGCCGAGCCCGGAGTCGCCGCTGGAGTTGACGCTCGCCGTGGCGCTCTTGAAGGGCGAGAAGTTTGACCTCGTGGTGCAGAAGGCGACGGAGCTGGGCGTCTCGCGCATAGCGCCCGTGATAACCAGGCGCGCCGACGTGCGGCTGCGCGAC
>DATHBF010000527.1:0-50108 GCA_035296285.1 Pyrinomonadaceae bacterium | reverse complement strand
GGTAGCTGCGGCAGCCGGAGCAGGAGCGTGGGCGGCATCTCCAGAAGCTCCTGCGTCTCCGGGTAAGGGTAGTTGACGCGCGTGGGCACGGCCTTGTTCTCGGCCTCGACTAAGACCTCCTCACGCAGCTCGGCCCGCTCGCGGCCCCTGAACTCGTCCCTAATTAGCGCGCGGATGAGCTTCGCGGCCTCGGGCGTGAAGATGTCGCCCTGCTTCGCGCCGGCCCTCGCCGACCTCACCAGTTCCTGGAAGGCCGCCTTGTGCCTCTCTATCTCCTCGGGCTTGGCGTCCTTGGAGAGCTTCGGCAGCCTCTCGGCCTCCAGCCGCTCGCGCATGTCCACGTAGTCCCGCACGCGCTTCTCGAAGGCGCCGACGTTCTGCGCGTCCTGCGCCGACAGCAGGGCGCGCCGGGATGCCAGCGTCTGCGCGGCGACGCCGGGCAGCGCCGCCGCCGCGCACCAGAGGAGCGCGGCCGCGAGGCCCGCTCCCGCCAAAGTTTTCCTTCTGTCTTGTTTCATCGCGGTACGAAAATGCAAGCCAGATGCCAATTCGCGGGACGCCGGGCGGGCGGGCCGGGTGGCCGCTTAGTCTTTCGGAACGCGTGAGATAGGGCGGGGGTTGTCACGAGGCGCCCCGCCCGCCCTCTGTACGGGTGCGCACGCTTGTCGGACACACGGCGGTCCCGAAGATTACACGGCCGCCGGAAAGGGCGAGGGGCAGGGCCACACGAGTTGTGCCGCCCTGCCCCTCTTAATTGACTGCCCGATGGAGGCGCCGAGAATCGAACTCGGGTCCAAAGGCCGACGCCGCCGGAATCTACATGCTTAGACGCTTCTCTGGCGCCGGTCTTACTCCGGCACGTTCGCCGCCCGCGGGTCAGTGAAACGTCGAAGACCCCGCCGGCAACTAGCCCAGATTTTTCTCGCCCGCCGGACCTGAGCACATCCGGAGGGCCAGCTCAACTGAGTCACGCCTCGGCCCGCTTCGCTTGAGCAACTGGCGGCGAGACGCTCGCTAGAGTCCTAAGATAACTTAGGCAGCGAGGGCTAACTCGTTAGAGTTGGCAGTTGTGTTTTCTACGCTTTTTAACGAGCCGCATAGAACGCCCGGCATGCATCCGTTCGACGATCCAGGCCCCTGTCGAGACCTTTCGCCCCCTCAAACGTGCACCACTTTAGATGCACCACCCGCATTATAGATGCTCCGCCCCGGCGCGCCAAACGCGGCCCCGAAAATCCTTTGCCTTTTCGCGCGCGGGGCGGTAAAAGCTGACGGCGGAGGCTTCGGATGGAAACGATTCTGCAAATCCTAAAGGCCCTGCTGTTTTCCATCACTTTTGGCGCCTTCGGCGCGCTCTCGCTGCTGGCGGCCTTGTACTTCCGGCATCGGACGCGCCGCTTCATACGCGAGTCGGTAGAGGCTTACGGCCAGGTCGTCCGGCTGGAGGAGAGGGAGGACGAAGGCAGCACCATCTACGCGCCCGTCGTCGGCTACACGGCGGCCGACGGCGTGCCGCGGCAGTTCGTCCACCACACGGCCAGTCGGCCGCCGAGCTACACCGTCGGCCAGCGAGTCCGGATACGCTACCACCGCCAGCGCCCCGAAGACGCGCGCATGGCGGGCCGCTCCAGCCTCTACCTGGTCTCTATCATCTTCACCGTCCTCGGCGCCGTCTTCCTCGGCATCGCCCTGCTCACCCCGGTCCTTCAACTGGCCGTCACGGGCTGACGGGGCGCAGGCAGGAGAGACCTTCATGCAGTGGCTCTACCTTTTCGCGGCCTTCGTCGGCGCCGCCCTTCCCCTCTCCTACCTCTCCCGCTTCCTCGCCGCGCACGGGCTCGACATCCGTCTGCTCGTCGGTCAGCTCTTCCAGACAGACATCTCCGCCTTCTTCGGCGTGGACCTCATCATCTCGGGCCTCGTCCTACTCGTCTTCATCGGGCGCGAGGGGCGGCGGCTCGGGATGAGGAACCTGTGGGGCCACGCGCTCTGCACGCTGCTCGTCGGCGTCTCACTCGGCCTGCCGCTCTTCCTCTTCTTCCGCGAGCGCCGCCTCGCGCGCGGGCGCGCGGCTACGTTATAATTCGCGCTACGGCCCGCGTGGCACGAAGGTTCGTTCGCCGGCCGCATTGACGGGCAGAGGCTCCCCGCCTGTTGTTCCTTCCGACGAAAGGTTTTATTGCAGATGTCCTCCAAGCTTACGCGACCCGCGCCGCGCCGCCGCCAAACGCTGCGGCGCTTCTGGCTGCCAGCCGTCATCCTGCTCGCCATCACGGCCGGCGGCATGACCGGCGTCGTCATGGCCTACGGGCTGAACTACTCGCGCGCGGCCGAGGAGGTCAAGGCGCTGGCGCTCTACCGCCCGAGCGTCGTGACGCGCGTCTACGCCGACGACGGCGAGACGGTCATCGGCGAGTTCGCCCTGGAGCGGCGCATCCCGCTCAAGTTCGAGGAGATACCGCAGAACGTCAAGAACGCCATCCTCGCCGTCGAGGACGCGCGCTTCTACGACCACAACGGCATCGACCCCATCCGCATCGCCGGCGCCCTCTGGAAGAACGTCACGACGGGCAGCCGCGAGGGCGGCTCGACGCTGACGCAGCAGCTCGCCAAGCGCCTCTTCCTCAGCCCCGAGCAGAGCTACACGCGCAAGGTCAACGAGTGGGTCGTCGCCCTCCAGATCGAACGCTACTACACGAAGCAGCAGATCATGGAGATGTACGTCAACAACATCTTCCTCGGCGCCGGCTCCTACGGCTTCGAGGCCGCGGCCGAGACCTACTTCGGCAAGCAGGCCAAGGACCTGACCGCCGACGAGGCCGCGCTGCTGGCCGGCATCCCCAAGGCCCCGAGCCAGCTCTCGCCGACCGTCAACATGGAGGCCGCCCGCGAGCGCCGCAACCTCGTCATCCAGCTCATGGCGAACAACGGCTACGTCTCGCAGGGCGAAGCGGACTCGCTCAAGACGCGCCCCATCAAGCTGCACGAGACGGCCTACTCGCCCTCGCTCCAGCACTCGTCGCCGCTCTTCGCCTACCCGGTCGAGGAGATTCGCCAGTACCTCGAAGAGAAGTACTCGACGCGCGTCGCGCAGGGCGGCCTGACCGTCTACTCGACCATCAACGTCGAGGCGCAGAAGAACGCTTACTACGCGCTGCGCCAGGGGCTGCGCAACTACGACCGCGGCCACTCGGGCTGGCGCTCGGCCTACCAGGCCGTCGGCACCGTCAACCCCGACGGCTCCATCACCGTCAGCCAGCAGCAGCTCGCCAGCTTCCGCCACCCCGACTGGTACGCCGACAAGTTCAAGGCGGGCGAGTACCTGATGGGGCTCGTCAGGCGCGTTGACGCCGCGCGCAACGAGGCCGAGGTCAGCTTCGGCGGCTTCAAGGCCGTCGTCACCGCCAAGGACATGGGCCGCGCCACGCCGCGCCAGCCGAAGGCGGAGTTCAAGCCGGGGCTGCTCTGTGAGTTCAAGGTCAAGGAGGTTGACGAGGGCGCGGGCGTTCTTAAAGTGGAGCTGTCGCAGACGCCCGGCATCGAGGGCGCCATCATGACCGTCAACGCCAAGAACGGCGAGATCGTCACGATGGTCGGCGGCTACGACTTCTACCGCAACAAGTTCAACTGCGCGACGCAGGCTTACCGACAGACCGGCTCGGCCTTCAAGCCC
The DNA here is from genome assembly GCA_035296285.1 of Pyrinomonadaceae bacterium. GTDB lineage: Bacteria > Acidobacteriota > Blastocatellia > Pyrinomonadales > Pyrinomonadaceae > QHXN01. The sequence goes on along the minus strand of DATHBF010000527.1, from coordinate 46,435 downwards.
TACGTCTACGCGGCGGCCGTCGAGTGGGGCATGACGCCCGACGGGGTCGTCTCGGGCGCGCCCATCAAGCGCGGCAGTTGGACGCCGCACAACTTCGACGGCTCCACCGGCAACGGCGACGTGCCGATGAAGATCGCGCTCGCCAAGTCCCTGAACGTCCCGGCCGTCCACCTCCTGGAGATGGTCGGCATCCAGACGGGCGCGCAGATGGTCCGCCGCTTCGGCATCACGGTGCCGATGGCGCCCTACCTGCCCTCGGCGCTCGGCGCCACCGAAGTGCCGCTCGTCGAGATGGTCTCCGCCTACTCGGCCTTCGCCAACAAGGGCGTCCGCCACGAGAAGCACCTCATCCGCAAGGTGCTCGACCGCGACGGCAACACCCTGGAAGAGTGGGAGCGGACGACCTTCAAGGTGATGAGCGAGTACGTGGCCCTGACGATGGTTGACATGATGCGCGGCGTCACGCAGGGCGGCGGCACCGCGCCCGGCGCCTCCTCGGTCGGCCACGCCGTCGCGGGCAAGACCGGCACGGTCAACGACCACACGGACGTGTGGTTCATCGGCTACACGCCGACCTACGTGACCGGCGTCTGGCTCGGCCACCCGGACCGCAAGAAGAACCTCGGCTCCGGCATGACGGGCGGCGCCGGCTCGCTGCCCATCTGGATCGACTTCATGAAGGACTTCCTGAAGGACAAGCCGAAGGAGCAGTTCGAGAAGCCGCCGAAGATGCCCGAGGACATCCGCGAGCTGCACCTCCAGCGCCAGCGCGAGCAGGCCGAGGAGCGCGCCGCCTTCCTGACCGCCGCCTCGCGCGGCGGGGGCGAGCGCGGCCAGGCGCCCGTCAACATCAGCGAGCCCAAGCTCGAACAGTTGACGCTGCCGCCCGCGGCCGGCGAGGGCCTGACGGCCACCACGCCCGCCTCCTCCGACTCCGGCGACCGTAAGCCCGCCGACACAGGCCCGCGCGTCACCCCGCGCACCGACGACGCGGCCCCGCCGCCCCCGCCCGCCACGCGCCCCCGCGAGGTCGAGGCCCCCAAGAAGAAGGGCAAGAAGGGCACCGACGACCAGCAGTAATTAAGGGTAAAGGGTGACGGGCGACGGGCGCCGGGTAAAGCAATTCGTCTTTACCCGGCGCCCGTCGCCCGTCACCCTTTACCCTTTTTCTAAAGCAGCCGGTCGAGCCAGTACGGCAGCATCTTCCGCCACCAGGGCCAGTCGTGCGCCACGTCGTGGCCCCACACGTCGAGCGTGTGCGGGATGCCCTTGGATTGGAGGATGCGGGAGAGGTGTCGGCTGCGCTCGGGCGCCTCCCACGCGCCCTGGCCCGTCAGGATGACGATGGCGTCGGCTTGCTGGAGGCGCGGCAGGAAGTGGCCGTCGTTGAGGTGCGGCAGGTAGTCAACGGGGTTGTTGAAGTAGACGTTGTCGTCGTAGTAGCCGTCGAACCACGGGCGCACGTCGTAGCTGCCGCTCATGGCGATGACGCCGCGCACCACGTCCGGGTGGCGGAAGTAGGTGTTGGCCGACAGGTACGCGCCCATGCTCGCGCCGGTCGTCACCGGCGACTGCCCGCCCGTCTCGTGGCGGATAAGCGGCAGCACCTCATCGGCGACGTAGCGGTCGTAGCGCGACAGCAGCTCGGCCTTCCAGTGCGGCGGCGCCTGCTCGTTCATCAGGCTGTAGCGGTTGACGCTGTTGATGGAGTAGGCGCGAACCCTCCCGGCCTCTATGTGATGGCGGATGGAATCGACGAGGTGGAACCGCTCGTATTCGAGGAAGTCGGCGGCGGCGGTCGGGAACATGAGCAGGGGGTATCCCGAGTGCCCGTAGGCGACGATGGGCATCTCCATCCCCAGCGCGGGGCTGTGCCACGAAGTGATGCGGCGCTCCATAGCTTTATTGAATCCTCCGGCGCGGGCCTCTCGGCCTGAATAGAAGAGCGAGCTTGCTGGCGGAAATCTGTGCGCCGAATCATCCCCCAACTCGCCCTCCCGCGCAAGCCGCCGGCCCGGTTTGACACCCCCGCGAACCCTCTGCTATAAAAATTCCCGTCTCGGCGCCCTCAACGACGCCCCGGACGCCCAATCCGCAGTAGCTCAATGGCAGAGCATTCGGCTGTTAACCGAAGGGTTGTAGGTTCGAGTCCTACCTGCGGAGTTAGAATAGAGACGGGGATGCCGCGTAGCTCGCGGCATCCCCGTTTTCGTCGCAGTTCGGCGCGAGCCCCTCCGGTAACGCCGCCTCGCGAAGCTTCCGTTAACCCCCTTCGCCCGCCTTGAGCCGTTTCCGCGACACGGCCGCCGCACCCGCCCGAGGATGGTTTTCCAAAAAATTGAATATCGCAATGTAAATTTTTGTATTTTCCCGCCGCGGCGTGAGGTAAAGCTAACAATACGCACTAAATGTGGCGGCGTGAAAGGTGGAACGATTGTTGCTACATCTTTTGCGGAATCCCTTCCGTCAATAGATGCATGAAGCGCTTCCACATCGCCACATGCATTTAACAGTTAACATCTCTTTAGGAGGAGTCAATGAGTTTTTTCAGACCCTTAGCGGCCACCTTCACGGGTGAGAATCGCGGGGGAGGGGTGCGACGGCTTGCCGCCGCGTTATGCCTTCTCCTCGTCGCGAGCACCCTCGTGCTGGCACAGGGCACGCGCGGAACCATCCGCGGCAAGGTGACGGACCCTAACGGGGCCGCCATCCCCGGTGCTAACGTGCGCCTTATCGACGTGGCAAGAAACCAGGAACTGCGCGCTGTGCAGACCAACGAGGAAGGCGTCTACCAATTCCTCGAAGTCGATCCGGCCACCTACAACATCGTCATCCAGGCCACCGGCTTTGCCGAGTCGCGTCTCACCGAGGTGAAGGTCGAGCCGAACCGCAACCTCCAGCTCGACACGCCCCTCCAGGTCGGCGCCGCCACGGAAGAAGTGACGGTCACGGCCTCGCAGGAGATGGTTGACCGCGAGACGCCCACGCTGGGCACCACGGTCGAGAACCGCCGCGTCGTGGGCCTGCCCCTGAACGGGCGCAACATCCTCGACCTGGCGCTGCTCCAGCCCGGCGTCACGACGAACGCGGCCGGCGCCATCCGCGCCAACGGCCAGCGCAGCGTCGAGAACAACTTCCAGCTCGACGGCTCGAACAACAACGAGGTCGCCGTCGGCGGCTCGACCGGCGTCCAGCCGCGCCCCGACGCCGTGCAGGAGTTCCGCCTCCTGACCTCCAACTTCGAGGCCGAGTTCGGCCGCAACACCGGCACCGTCATCAACGTCGTCACCCGCTCCGGGACGAACGACTTCCACGGCAACGTCCGCGCCTTCTGGCGCCCGACGTTCCTCTCAGCGGCGCGCTTCTTCGACCAGAACGACCCGAGCGACTCGCCGCTGCGCAAGACCGACAAGTGCCCGACCAACATCGCCCAGCGCTCGCGCGAGCTCTGCGACTACCGCCGCCCGTTCGAGCGCAAGGAGTTCGGCGGCAACTTCGGCGGCCCGATCACGCTGCCGCGCTTCGGCGAGGGCGGCCCCTACACCTGGAGCGGCAGGAACAGGTCCTACTTCTTCGTGGACTACGAGGCGCGCCGCCAGCTCATCGGCTCGACCATCCAGTTGAGCGGCCTGCCGACGCCCGAAGAGAAGCAGGGCATCTTTACGCGCCCGGCCGGCGACCCGCTCCTGAACCCTGCGACGGGCTCGCCCTTCCCGATCATCTCGACCGCGGGCGGCAACATCAGGCAGCAGATTCCGCAGGCCCAGTTCAGCCCCATCGGGCTCTACTACCTGGGCTTCATCCCGGCCAGCACCTCCGGCACGGCCACCGTCTCGGCCCCGGAGGTTCAGAACTACGACCAGCTCACCGTCCGCGTTGACCCCTGGGTGACGCAGAAGACGCAGCTCGGCGTGACCTTCAGCTATTTCGACCGGGCAATCGACACTCCGTTCCCATTCTTCCCGACGACGAACGGCGCGAACGTCCCCGGCTTCGGCTCGCTGGACCTGCGCACGACCTACAACACGGCGGTGCGCCACACCTACACCCTCTCGCCGACGCTGGTTAACACGTTCCTCGCCGGCTACGCCCGCAACGGGCAGCCCAGCTTCGCGCCGAAGAACGCGACCACGCCTGCCGAGATCGGCTTCCAGGCCAACTTCGTCGCCAACCCGGCCTTCGCCGGCCCGCCGTTCATCTTCCTCGACGACCGCGGGCTCCGCCTCGGCAACACCTTCCAGGGGCCGCAGGCGCGCGTCGCCAGCAACTTCCAGTTGCAGGACGCCGTCAGCTGGGTGAAGGGCGACCACCGCTTAAAGTTCGGCTTCGACGGCACGAAGTACATGCAGGACACGACGTTCCTCTTCATCAACCAGGCCATCATCGGCTATGGTGCGTTTGAGGACGCCAACACGACGGGTGACGACCTGGCCGACCTCCTGATCGGCAACTCGCCCGGCTACATCCAGTTCGGCTCGAACGGCGAGCGCGACTTCCGCCAGCTCGCCGGCGCGCTCTTCGCGCAGGACAACTGGCGCTTGAGCGACTCGCTCACGCTCTCGCTCGGCATGCGCTACGAGTACGTCGGGCCGCTGACGGACCGCGGCAACCGCGTCTCCTTCTACCGCCCGACGGCCGCCGCGCGCGGCATCGCTTCGACGCTCCTGACCTCGGGCCAGCTCCGCGGCGCGGGCGGCCAGATCGTCCAGATTCCGGCGGGCCAGCGCGCCCCCGTGGGGCTGCTCTACCCGGGCGACCCTGATCCGGACCTCGGCGGCGTTGTGCCTGACGGCGGCGTCAACCGCGACCTGAACAACTTCGCCCCGCGCTTCGGCTTCGCCTGGGCGCCCAGCTTCGGCGAGGGCAACTTCCTGCGGTCCGTCTTCGGCGAGCGCCAGGGCGTCCTCCGCGGCGGCTTCGGCGTCTTCTACGGCGCCATCATCGGCGACACGGCGCTCCAGCAGTTGACGGCGCCGGGCTTCCAGAGCTCCGAGGCCTACTTCGAGGAGGTCGGCGGCCCGCTCTCCAACCCGTTCGCGCCCGACCCGTACCCGAACTTCGGCAACAACGTCTCGGGCTCCGGCACCGACCTGACGCAGCCGACCATCCCGAACCCGTTCCTGTCGGGCGTGCCGACGGTGGGCGTCAGCCCGGTCACGCGCAGCACCTCGGCCAGCGTCGTCAGGATCGCCAACACGGCGCGCGCCATCGACCCGTTCATCCGCACGCCCTACACCTACCAGTACAACCTGACGTTCGAGCGCAGCTTCCTCGGGAGCTACATAGCGAGCGTCAGCTACGTGGGCAACCGCGGGCGTAAGCTCTACGCTATCGAGCAGGTTAACCCGTCGTACGGAACCTTCATCCCGTACCCGACGAACTTCCCGGCCGCGGTGCGTTTCACGCCCTCGTCCGCGGGCGGCAACACCAACGCCCGCCGCGTCAACCCCGACTTCGGCCTCGGCCTCTCCATGCAGGTGGCCGCGGGTAACTCCTGGTACAACTCGCTCCAGACTAACTTCGAGCGCCGCTACAGCAACGGGCTGCTCTTCCAGATTGCCTACACCTTCTCGAAGTCCATCACGGACACGGCCGGCACCGACACCAACCGCGGGGCGCTCGACCTGATCGACCGCCGCTTCGGCAAGGGTCTGTCGCCGGACGACGTGCCGCACCGCTTCGTGGCGAGCTCGATCTACGACTTCCCCGTTGACCGGTGGCTCGGCGTGGCCGGCAACGGCTTCGCCGGCCGCGTGCTGGGCGGCTGGAGCATCGGCGGCATCTACACGGCCGAGTCGGGCAGGCCCTTCTCGGTGGCTAACTCCTCTGACATCAGGGGCACGGCGGGCGTCACCAACACGGCCGACATCGGCCCGAACGGCGTCGTCTTCGTCGACCCGCGCGCCAACAACGGGCGCATGTTCACCGCCAACTCCTTCGTCAACGCGACGCTTCCGGCCGGCTGCACGCTCGGGACCTGCTTCCGCCGCGGCACGTCCGGCATCAACCAGTTCCGGGCCAAGAACGGGCTCAACAACCTTGACCTGATCCTCTCGAAGAACACGAAGTTCAGCGAGACGACCAGCCTCGAACTCCGCTTCGAGGCGTTCAACTCCCTCAACCACACGCAGTTCACAACCCTGCAGACGACCCTGACGAACTCGGCCTTCGGCCGGTTCACCGACGCGCGCGAGTCCCGCGTCATCCAGCTCGGGGCGCGTTTCCAGTTCTAAGCCTCGGGGGGAACTGATGCCCCTCTTCCGCAGGGCCTGCCGGGGCAATCCGGCAGGCCCTTATTTTTAGTGACTGGGGGAGTTTATGCACGGACTGAGAAGAGACGTGTCGGCGCTGCTCGCGGCCGCCTGCCTCGCGTTGTCGCTGGCGGCCGTCGCCGGGGCGCAGAACGAGAAGGTCTATCACCGAATCGAGGGACGCCTCCAGGCGCGCACCCTGAACGTGCGCAACATACGGGTCAGGCTCCTGCGCCTGCCCGAGATGCACCCCCTCACGGAGACGTTCTCCAGGCCGGAGGGGCAGTTCACGTTCGGCCAGCTGTCTACGGGCGAATACGCCATCGAGACGGCGGAGACGGACGACTTCGAGGCGACCTACACGACCGTCTCCGTCCAGCCGCCGAACCCGTCCGTCCCCTCGGCGCAGACCGTGAACGTCATCATCCACCTCTCGCTCAAGTCCATCGAGTTAGGCCCCCCGCCGGGGACGGTCGCGGCCGACGTGGACACGGAAGTTCCGAAGGGCGCCCTCAAACGATACCGGGCCGGGATGAAGGCGGCGGCCGACCGCGATTCGGCGCGGGCCGTCTCGGAGTTCAAGGCGGCGATTGAGCTTTACCCGAAGTACTACGCTGCGCGGCTGGAGCTGGGGCGTGAGCTGCGGCTGCAAAAGCAGTTCGGCGAGGCGGAGGCGGCGCTCCGGCCGCTCGTCGAGTTCGCGCCCAAGCACGCGGAGCCGCGCATCGAGTTAGGCATCGTCCTGCTCTCGCTCGGCAAGCGGGAGCAGGCCGCCGACCAGTTGCGCGAGGCCGTGCGGCTGAAGGAGACGAACTGGGCCGCGCACCTCTACCTCGGCTGGGCGCTGCTGGAGACTGACAGCGAGCAGGCGGCCGTGCATTTCGCGCGCTCGCTGGTACTCGACGAGCCGAAGGCGGCCAGAGCCCACCTCGCGCTCGCCCGCCTCGCGCAGGAGAGGGGCGACCGCGGCCGCGCCGTCCTGCACCTCGATTCTTACTTGCAGCTTGCGCCCGAGGCCGGCGACGCGGAGGCCGCGCGCAAGCTCGCCGACAGCCTGCGGTCCCCGCAGTAATCCCGCGAAAAAGGGGCGGGACAAAGCTGTCCCGCCCCCACGCCGCCCGCCCTCCCGGGTCCGAATCAGTTCACAATCTCGAAGTCGCTCCACTGCTCCGCCGTCCGCCGCCCTTCGGGCGCGAGCGCGTCGGTGACGGTCACCTGGAGCGTGTACTGGCCCGGCACCAGCTCGGGCCCGATGCGCAGCCGCCCGGCCGCGGCGAGCCGCTTCGCGTCGGCCTGCTTGCTCGCGTCCAGCGGCAGGAGCTTGCCGGTGAAGACGGGCTGCCCGTCGCGGAACAGGCGCATCTGGGTCTGGAGCTGCGGCTTGCCGTCGGCGCCGAGCTTCGCGTTATAGATGTTGTAGCGGTAGTCGAGCATCGTCCCCTGGCGCAGGCGGCGCACCGCCGGGCCGGCCTGCGGGTCGGATTCCGGCGCCGCGCCGGCCGCGGGGTTGACCCCGCTCACGACGACGCCCGAGAGCACGAGCCGCTGCTTCGAGAGGTCGGGCACTTCGACGAACTGCGCGGCCGCGCCCACGCGCTCGGAAGAAGAGTCGCGGACGGCGGCGCGCACCTGGTAGGCGCCCGCGCTCTTGACGGGTAAGTTGAAGATGTAGGTGAGCCCGTCGCGCAGCAATCTCTGGTACTCCTGTTCGTCGGCCGCGCGCACCGCCTGCGGGTAGCTGGCCTGTTCCACCACCCTGCCGTCGCCGCCGAAAGCCACGAGGATCACGTCGAGCTCGGTGGCGCGCGCGCCGGCCGCTTCTTTAAAGGTGAGGGTGCGCGCGTCAACGTGCAGGAGCGAGCGGACGTAAGGCGAGGCGCCCCCCGGCTCCGTGCCGAAGAGGGAGGTCAGGCTCACGCCCACGTCGCCCGAGGAGAAGGGGGAGAGGAGGGCGGCGCTCAACTGCTCGTCGCGCGTGCGCGGCCTCGTCTTCTGCTCCTCGTCCCTGAGGCCGAAGTAGCCGGTCCGCGTGCGCCACTTCAGGCCCGGGCGCTTCACCTTCACCGTAATGTCGTGGCGGCGCGGGCGGCCCGTCGCCGGGTCGGGCGTAACGTCGGACGGGCGGAAGCCGATGAGGTAGTAGCCGCTCTGCTCACTCATGATGGTGCCGATGCCGGCGCCGATGTCGTTGCGGTTTCTGACGAAGCTCCCGCCGGTCCCTTCGGCGAGGTACGAGAGGACGGTGTGCGTCTCGTTACGCGCCACGCGCCGCTGGTCCATCATCGAATGGAGCCGCCTGAAGGCATTCCCCGAGTCCTTCTCGGCCTGGGCCGAGAGGCTGTCGGCGCGGTCGAGCGTGCGCGGCGGCGCGTTCGGCGTGACGGCGTTCCGGTCCCCGCCCGTCAGCGCGAACAACTGCGGGTCGATGAGGTAGGCCCTCGCGGCGGGCTGGTCCGACGCCTCGAAGGCGTCCGTCTGCAACCCGCTGGCGTCCACCGTGTAGATCGAGACGGAAGCCTCGTTGGCGTCGTTGACGAGGCGGCGCATGGAGTTGATCACCTGGATGTTGCGCCCCTGCGCGCTGAAGAGGCGGAACGCCTCGGAGACGAGCACCAACGACTTCCGGCCCGGCATCTGGCCGAGCCCGCGCACGATTGAGCTGACCGTGCTGAACGTGCCGACCGAGTAGAGTCCGGCGCGGCTCTCCTCCGCCTCCTGCGCGGCCTGGACCACGTCGCGCATGTCGGAGCCCTCGGTCGGCTCGTTGAAGGTCCCGGCCGCGCTGAGGCCGCCGCGCCCCTGCGGGTACCAACGGACGCGCTCGATGGCGGCGTAAAGCTGGCGCTTGTCGGAGGTGAAATTATGAGCCCCGCCGCTGGCGCTCGTGCGGAGGATGGCGACCAGGTCGTTCGGCTGCATCTGCTCGTCCACGAACTTCCGCAGGCCCTGGCGCGCGGACCCCATGCTCTCGAACGAGAGGCCGAGGTCGTCCACGACGAGCGCGATGGTGCGCCTCACCTGCTCGCGTTTGAGGCGGGCGGGCGGCACGGCCGGGCCTTTGGTCGCGGCGGCCCCCTCGGCGGGCCGCCCGCCCGTCACCGCCGCCATCTGGCCCAACGCCGAGACGTACGAAAAGTTGGTGATCTGCTGGCGCTTGTCGTCCTCCAAAATCTCGAACTCGTCGGGTCGGAGGTCGGTCACCTGCTTCCCGTCCTTATCCGTCACCACCACGTCAATCTGCACCAGGTTCGTGGTGATGCGTACCACGTCTTCCTGGGCGGATTTGTCCTGTTTCTCGGGCTGAGTCTGGGGGGTCTGTGAGGACGACAGGGGGGACAACGAAAACACGAGGAGAGCAGTCACAGCTACTTTGATCTTCATAATAAACCTCTGCAAGGTGCGAAACGCTAAAGGTGACATCCCGGCCTACGTCGAGTAGGCTGTGACGGGGCGGGAAAACAGCGGACCCTTATGGTAACTGAATACCACGGGAGAAACTAGCTCGCCATGAGTTCCGGGCGGCGCCGGAGAATTTTTAAGCGGCGTGTGGCCCCGCCTTTAACTATCATGCGGCGGTCTCCGCGCGGCCACCATTTGACAGAAAGAAAGCCGATGAAGAAAGCCCTCGCCTCACTGCTCACGCTCGCCCTTTGGGCCGCCCACGCCCCGGCGCAGGCCGTCACGTCCGGCTCACAGCAGCAACCCGCCGCGAAGCAACAGCCGACTCCGCAGCCGCAGCCCACGCCCCCGGCCGCCGCGGACTCGGACGACGACGGCGACGTGGTACGCATCACCACGAACCTGGTGCAGTTCGACGCCGTCGTCAAAGACGCCAAGGGGCGCATGGTGACGGACCTGCGCGCCGAGGAGTTCGAGGTGTTCGTCGGGGGTAAGCGGCAGGAGATCACCCACGCCAGCTTCGTCCCGGTCGGGCCGGAGGCGTACGCCGCCCCGCCGCCCGCGCCCGTCGCCGGCGGCGCCCCGCCCGTCCCGTCCGCCGTCCTCAGACCTGCCCAGGTGCGGCGCACGGTGGCGCTCGTCGTGGACGACCTCAGCACGTCATGGGAGAACATAGACTTCGTCAGGCGCGCGCTGAAGAGGTTCGTTGACGAGCAGATGCAGCCGGGCGACCTCGTCTCCATAGTGCGGGCGAGCGCCGGGATGGGGGCGTTGCAGCAATTCACCTCCGACAAGCGGGTCCTCTACCGCGCCATCGAGGGCGTGCGCTGGAACCCGCGCGGCACCGGGGGGATTGATTCGCTCGCGCCCTTCGAGGACGACCCGTTCACCCGGCCGCTGAGCAGCACCAAGCCTCAGGGCGGGGAGGGCGAAGGCGGCCGCGAGACGCGCGTGGACGAGAAGGCGATGGCCGAAGACGTTCGCCAGCGTGACAAGAGCGCCGCGGAGTTGAAGGAGACGCGCGAGCGGGCTTTCACCGTCGCCTCACTCGGCACGCTCAGCTTCCTCACGCGGGCGATGGAAAGGTTGCCGGGCCGCAAGTCGGTCGTCCTGTTCTCCCAAGGCTTCCAGATGTACGACCGGAAAGACCCCGGGAAGTACCTACGTTTACGAGAAGAGCTGCGCCGCGTGGTTGACCTCGCCAATCGCGCCGGGGTCGTCATCTACCCCATTGACCCGCGCGGCGTGATGGTGCTCGGCCTGACGGCGGCGGACAACACGGGAGGGCAGTCGGCCCAGGCGATTCAGGGGATGATGGCGTCGCGGGCGGGGTCTTACCACGACTCGCAAGACCCCTTAGGTTATATGGCGCGGGGGACGGGCGGCTTCTTCGTGCAAAACTCCAACGACCTGGGGAAGGGCGTCCGGCGCGTGCTCGACGACCAGCAGGGCTATTACCTGATAGGCTTCCGCCCCGACGAGAACGTCTTCGCGCCCGAGAAGGGGCGCAGGCGCTTCAACGAGCTGAGGGTGAAGGTGCGGCGGCCGGGGTTGCAGGTCCGCGCCCGCGCGGGCTTCCTCGGCGTCACCGACGAGGAGTCCAGGCCCGGCCGCAACACCCCCACGCAAAGGCTCATCGGCGCGCTCGCCTCGCCCTTCGCCTCGGGCGACTTGCCCGTGCGCCTGACCTCGCTCTTCGTCGGCGACTCGGCCCAGAATCTCTCCGTCAACTCCCTCCTGCACGTAGACGTGAGCAACCTCCGCTTCACCCAGGAGGCCGACGGCTGGCACAAGGCCGTCTTCGACGTGTTCGCCCTCACCTTCGGCGAGGGGGGCACGCTCGTAGACATCGTCAACCGCACCGAGACGGTGCGCGCGCGGGCCGAGGCGTTCGAGGACCTCCGCTCGGGCGGGCTGGTGTATGCCATCCGCGTCCCCGTCAAGAAGCCCGGCGCGTACCAGTTGCGCGTCGCCGTGCGCGACGCCGCCGACGAGAAGCTCGGGTCGGCCAGTCAGTACGTCGAAGTCCCCGACCTGAAGAAGGGCCGCCTCGCCCTCTCGGGACTCGTCCTCCAGGCCAGCGACTTCGGGGTGGGCGCCGCGGCGGAGGGGCAGGTTAAGGGCTCCGACCCGAAGGACAGCCCGGCCGTGCGCCGCTTCCGGCAGGGCATGGAGGTGAGCCACTACCTCAACGTCTACAACGCGCGGCTCGACCGCGCGACGGGTCGGCCCCGGTTGGAGATGAGCATGCGCATCTTCCGCGACGGCCGGCAGGTCTACGCCGGGCCGCCCGTCCCCTTCGACCCCGGCAAACAGACCAACATGAAGAGCCTGCAATCCGGCACCCGCGTCAGACTGGACAAGGGGTTCGTGCCCGGCGAGTACCTGCTACAGGTCGTCGTCACCGACCTCCTCGCGCCGGAAAAACAGGGCACGGCCGCGCAGTGGATAGACTTCGAGATAGTGAAGTAGTGAACCGGGTCGTCCCGTCAGCGGCCGGCCAGAGAGAGCGTGACCCTGGCGGGGCGGTGGAACCGGGCGCGTCACTGCTGGGGCGCGATGGTGCCCTGCTCGACGAAGCCCCCCTTCTTGACGATGGCGACCTCTATCTTGAAGTAGTGCGGGCAGACCTCGCTGATGCGCGTCTCGTGCCCCTTGATGATGCCCCGCATGGGCTTCTTCGGGATGAAGATGACGCGCGTGATGTCGGACCCGAAGGGTATCTCCTCGATCTCCTTCATGGCCTGCGAGACGATGTTCTGCCGGTTCTGCTCCTTGAGGCTCGGGAAGAGCCTGTCGGCGCCGGGGATGAAGAGGTTGCGGTACTTCTCAAGCCCGAGCGGGAGGTCGCTGCCCGGGCCGGGCACGGCTATCGCGGTGACGAAGGAGGTGGCCGTGCCGACGCCCTCAAGTATCTTGAAGGCGATGTTGCGGCGGCTCCGGCCGTCCCTGCGGTCCACGGTGTTGACCATCATCTCGAAGGTGAACGGGCGGTAGGTGGTCACGCTGTAGCAGACCTGCGGCGTCTCCTCGGACGCCGGCCGGTCGGCGGCCGCGTCGCCGTTGCCACTGTTGCCGGCGCCGTTGCCCGCGGCCGGGTGGTCGGGGGCGCTGAGGTTCGCCAGGACGGACTCGGGAATCTTCTCCGTGTACAGGCTCCGCCGGAAATCCTTCTCCTCCTTCGGCCTGGTGATGCGCACGAAGTCGGCGGGGGTGACGGCGTGCCAGCGCCCGTCGTCGTAGGCGGTGTCGGGGTCGCTCTTCATGGCGAGCGCCTGCGAGATGGGGGTGCGCAGTTCGTTGGCGCGGGCGATGCTCGCGCGCGCGCGGGCCGTGTTGTCGTAAGCGAGGCCCACCGCATCCACTTGGGCGTTGGCCTTACGGACCGCCATGCGCGCCTCGTCCTCGGCCTGCTCCCACGCGCGCTGCGCCGTGAGGGCGAGCTCGTCCGCCGCGGCCTCTTCCCGCGCCGCCGTGTCAGCCTTCCTCTTCGCTTCGGCGGCGTCGCTCTCGGCCCGCATGGCCGCGGCCGTCAATTCGGCGTCATCACCCGCGCTCGCGCGCCCGCTCGTCTCCCTCGCGCGCCTCAGCAGCCGCGCGGCCTCGTCGGCGCGGTCCCGCAGCCGCGCGGCCTGCTCGCGCAACCGGCCGGCGTCTGCGCGCGCCGCCTTGGCCCTGCGACTCAGCCGCGACGCCGCGTCGCGCTTGTCCTCGGCGTCCCTCACCTTCCGGTACGCGTCCTCCTTCCGGAGCCCGACCTCCTGCTCGGCCCGGCGCTGTGCGGCCGTGGCATCGCGTAGCTCCTGGTAGGCCGACTCGGCGGCCGCGATGTCGGCCTTCGCCTGCTCCTCCGCGGTCCTCTCGGCGGCCTCGTTCCGCTGCTTCGAGATGCGGCGGGCGGCGTCCTTGCCGATGACGTTCGGGAAGTCGGTGTCGCTGTCGTTGTCGAACTTCTTCTCCATCCCGACGGCCATCTCGATGGAGGAGCTGTAGGCGAGGATGGAGGCGCCGGTGAACTCGTCGTTCTCCTGGTTCTTGAGGTTGTTGAAGAGGCGGACGGTGAGGACGTAGTACTCGTTGGACATGACCTCGCCGTAGAGGTCGCTGGAGGTGCGCTGGTCCATCACGTTGACCTTGACCGTGAGGGGGGCGAACTTGGCGACCTCGCCCATGCGGACGTAGACGTAGCCGTTGATGACGCCGCCGGTGGTGGGGCGCGCCGTGGCCTTCACCGTTACCGACGAGGGGCGGTTGCGGGCCTCGTTCCTGTCGGCCGGCTCGGCCCAGTAGACGTTGAGCTTGTTGCCCTCGGGCGCCAGCGTCAACCACTTCGCGTCGTTTGGGTTCTGCAACTGGTACTCGACGCCCTGGCCGTACTGGACCGCCCCGGCCTTGTTGCGCACGATGGCCGTCGTCGAGAAGGTGCCGTTCGGGAGGAGCAGGCCGCGCGGCGGCGGCTCGAAGGTGATGTAGCCGAACTTCTCGGTGATGGTGACCGTCACCGACTTCGAGACCTCCTTGCCCCCCACGCCCCGCGGCGTTCTAATCGTGATGGTCGTCCGCGGGCGGTCGGCGGTCGCCACGGGGGTCCCCGTGTTACTGGTGGGCAGCGGCAGCGCCGTCAGCACCACCGAGTCCTGATCGGTAGAGATGTTCACAATGCCCTGCGGGTTATCACCTATAATTATGTCGGGGCGCTCGCTCAGCTTGTACGTCTCGCCGTTCGGCCCCGTCATCTTCAGCCGGAGGGGCACGCTGTCGCCCTCGGGCAGCGAGAGCGCCTGGCCGCTCTCGACGACGATGCTGGCGATGGTGCCGAGCACCTTCGCCTTGAAGCCCAGCGCGGCTCGGGGCTCCGGCTCGCCGTCAATCTGGACGGTCAGGGTGGCCAGCTTGTCGGAAAGGTTCCGCGCGTTCAGGGTGGGTGGCTCCCCCGGCGCGACATCAACGATGGAGGGGCTGTCGGTCGTCACCGTGATTTTATTGATCGCCACCTTACCGCTGCTGGTGTTGTAAACCACGCGCACCTGCGGGGCCTCGTTCTGAAGCAGTGGGAGGGTGTTGTCGGGCGGGATGGGGTCGAACTTCTCCGTGCCGCCCTCTGTCTTCCTGACGATCTCCACGCGCAGGTTCAGCGCCTTCGGTTCTATCTTGACGACGATGTTGTTGCTCAGCAGTTCCTTCGGGGCATCGGCCGGAGCTTCGGCGGGGGTCTCGGCCGGGGTCTCGGCCGGGGTGGCGGCCGGCGTGGCGGCCGGGGCCGGCGGCTCTCTCTCGCACTTCAGCTTGATGGTGGTCTGGTTGCCGGTGGTCGTCAGCCCCTTGTCCTTTGCCTTGAGAGTGCCGGACTGGCCGTCCGGCGCCGGGGTGAACGTGACGAGATCGTTATCCAGGGGTTGCAACTTGCAGCCCGAGGGGATCGTGGTCGGCGTGAGCGTCTTCTCCTCGCGGTCTTTGAGGTTGACGGTCTCGGGGAATTTAAGGTCCTGCGCGTGGGCGGCGTCGGGCGCCACGAGCGCGACGCCGAGGAGAACGAACGTCAGAAGGAGTAGCTTGGGGGTTAGCATGTTTCCTCGCTGCTGGCTCTTCGGTTGATGGTTAGGGGGCGCGGGTGCGCGCACGGGCGCCCGGCCGAGGCTAAAGACTATGTTGATTGTAAGAGCGGGAAGCTCGGCGGATGGTGCGGCGCCGGGGTACTGATGAAGAACTGTCGAAAGCCCGCCAAGAATAAGACCGCCCGCCCGCGCAGTCAACAGAAAATTTCCCGCGCCGGCGTCGGCTCAGGGCGCGGGCGTCGAGAGCAGGTAGACGGCGAAGGTGGCGAGCCAGTGTTCGCCGTAGTAGTCGCCGCTGGTGACGTGCGGGAGGGTCGCGGAGGCGTGGAGGCGGGCGGCGTCTGTGAGGAGGTCGCGGCGGCGAGAGCCGGGCGGGAGGGCGGCGGCCAGCGAGCGCATGCACCAGGCGCGGGAGAGGTTGAGGCCGTCGAGGTGGACGATCTTGGGGTCGGCGCGGTCGGTGACATCCGCGGGGTTGAGGAGGTTCGGGGGCGAGCCCGCGTCGAGGCCGGGGAGGAAGTCCGAGAACCAGCGGGCGAACTCTTCGGGCGGGAGGACGCGGCGCATGAGGTCGGCTTCGACGAGGGCGGGCGAGAGGAAGTCGTCGCCGCCGGGCTCGAAGGCGGCCGGGTAGTCGCGGTCGGCGAGGAAGTAGGCGCGGGCGCGCTCGCCCACGAGGGCGCGCAGTTCGCCCCTGCCGAGCCGCGCGGCGTAGTCGTGCGCGAAGGCGAGGCCGAAGGCGGTGTTGAAGTGCGTGCCGGCGCGGACGGGGTACTTCTGCCGTGGGAAGAAGTCGAGGTATTTGCCGACGATTGTTTCGGCTAGCGGGCGGAGGTGGCCGAACCAGCGGGCGGCGTCGGGGTCGTCCCAGGAGTAAAGCTCCTCGTGAAGCTTCAAGAGCCAGGCCCAGCCGTAGGGGCGCTCGAAGGAGGGGCGGCCGGGGTCGCGCAGATACTCGTCCTCGATTTTTAAGTTCTCTTCGGTCAGGTTGGCGGCCAGCGCCTCGCGCGCTTCCCTCTCCGGTAGCTCGTCGGGGCGCGTGCGCAGGAGGTGCGCGAGCAGCCAGTGGCCGTGGACGGAGGAGTGCCAGTCGTAGCAGCCGTAGAAGGCGGGGTGCAGCTCGCGCGGCGACTTCGCCTGCGAGGCGTCGGAGAGGACGTGGTCCAACTTGTTCGGGTACTCCTTCCCGATGCACCCGAGCGCGAGCCGCGCGAAGCGCGCGACGTAAGCGGTCTCCGTCAAGCGTTGCCTCCCGTCGTCAACCTTATCAACAGCCACAGCACGAGGACGTGCAGCACCCACATCGTGAGCGCGAAGGGTATCTGAAACTTGATGACGCCGTACTGGTCGCGCATGTTGAGGAGCGCGGCCGGGACGATGTTGAAGTTGGCGGCCATCGGCGTCATCAGCGTCCCCGTCGAGCCGGCGGTGAGCGTGATGATGGCCGCCATCGCGGGGTCAACGCCGAAGGGCTTGACGATGAGCGGGACGAGCACGCCCGCCGTGATGACGGGGAAGGCCGCGAAGGAGTTCCCCATGACGAGCGTGAAGAGCGTCATGCCCAGGCAGTTCGCGGCGACGAGCAGGAACAGGTTCTCGCCGGGGATGACGCCCTTGATGCCGGCCGCGATGAGGTCGCCCACCTTGCTCGCCGCGAAGATGACGCCCAGGGAGGCGAGAAGCTGCGGCAGGATGATGACCGAGCCCATCGAGTCGTTGAGCCGCCGCCCCTCTTCGAGTGCTTCGCGCAACGTCCCTCGCGTCAACCCGAGCCCGGCGAAGAGCGCGACCGTCCCGCCGAAGCCGAGGCCGACGAGAGCGCCTCGGCTCGTGTCCCCGCCGAAGTAGCGGAAGGCGAGCGCGAAGGCGAGCGCGAGCAGAGGTATCAGCAGCACGGGCAGGAAAATCCTGTTGCCGAGCGTGTGCTCCTTCTCGGGCGCCTGGCCGGACTTGGTCGTCTCGCCCGCGCGCGCCCTGTGGCCGACGCGGCCGGCGCCGTCGAGCGCGACCATCAGCAGGACGAGCAGGCCCGTCAGCCAGTGTGGCATCAGGCTTCCGAGCATGAAGATGGAGCCGAGGATGAGCCAGAAGAGGGCGCTGCCAACGCGGTTCGCGTTCGCGCGGTCGCGGAAGTTGAGCGCCGCGAAGACCCAGAGCACGACGCCCGTCAGGACGTAGACGGCGTCGAGGCTGAAGAGGGCGGACGTGACGGTCGTGAGCTGCGGCATCGGCCCCCCCTTTCAACTCGCCTTCGCCAGCCGCCTGCGCAGCAGCCTGTCGAAAAGTAAGAACTGCGCCGCCGCGACTAGAACAGAGAGCGTGGCGATTGGAATCGCGTAGAGCACGACGCTCCAAAGGCTGACGGCGTAGCCCAGGCCGCCGAGCGTGCTGTAGACGAGCAGGATGCCCGCCTGCACGGGCGAGAGGTTCTGGCCGTAGAAGTTGCCGTAGTTCTCGCTCGCCGCCGAGCCGGCCTTAATCCTTTCTATCTCACCTTCGGGGACGGCTTCGACCGTGCCCGCGCCGGCCTCGGCCTCGGCCGCGCCGAGCGCCATCGGGAAGACGAGCGGGCGGACGAAGGCCGGGTGGCCGAGCAGGCGGATGCCGAGGATGCCCATCAGGACGCGGAAGAGCTGGTAGGTGATGAGCAGGCGGCCCACGGTCGCGGCGCTGACGCGGCGGATGAAGCGCGCCGACTGTTCCTGCAAGCCGTAACGCTCGGCGAGGCCGATGGCCGGCAGCGTCACGATGAAGAGCGTCATCAGTCGGTTGTCGGCGAAGGCGCGGCCGAGGATGTTGACGATGCCCTCCTGCCCCGGCTTCGTCAGGACGGGCACGCCCTCGAAGACGCCGACGCCCGAGAAGAGCGGGAGCCCCGCCAGCAACCCCGTCGCCAGCCCCGCCACCGCGACCACCAGCGTCGTCCGCAGCCGCAGCGCCAGACCGACGACGACGATGACGATGCCTGCTAGCTTGAACAGTTCGGTTATGTTCAAATCATCCCTCCGAATGATTCTTCTTAGCGCCTCTCGGGTGAGCTTCTATATGAGCATTGAAACAATCGTCGCGACGAGGGAGCACGAGCTGGCCGAAGGCTTCAGGGTCCGCCCATCGAAGCCGGGGCGCGGCTAGAAGTGCCGGGCGTGTACGAGGAGCGCGCCGCCTACGTCGTCACGGGCTCAGTCGAGCTGCCCGGCGGCGAAGGCCCGCACGAGGCCGGACGGCTTCTCGTCTTCAGGCCCGGCGAAGCCATCACGCTGAAGGCGACCGAGGCCGAACTCATCCCCCTGCCCGAGTCGAAGCCCGCCCCGGTCGTCCGCTACCCGTAAGCTTTCACGCGCCACGCTTGAGCGTCACCGTCACGCCGCCGCGCGGGCGGAGCGAGAAGGTCGCGTCCAGCTCCGGCTCGGAGCCTTCGGGCACTTCAAGCGAAAACCTCTGCGCGAGGGCGGCGATGACGAGCTGCGCCTCCATCAGCGCGAAGTGGTTGCCGATGCACTGGCGCGCGCCGCCGCCGAACGGGTAGTAGGCGAAGCGCGGGCGGGCGGCCGCCTTCTCGGGCGTGAACCTCTCGGGCTCGAACTCCTCGGGCCTCTCCCAGAAGTCGGGGTGCCTGTGCGTCAGGAACTGGCTGACGAGGACGAGCCGGCCCGCCTTAATCTTGAACCCGCCGATCTCGTCGTCCTCGACCGCCTCGCGCGGCTGACCCCACGCGGGCGGGTAGAGCCGCATCGTCTCCTCGAACACGGCGCGCGTGTAAGACAGTCGCGGCAGGTCTTCGGCCGCGGGCGCGCGCCCGCCGAGGGTTGATGACAGCTCGGCCGTTAAGAGTCCTCGCGCGCGCGGGTTGCGGGAGAGCAGGTACCAGGTCCATGCGAGCCCCGCGGCCGTCGTCTCGTGGCCGGCGATGAGGAGCGTCATCACCTCGTCCTTGACCTGCCGGTCGTTCATCTGGTCGCCGCTCTCCTCGTCGCGCGCCAGCATCAGCATCGAGAGCAGGTCGCCGCGGTCGGCCGCGTCGCGCCGCCGGCCCTCGATGATGCGGAAGACGATCTCGTCCAGTTCTCGTCGCGCCTGATTGAACCTGCGGTTGTGCGCGCTGGGGATGGACTCGGGCAGGACGAAGGGGTTGCGCATCCGGTTGCTGATGTGCGCGAGCGCGACCTTGAGGGCCCGGCTGAAGCGCAGGCGGTCGGCGCTGATGTCCGCGCCGAACAGGGTCTCGGCGGCGATACGCATGGTGAGCGCCGTCATCTCCTCGGCCACGTCGAACCGCTCGCCCGTGCGCGCGAAGGTCTGCTCCCAGCGTTCGGCCGTCTCGGCGCAGGCGCGCGCCATCGTCTCCGCGAGGAGCGCGAGTCGCTGGCGGTGGAAGGCCGGCTGCGCGAGCCTCCGCTGCCTCCGCCAGAAGTCGCCCTCGCTCGTCACGAGCCCCCGCCCCACCACGAGCCCGAGCGACTTCTTGAATATCCCCGCCTTGCGGTAGTTGGCCTGGTTCGTTTGCAGGACGCGCTCGACTCCGTCCGGGTGCACGACCAGATACCACTTGTAGACGAGCATCGCGCTCAACTGCACCACGTCGCCGTGCTCGGGCCAGACGCGCATGTAGAACGCGAGCGGGTCGCCCATGGCTTCGGGCGCGTTGCCCCAGAACCAGTGGCCGGGCGGCCGCGGCGGGACGCGCGGCGTCGGCTGAAGTTTACTGACTGATTCCATCTCACCCCTCCGGCGGGCACCGTCACCCGGCGTGCATGGCTTTCGGCGGGAAGGTGTTAAAGTCTACCCATACGTCATCAGCCGAACTGATTTTACTCCGATGAGCGACCCGAGACGCATCCCATTCTCCGTACTCGACCTCGCCCCCGTCAGGGAGGGCGGCACGATTGCCGAGTCGTTCGGCAACACGGTTGACCTCGCCCGCCACGCCGAGGCTTTCGGCTACCGCCGCTACTGGCTGGCCGAGCATCACAACATGCCCGGCATCGCCAGCGCGGCGACCGCCGTCCTGATAGGCCACGTCGCGGGCAAGACCTCGACCATCCGCGTCGGCTCCGGCGGCGTCATGCTGCCGAACCACTCGCCGCTCGTCGTCGCCGAGCAGTTCGGCACGCTCGAATCGCTCTACCCCGGCCGCATCGACCTCGGGCTCGGGCGCGCCCCCGGCACGGACCAGCCTGCGGCGCGCGCCCTGCGCCGCGCGCGCGCGAACGTCGAGGACGACTTCCTCTCCGACGTGGCCGAGCTGCTCTTCTACTTCGCGCCGCCCGCGCCGGGGCAGGCGGTGCGGGCCGTGCCGGGCGCGGGCCTGAACGTCCCCGTCTGGCTCCTCGGCTCAAGCCTCTACGGCGCGCAGCTCGCCGCCTCTCGGGGGCTCCCCTTCGCCTTCGCCTCGCACTTCGCGCCGGACTACCTGACGCACGCGCTCGCCCTCTACAGGCAGCAGTTCCGGCCCTCGGAAGCACTCTCGGAATCTTACGCGATGGCCTGCGTCAACGTCATCGCGGCCGACACGGACGCGGAGGCGCGCAGGCTCTTCACCTCGCTCCAGCAGCAGTTCGTCAACCTGCGCCGCGGCACGCCGGGACTCTTGCAGCCGCCCGTCGAAGACGCCGAAGGCCGCTGGTCGCCGGTAGAGAGGGCGGGCATCGAGCACGCGCTCAGGTACTCGTTCGTCGGCTCGCGCGAGACCGTCAGGCGCGGGCTCGAAGCCTTCGTCGCGGGCACGGGCGTTGACGAGCTGATGGTGTCCGGGCACATCTATGACCACGCGGCCCGCCTGCGCTCCTTCGAGCTTGCCGCCGCCGTCCGCGACGAGTTGCGCGCGTGGAGCCCATCGAGGACTTAAAGCTCGTTGCGGGAGCGGCCTTCGAGGTCATCTATCCGCCGCCTGATAACTTCCGGGAGCGTCGCCTTCGCAAGCTTCCCGTAGTCGTAAGAGACTATCATCCCCTCGCCTTCGGCGGCCGCCTTGCCGTGGTTGTGGCTGACGACGACGTACTTCATCAGAAAACGGTCGCCGTCAATCTCGGGCACGCGCGCGCCGACGGAGACCGTGTCCGGGTAGGTGAGCGGCAGGCGGAACCTGCACCGCGTCGAGGCCAGTATCGGCCCCACGCCCGTCTCGTCCATGTGCCGCCAGAAGCCGACGCGCTCGAAGTAAGTCATGCGCGCGCTCTCGAAGTAGCGGAAGTAGACGATGTTGTTGACGTGGCGCAGCGAGTCCATCTCGCCCCACGCGACCGGCACCTCGATGACCACCGGATATGCTTCAAGCAACTCCCTCATCAACCCGCTCCTTCATACGGCCGTTTCGCCGACCGGCAGGATATAATAAGTGTACCGAAGCACACAGCCGCCCCGTGAGGAGAGACAGTTGACGGAAACGAATCAGACGCACGAAGAGCCCACGACCTCCGACCGCGGAGACATCGGAGACGTGGAGACGGCCGGCGAGACGACCGCCGCCGACACCATAAGCGGCCCGGCCGACACGAGGCCCGTCGGCGCAGGCACGACCGCCCCCGTCGAGGGCGACGAGAAGCACGCGCCGGGCGCGGGCGATTGAACTATTCTGGCCAGACCTCTCACAGTCCATCCGGCCTATTGGTCAATTAAAATCTCTGTGCCCTCTGTGTTTCTCTGTGTCCTCTGTGTCGGGAGGGGCGTCGGCTAAGATTCGGGCAACGAGATTCGCGCCGCGCCGACGAAGCCGGCCAGACGCTCGACAGCCTGTTTCAGTCCCTTGCTTCTTTGCCGCGTCACGCGGACGCCCGGCTCCCAATACACCCGCCGCACGTCGAGCAAACATTCGCGCCGCTCGAACTTCGGGTCAACCCTCGCCACGAGGCGGTCGCCTTCCAGCACGGGCAGCACGTAGTAACCGTACTGCCGCTTCGGCTCCGGCACGAACGCCTCGAAGCGGTAGTCGAAGCCGAACAGCCGACGCGCGCGAGCGCGGTCGCGGAGCACCGGGTCGAACGGGCTCAGCAGCCGCGTCCTCGCGGGCGGCGCCGGAAGTTCGTTCAGTCTTCTCTCCCAATCCGCCGCCGCGAAACTCCTCAGCGGCTTCGCCCCGTCCGCCGGCTCGACCAGTACGGGCACGACGCGCCCACCCTTCAAAGCCTCCTCGCACCACCCGCGCGCCTGCCCCACGTCCACCGCCGCCCAGAACTCCGCCAACTCCTTCGGGGTCGCAACAACCAGACGCTCTAACGCCGTAGCGCACGCCCACTCGACGTGCTTGCGCTCCGTCGGCGCCGGCGCGCGGCTCACGCGCGGCAGCACGCGCTCCGTCAGGTCGTAGACCTTCTGAAAGCTCTCGCGCCGCGCGACCATCAGCTCGCCCGTCGTCCACAAAAACTCCAGCGCCGCCTTCGCCGGCTTCCAGCCCCACCACGCCGACGAAGCGCCCGGCCTCTCGTTCTCGAAATCCTGCGAACGCAAAGGCCCCTCGCGCGCGACGCGCTCGCGGACGTGCGCGATGACGCGCTCCGGCTCGCCGCCCATCCGCTCCCTCCACCAGGGGTTTTTCGCGGCGCGCTCGCGCCAGCGCACGAAGCGCGGCTTCCAGTGCGCGAACCAACGAGTCGGGACGGCCGACGCGTCGTGCGTCCAGTGCTCGAAGAGGCTCCGCTCGCGCTCAAGCAGCGCGGCCAGGTGTTCGTGCCTGTAGTCGTCGAGGCGGCTGGCGAGCGTCAGGTGGTGCGCGCGCTCGACGAAGTTGATGGAGTCGAGCTGGACGAAGCCCATCCGCTCGACCAGCTCCAGAAGCGTCGGGGGGGAAGCCTCGCGCGCCGGGTCGTCCAGAAGCCCCTGCGCACCGAGCAGGAGCAGTCGCGCCTGCTCCGCTTTAACCAAAGGCAAGCTCATACACGCCCTTCTCGACGGCTTTACTAGCGGAACTCCCCTGCACTTTAATAGCAGCGGGTTTTCAAAAGCCAGTTGCGGAAGGCGAGAAGGGGCGGGCATGGGGAAAGCTTTGTGGTCGGTGTTGGGGGGGATGCTGTCGGGGGCGTTGGCTTCGGGCGGCGAAGAGCGCGGGGGCGTCGAGGGCCGGACGGCCGAGGTCGAGGCCGCGCACTACACTTATCAGCTCTACGTCCCCGCGAAGATTGATGACAGCCCGCCTCTCATCATCTTCCTTCACGGCATCGGGCAGCGCGGCGAGGGCGGCTTCCTCCCGACGACGGGGCCGGGGGGCGCCGTCGCGCGCCACTACCTGGGCCAGGTGCAGGCCGTCGTCCTCCTGCCGCAATGCCGGCCGGGGAGCTACTGGTCCGACCCCGCGATGGACGAGATGGTGATGAAGGCTCTGGCGCAGACGCTGGAAGAGACGGGGGCCGACGCGCGCCGCGTCTACCTGACGGGCGTCTCGATGGGCGGCTACGGCGTCTGGCACATGGCGTCGCGGCACCCCGGCAAGTTCGCGGCGCTCGTCTCGGTCTGCGGCGGGAGTCCGCTGCGCACGGGCGACCGCTTCGCGCCCATCGCCGAGAAGGTCGGGGCCACGCCCGCGTGGGTCTTCCACGGCGTGGAGGACCGCGTCGTCCCCGTCAGCGAATCGCGCCAGATGGTCGCGGCCCTCAAGGCGTCCGGGGCCGGAGACGCCGTCCGCTACAGCGAGTACGAAGGCGTCGGCCACAACGTCTGGATGCAGGTGCTCGGCGAGCGGGAATTGCTGCCGTGGCTGCTCAGACAACAACTCCCGTAAGAGCGAGTCAGGGCTTGTTTGTGGAGGCGTAATCTTCCAGAAGCTTCTGGGCGCGGGTGCCGGGGCTGACGAGGGCGACGTTGCGCGTCCAGTCGTAGCCGCTGAAGACGCCGACTATCTCGCCGCGGTCGTTGTAGACGGGGCTGCCCGAGAAGCCGTCGCGGCCGTCCACCTTGACGGCCCAGTATTCGAGACCGCGCATCTTGTAGGTGCCCGAGAAGGTGCCGTGCTTGACGGACCGGTCGCCGTTGGGCCGCGCGATGACGTGCAGCCTCTCGCCCTCGCCGAGGCTCCCCTGGAAGGAGGGGGCCGCGTCGCGCCGCTGCGAGCGGCAGACTTGCAGCAGCGCGATGTCCGACGCCGGGTCAACGCTCAGCACCTTGGCCTCACAGCCTTTGACGAACGCCTCGACCTTGAGCTGGTCGCGCGCCTCGAAGCCGAGCAGCCGCTTCTTGTACGGGCTCAGCTCGCCCGAGACGACGTGGTAGGCCGTCATCACCAGCCCGTCGCCGACGACGAAGCCGGTGGCGAAGGCGTTCGGCGCGTTGTCGCCGAGCAGCGCCAGGACGCGGGTGAGCGAGTCCGGCTTCCTCTTGCTGACCTTCAATTCCAGAGAGACCGTGTAGCCCCCGCGCTTCAGGACGGAGGCCATCGGGTCTTCGGCCGCGCACTTCAGCGGGAGCAGGGGGACCGCGGCGGCGGCGAGAGCGAAGATACAAATCAACCTCTTCATCGGGCGTCTCCTTGTGGCAATTGCGAATTTCAAAAGAAGTGGGCGCTGACCCGTTCGGCGAGGGCGCGGGCGTCTCTGACTCGTGTGCTGCGTTGCGTTGCGTGCGGCGGGCTTCCCGGACGCCGGGGCCTTGGAGGCGTCTCACCCGCGAGGTAGAGTGCAATCTACATCAAAGCGGCCGCGTTGAAAAGGTTTTCCCGTCGCCCACGCCGCGCCGCCTCTCATACGGCGGCGGACACCGCGCCTGCGCTACAATCCACAAGCGGAGGGTGGCGACTCATGGAACTGACCAGGTCCCGGATTGACCGTCTCGGCGACCGCCTGAGGAAAGGCGACATCAGCGAGGACGACTTACGCCTCCTCGACCGATATCGCCGCTCCTTTTCCGGGGCTTACGAGTTCGTCGTCGAAACCATCCGGGGGGAGCTGAAGCTGGAGCCGACGGGAAGGCCGGCCAAATCCACGACCTCCATCTCCGACAAGCTGCGCCGCGAGAGTATCCGCCTGACTCAGATACAAGACATCGCGGGCTGTAGACTCATCGTGCCGGATGTCGCCAGCCAAGACGCCGTCGTCAAATCGCTCGAAGGACTCTTCGAGAACGCCACCGCCATAGACCGCCGCGCCAAACCCAGCCACGGCTACCGCGCCGTCCACGTAGTCGTCAACTCAAGCGGCAAGCTGATAGAGATACAAGTACGCACCGAGTTGCAGCACCTCTGGGCCGAGCTTTCAGAAAAGTTCTCCGATGTGGTAGACCCTGCGATAAAATACGGCGGCGGTAAGGAAGAAATTCAAACAATCCTTACAGCACTTTCTTCCACGGTTGTTTTTATGGAGATTCTTGAAACGATAGAGGAAGCACCGACGGATTTCCAGGAAGGTCTCAGTTTACGTAGACTACGTTTGTCAGAGAAGATTAGGGATATTATTAGAAGGGTCGAAGGAGTAAGGAAGGAGAGGTGATGATCTTTCTGATCGAGTACAACCGTGCCAGCGGCAATATAGTCTCCTTCAGAGCCTTTGAAGACTCGGAGCGGCTAGAGGCTGAGGATTCAAGGCTCCAGTTAGAACTTAAACTCAACCGCTCGGGAACCGAGCGCGAGGTGGTTTTGATGGAGGCGGCAAGTGAGGAGGCGTTGCGGCGCACGCACCGGCGTTACTTCGAGGACTTGAGCGAACTGGTGAACTCGCCCGCGCGGTGAGTATACCTCCCCGGAGTGATTTGATCTTCCTGGAGGAAGACCTTCAATCGCTTGGCGAAAAGCGCCTTATCATGATGACGGACCCGCCGTCGGTGCCCGCCGGCTCGAACCCCGCGCGCTCGTACAGCCGTCGGGCGGGATTGCCTTCCGACACGTTGAGGCAGACGGCTTTATAACTCGCGCGCGCCTCTTCGAGCAGGCGTTCCAGAAGCGCGGTCCCGACTCCGCGCCCCCTGTATTCGGGCAGCACCGCCATCCCCAGCTCCGGCGTCTCTTCGTCTACGAACCCGTAACCCTTCTCCTCCCCCGCCAGCAGCCGGAGCCAGACGGCGGCCACCGGCTCGCCGCTGCTCACGTCCACGGCCACGAACCCCAGGTCGCCCTCCCGCCCCCAACCCTCGACGTACCGCGCGACCTCCGGCCGCCTCAACACCTCCCGCCCGAAAGGCTCGCCGCCATCCGGCACGTAGAGCGATTGATACAGCATCTCCCGAAGGAACTGCTGGTCGGCGGTTGAAGCCGTGCGGATGAGAAAGTCCATCGCCGCTTGAGGGGGCGGGTGCTTAATTCGTATCGCCGTACTTCAGGTGGACGACCTTCGCGCGGCCCGGCGCGTAGACGGTGACGACGAACAGGTCGTCAAACCTGCTCTCGTCTATCTTCGGGGCCACGTCGCCGCCGAGCGCGCGGATGAGGTCGGGGATGCTGTTGCTGTGGCCGACGACCAGCACGGCCTCGCCCGCGTGCGCCTCGACCTTAGCCGCAAGCTCGCGCGTGGACTGCGCCGACACCTCGCGCGGGTTCGAGGGATTCGGGCCGAGCGGGACGGCGGCCGACGCGACGCCGAGTCGTTTGGCGACGGCCTCGGCCGTCTGCGCCGTGCGCAGGAACTGCGACGTGTAGACCGTCTTCACGCCCGACGCTCCGAGCAGCCGCGCCAGCGCCTCGGCCCGTCGGCGGCCGGCCTCGCTGAGCGGCGGGTCCTGCGCGGGCGCGTCGGCCTTCTCGGCGTGGCGGACGAGGAAAACGGTCATGGGGCGGAAGTCGGCGGCCGTGGTGCTCTGCGGCCCGGCGGCCGGCTCGGTCGTCTGCGCCTCGACGACCCCGGACAAAGACAGCAGCAACAGCAGCGACAGGAATGGCGTCGTGAGGCGCGCGCGGGCGATGTTTGAAATCATCAAGATTCTCTCCCTCTCTTCGTAATTTTCAACCGCCGACGCCTCTCCGGCGTCCGGCCGCTGCCAGAGCGTTTCCATCAGCCGCCGCCGCGCCCCCTTTAGAGTCTACCGCCTCTGTTCGAGAATGGGGGTGTTGTGGAATGAGGCGATGCTCCACTTGCCGCCGTCCCTCGTCAGCACCAGCGAGTTCATCGCCTTGGCCTTCTCGCCGCCCGGCTTGACCTCAAGGTTCCACTCGACGTGCGCCACGGCCACGTCAGGGCGCAGGAAGCGGACCGACTTGAGCGTGGCGACGTTATGGCTCTCCTTGTAGAAGGTCGAGAAGATTCCGGCGTGTCCCTTCTCAATCTCCTCCCTGCCCTTGATCTTCATTCCGTTGACGACGACGTAATCGGCGTCCTCCGCGAACGGCGCCGCGAAGGCTTTCCCGTCGTGAGCGTTCCAACCGTCCTGCAACTGCCGGACGATCTGCTTGATCGCTTCCTCGTCCTTGCCCGCGTCCTGCGCGCGGGCGGGCTGGACACAGACCAACAGCAGCAGGGCCGCGACGGCGGCGGCGGCGAGAGTTCCGGGGCGTGAAGACATGGGACGATTCTCCTTTTCCTGAAGCACAGGTCGGACGTAAAAAATCATCGCAATCAGCTCACCATGCGTAATCCTCCCCGAGCAGTTCGTACAGCGCCTTGTTATGCGGTCGAAAATAATCGTCGAGATACTCGTAAACTTTCGGCTCGACTTCGCTCTTATCGCCCGACGTGTTGCGTGGTCTTAAATCCTGCACCTCGAACGCCGCGTCCACGCCCACGAACTCAAACACCCGTCTGAGGGCCGCGTCCGGGCTGGCGAAAAACTCCTCACTGCACAGGACGAGGAGTTGTCGCCGGGGGAAGTATTCGAGGAACCTCTCCAACTGCTCTCTGTAGAGCCCGCGGCTCTTGTACGAATGGCGGATGAAGGTTTCGCTCTTGTAGTCTTCGCGGCCGAGCACCGGCGCCAGCCGCCCCTCCTCCGCCCTCAGGGCTTCGTAAATGGGCAGCGGCTCCTGGCCGCGTCGCCTGACGTGGAAGTAGTGCGAGATGGCCCGCCGCGTCGGGTTTCTCAGCAGCGCGATGATTTTAACTTCAGGCATCAGCCCGAACATCCGCCCCGGCGCCAGCGGGTTGAAAATATAGAGCGGCGAAGCCTCGAACGCCTTCGCCCGGTCGCCCCCGCCCCGCGAGGGGAAGTGAGCACGATACCACGCCGCGCCCTTTCGATAGTTGTCTACCCTGTAATCCAACCCGCCGTCGAAGAAGTGGACCTCCTTCGTGTAGGACGGCAGCAGTTGCGGGTGTTGACTCAGGTAGGCGAACAGGCTCGACGTGCCCGCCTTCTGGGCCCCGATGATTATGAAATCAGGCAGGGGCCGGCCGCGCCAGGTGGCCCGCCGGTATCGCCCGACCAATTCGCCGGCAGCACCCTTCACGCCGCCTCGCAGGAGCATCTTCTGAGCCATGCCGTCTTCAGAACAGGTCGTCCACTACGGCCCGCGCCTGACGCATATTAGACGCTGCGCGGGCCGCGGGTAAAGACTCTCATAGAGGCGGCGCCGGACGTGATACGATGCCGGCTTCCGGGGCGCGCGGGCGGGCGCGGCCATTCTTCCATCCTTGATATTCCGGCGGGCTCGGTTGCAGAGAGATGAGCGAGAAGTGGTCGGTTCATAAATTCGGCGGGACGAGTGTGGCCGACGCGGGGCGCTACCGCGCGGTCGGGCGGATACTGGCCGAGGCGGGGCGCGAGGGCGCGCGGACGGCGGTCGTCGTCTCCGCCATGAGCGGGGTGACGGACGCGCTGCTCGGGCTGGCGGACGCCGCCGCCTCGCGCGACGAGTCTTACGTGGCGGCCCTGCGCGCGCTCGAAGAGAGGCACGTCCGGACACTCGACGGGCTCGGGCTGGACGGGGCGCGGCAACGGTCTTTGACGGAGACGCTGGCCGCGGACTTCCGCGACATCGCGGAGGTCTTGCGCGGCGTCTGGATAGCGCGGCTCGGCTCCGGGCGCATCAGGGAGTTCGTCTCGGGCTACGGCGAGCTTTGGTCGGCCCAGTTCCTCGACGCGCACCTCGCGGCCTCCGGCCTCTCTTCGGACTGGCTCGACGCGCGCCGCGTCCTCACGGTAGAGACGGGCGCGCGGGCCGTCGGCGTTGACTGGGAGCACTCGGCGGAGAGGCTGCGCGCGTGGCGGGCCGCGGAGGGGGGCGCGCGCGTCGTCGTCGTGACCGGCTACGTCGCCTCGACGCGCGAGGGCGTGGCGACGACCTTGAAGCGCAACGGCAGCGACTTCTCGGCCTCGATCTTCGCGGCCCTGCTCGGCGCCGACTCCATCACCATCTGGACCGACGTTGACGGCGTCTTGAGCGCCGACCCGCGCCGCGTCCCCGACGCCCTCGTCATCCCGGAGCTTTCTTATCAGGAAGCCGCCGAGCTGGCCTACTTCGGCGCGAAGGTCGTCCACCCGAACACGATGGCGCCGGCCATCTCGCGCTCAATTCCGATCTTCATCAAGAACACCTTCCGGCCCGACGCGCCGGGGACGCGCATCGCCGGCCGCGCGCAGGGCGGCGGGCACGGCGGCGGGCTGGTCAGGGGCTTCGCCACCGTCGAGGACATGGCGCTCGTCAACGTCGAGGGCACGGGCATGATAGGAGTGCCCGGCGTCGCGCACAAACTCTTCGGCGCGCTCGGCGCGGCCGGCGTCTCGGTCGTCATGATCTCGCAGGCCAGCTCCGAGCACTCGATCTGCTTCGCCGTGCCGGCCCGGCAGGCGGAGCTTACGAAGCGGACCGTGCTCCACGCCTTCGCGGGCGAGGTGCAGCGCGGCGAGGTGCACTCGGTCGAGTCGGCCGGCGACTGCTGCATCCTCGCGATGGTCGGCGAGGGCATGATCGAGCGCCTCGGCGTGGCCGGGAAGTTCTTCAGCGCCCTGGGCCGGGCCGGCATCAACGTCCGCGCCATCGCGCAGGGTTCGAGCGAGCGCAACATCTCGGCCGTCATCGAGCAGCGCGAGGCGACGAAGGCGCTGCGCGCCGTCCACTCCGCCTTCTACCTTTCGAGCCAGACCGTCTCCGTCGGCCTCGTCGGCGCCGGCCTCATCGGCGGCACCTTCTTGGACCAGCTCCGCGCGCGGCTCGAACGACTCCGCGCGGAGCGCGGCATAGACCTCCGCGTCCGCGGCGTCATGACGAGCCGGCGGATGCTGCTCGAAGACGGCCAGGTTGACCTCGCGCGCTGGCGCGAAGACCTCGCGGAGAAATCCTCCGACGCCGACCTCGAACGCTTCATCTCACACGTCCACGCGCCGCACCTGCCGCACGCCGTCGTCATCGACGCCACGGCCAGCGCCGAGCTGCCCCGCAGTTACGAAGACTGGCTCACGCGCGGCCTGAACATCATCACGCCGAACAAGAAGGGCAACTCCGGCCCGCTCACGCGCTACCGGCGTTTGCGCGAGACGGCGCGGCGCACGGGCCGCTACTTCCTTTACGAGACGAACGTCGGCGCGGGCCTCCCCGTCATCCACACGCTGCGCGACCTCCTTGAGACGGGCGACCGCGTCAAGCGCGTCGAGGGGGTCTTGTCCGGCACGCTCTCCTTCATCTTCAACTCGCTCGACGGCACGCGCCCCTTCTCCGACATCGTCCGCGACGCCCACGCCCGCGGCTTCACCGAGCCCGACCCGCGCGAAGACCTCTCGGGCGTTGACGTGGCGCGCAAGCTCATCATCCTCGCGCGCGAGATGGGGCTCGAAGTCGAGATGGAGGACGTGCACGTCGAAAGCCTCGTGCCCGAAGACCTGCGCGCGGCCACGCCGGAGGAGTACATGGCGTCTCTGAGCCGGCACGACGGCGCGATGGCCGAGCTGCTGCGCGGCGCGCACGAACGGCGCGAAGTCCTCCGATACGTCGGCGCCATCGAGGAGGACGGGCGCGTCTCCGCCGCTCTGCGCGCCTACCCCTTTGACCACCCGTTCGCCAACCTGCGCGGCGGCGACAACGTCGTCAGCTTCCGCACCGCCCGCTACGACGAGCAGCCGATGATTGTGCGCGGCCCCGGCGCGGGCCCCGAGGTGACGGCGGCCGGCGTCTTCTCCGACCTGCTCCGGCTGGCGGCCTTCCTGGGGGCGCCGCTGTGAGGCGCGCGACGGCGTTCGCGCCGGCCACCGTCTCGAACGTCGCCGTCGGCTTCGACATCCTCGGCTTCCCCATCGAGACGGTCGGCGACTTCGTCACCGTCTCGATAATCGAAGAGCCGGCGGTCAGGGTCGCCGAGATCGTTGACCTGACGGGCACGCTCTCCGACTCCGACATCCCCTCGGACCCCGCGCGGAACACGGCGACCGTCGGGCTCATCAAGCTGCGCGAAGACCTGCGGCTCGCTCACGGCTTCGAGGTCAGTTTGCGCAAGGGCATCGCGCTCGGCTCAGGCATGGGCGGCTCGGCGGCCTCGGCCGTCGCGGCGCTGACGGCGGCGAACGCCCTGCTCGAACGGCCGCTCGCGAAGGAAACACTCTTCGAGTACGCGCTTGTTTGCGAGCAGGCGGCGAGCGGCACGGCGCACCCGGACAACGCCGCGCCGTGCCTCTTCGGCGGCTTCACGCTCATCGCCTCGGCGAAGCCCTTCCGCCGCGTGCTACTGCCCGTCCCCGAAGGCGTCGTCGTCGTGCTCGTCCGCCCGCGCTGCCGCGTCGAGACGCGCGGCGCGCGCGGGATATTAAAGACGGACGTGCCGCTCGCCTCACACGTCCGGCAGTCGGCCTTCCTCGCCGGCTTCGTCGCCGGCTGCTACACGAACGACCTCGAACTCGTCCGCCGCTCCTTCCGCGACGTGCTCATCGAGCCGCAGCGCGCCCCGCTCATCCCGGCCTTCACCGAAGTCAAGGCCGCCGCCCTCGAAGAAGGCGCGCTCGGCGCCTCC
Organism: Pyrinomonadaceae bacterium; assembly: GCA_035296285.1. GTDB lineage: Bacteria > Acidobacteriota > Blastocatellia > Pyrinomonadales > Pyrinomonadaceae > QHXN01. Next base: position 14,449 of record DATHBF010000527.1, on the reverse strand, counting down.
ATCTCCGGCTCCGGCCCGGCCGTCTTCGCCTGGGCGACCTCGCCCGACGCGGCCGAGCGCGTCCGCGCCGCCATGGTCCGCGCCTTCGACGAGCACGGGCGGACGAAGGCCGACTCGTGGGTTTCACCCGTCAGCGCGGAAGGCGCCAAGGTGGTCGAATGAGATTCCGCAGCACGCGCAACGATTCTCCCGCGCTCAGCTTTTCGGGGGCGATGCTGGGGGGCCTCGCGCCCGACGGCGGGCTGTACGTGCCGGAGCGTTTCCCGCGTTTCGGGCTCGGAGAGTTTGAAGGGCTGGAGGGTTGGACGGAGATAGGGGCGCGGCTGCTCGGGCCGTTCTTCGAGGGCGACCCGCTCGCGCCGCAGCTCGACGAGATTTGCCGCGAGGCTTTCAACTTCCCCGTCGTGCTCCGCGAGTCGGACGACGAGACCGCCGTGCTCGAACTCTTCCACGGGCCGACGGCCGCCTTCAAGGACGTGGGCGCGCGGTTCCTCGCCGCCTGCGTCTCGCGCCTGCCGGGGCGGCGCACCGTGCTCGTCGCCACCTCGGGCGACACGGGCGGAGCGGTCGCCGCGGCCTTTCACGAGCGGCCGGAGGTGCGGGTCGTCATCCTCTTCCCCAAGGGTAAGGTCTCGCCGCGGCAGCAGCAGCAGTTGACGTGCTGGGGCGGCTCGTTGCGCGCCTTCGCAGTGCGCGGCGACTTCGACGACTGCCAGCGCGTCGTCAAGACGGCCTTCATGCGGAAGGGTTGGGCCGAGCGGCAGGGGTTGCTTTCGGCCAACAGCATCAACCTCGGGAGACTCCTGCCGCAGACGGTCTACTACGCGGCGGCGGCCCTCTGGTACTTGCGAAGGCGCGGCGAGCGGCCGGGCTTCGTCATCCCGGCCGGCAACCTCGGCAACGCGGTGGCGGCGTTCTGGGCGCGGATGATGGGGCTGCCGGTGCGCGAGATGGCGCTCGCCGCGAACGCCAACCGCGCCGTGCCCTCGTACTTCGAGTCGGGCTCGTGGGCGCCACAGCCTACGGTCGCCACGCTCGCCAACGCGATGGACGTGGGCGACCCGAGCAACATGGAGCGGCTGCTGGACCTGCACCCGGACTTCGGGGAGTTGAAGTCGGTGGCGCGCGCCTTCTCCGTCGGCGACGAGGAGATAGCGCGCACCATCAAGTCCCGCGCGACGGATGCGCACGAGATTCTGGACCCGCACACGGCGACGGCCGCTTACGCGCGCGCCCGCATCGAGACGCCTCACTGGGTCGTCGTGGCGACGGCCCACCCGGCCAAGTTCGAGTCGGTCGTAGAACCGCTCGTCGGCCGTGAGGTGGAGCCGCCGCCCTGCCTCGCCGAACTCTTCGGGCGGCCGTCGCGCTTCGAGGAGCTGGACCCGACGTTCGAGGCTTTAGCGGAAGCCCTCAGGTAGTTTTCACTTCGACGACACGTTGCTCTTCTCTATCTCGACGGCGAAGACGTGCGTGGGGCCGAACATGTTCGAGCGGAAGACGAGCCACTTCATGTCGGGCGTGAAGGTGACGTTGGGCTCCAGGCTGTAGTCGTGCTTCGAGAGGTTGACCATCCGCTCGGCGCGGAAGAAGCCGGGCTGGACGAGCTTTTTGGCGTCCGGCAGCCCGCCGTCGGTGCGGTCTGGCACCATCTCGGGGCGGAAGAGATAGATCCACTGGCCGTTCTGCGGCGCGGCGACGCTCGTCGGCCCGCCCCCGTCGCCCGCGAAGAGCTTGCCGTCCGGCGAGCTGTTGTAGTGGACCGACCACTCGGGCTTTTGCAGGTTGTACCAGACCCGCTCGCCCGTCGAGACGTTGTAGCCCGCGACCCAGAAGACGAGGCTGCGCGGCGTCTGCAAGTCGTACCACACCATCTTCCCGTCGGCGGCGAACCACTCGTGCCCGCCTATCTCCATCTTCATCGTGCGCGGGTGGACCTTGACGGGCGGCGTGCCGTCGGTGCGGATGAGCCACGTCCGGTCAACCTTGTGCCAGGGGCCTTCGTGGCAGTACATGAGCAGCGCCGGGTCGGTGGGCGAGAACTGTATGTGGTTGTACCAGTCCGTGCCGCGCAGGAGCGTCTTGACCTCGCCCGTCCGCGTGCCGACCGTGACGAGCTGCAAGGGGCGGCGCTCGGCCAGACGGTTCTCCATCATCTGGCCCTTGCCGGGGTACTCGTCGCCGCGCCGCTCACCCTGGGCCGGCGCAGTCGTGGCCGCGCCGCCGGGCCGCTGCCCGCCCTGCGCGCCTTGCGCGCCCTGTCCCGCGCCCGGCGGGCCGAAGGGGCGGCGGCCTTCGGCGATGTCTTTGGCGAGCTTTTCGTCGAGCGTGCCGGCGAGCAGCGTCTCGTCGGCGTTGACGGTCGAGACGCTGACGCCGGGCGGGAGCCTGACGACCTCGCGCGTCTCCCTGGTGCTCAGGTCGGTGGCGAAGACGGTGGCCGAGAAGCCTTTGTCGTCGCGGACGAACTTCGTGTAGTAGACGTGGCCCGTCTTCTTGCCGACGATGAGGATGCCGACGCGGCCTTCAACAACCTTCTCGACGGCGCGCGTCTTGAGGTTGACGGCCGAGAGGCCCGTCGGCGTCGTCATGATCATCCGGGCGCCGTCGGGCGTGTAGGCGTTCTGGTGGAAGTAGAGGCTCTGGCTGCCGGGCTCCTCCGAGAGCCTGACGACGCGGCGGCCCGTGTCCGGGTCAACCCACTCGCGCGGCACCTCCTGCGCCGCGACGTGCTGAGCCAGCAAGAGCAGCGCGAAGAGAGTTTGAGATTTGAGATTCGAGATTTGAAACCTTTTCATCTTGTCCGTCCTTGTCTCAACGTCGCGGCCAGCGGATAGGTGCCGCCGGGGCGCGTCCTCAGTGAAGTGACTTTGCCGCCGTAGCTCAGCCGGGCCGTCCCGCCGAGGCGGGAGCGGAGCGTGGCCGTGTGGAGTTTGCCCGCCTTCCAACTCACGTCCACCTCGAAGCCGCCGCGGGCGCGAAGGCCCTCGACGCTCCCTTCGGGCCAGGCCGGTGGGAGCGCGGGCAGGAGGCGGACGGTCCCGTTGTGGCTCTGCAAGAGCATCTCGGCGACGCCGGCCGTCGCGCCGAAGTTGCCGTCTATCTGGAAGGGCGGGTGCGCGTCGAAGAGGTTCTCGTAGCTGCCGCCCGCGAAGCGCACGCCCTCGACCGCGAAGCCGGCGGGCCGCAGGAGCAGCGAGAGCAGGCGGTGCGCGCGCTCGCCGTCGCCGAGCCGCGCCCAGAGGTTTATCTTGTGCGCGAGCGACCAGCCCGTGGAGATGTCGCCGCGCGCCTCCAGACTTTTGCGCGCCGCGTCGGCCAGCCGCGGCGTCTGGTCGGGCGTGATTTCATGGCCGGGGTAGAGACCCCAGAGGTGCGAGACGTGGCGGTGCGTCGGCTCGGGCTCGCCGTACTCTTCGAGCCACTCCAACAGGCGGCCGTTCGAAGCCAAGCGGTTCGGCGCGAGGCGCGCGGCGTACTTCATGCCGCGGCCGTCGGTGCCGTTGTTGAGCTGGCCGGTCATCAAGAGCCCGCCCTCGCCGTCCGTCCTCACCTCGAAGCGTTCGGGGCGGTCGAGCGTGGCGTCGAAGTTGACGGAGCCTGCGCGCGAGGCGCTGAGGCGGACGACGACCGATTCGTCGGGCGCGCTCGTGAAGTATTCGCGCAGGTGGCGGACGCCTCCTTGCGTGTAGGAGACGCGGGCGACGGCTGAAGCGATGTCGAGTTCGCGCCGGTAGTCTGAAACGTCGGCCGCGCCCGCCGGGAAGGAGAGGCGCAGGTCGCCGAGTTGTTGGTAGGAGCCGTACTGCGCGTTCGCGCCGCGGCCGCGGGCCGAGCCGGGGCCGCGGCTGGTGAAGTTCCTGTAGACCAGCCGCTCGGCCTCGACGTTGTCGCCCGCGTGCAGGAGTCGGCGAATCTCGGGCAGGAACTTCGCCGCGTCGGGCCGGTCCGAGTCCTGCGGCGAGCCGGACCAGAGCGTCGCCTCGTTGAGTAGGACGCGCTCACTTTCGACGCCGCCGAAGACCATCGCGCCGAGGCGGCCGGAGCCTAAGGTGAGCGACTGCGTGAACTCGCGGGCCGGGGAGTCGAACCAGACGACGAGGCGCCCCTGCCCCTCGGCCGCGGCGCGCGGAATGAGCGACGCGGCGAAGAGGACGAACGCCGCGAAGGACCGGCCCCGAAGCCTGCCTCTCATGAACATCCCGAACCCCCGGGAAAAGTCGAAGGGCGGCGGACTTCTAATCCGGCCGCCCTCCCGCTGCGAAGCACCCTCCTCCTGTTTAGAAGAAGATGCGGATGCCGAACTGCACGTAGCGCGGCTGCTGGAGTTCGCGGAGCGTGCCGAACTGGTCGGCCGCCGTGAAGAACTGCTGCCGCAGGCGGTAGAGCTTGAGCCCCTGGAGTGTCGTGATGTCGAACGACTCGGGCGTCCTCGTGGCGAAGCCCTCGGGGACGGGGACGCTGAAGAAGTTGAGCGGCAGCGCGCCCGTCGCCAGGCGGTTGTTCTGGAGCAGGGCGTTGACCTGCGCCAGCGTCTCCGTCCGGCCGGGGTTGGCGGCGAGCCAGTTGTTGAACTCCGTCTGTGTCAGGTTGACCTCGCTCGGCAGGTTGGTGAAGCCGGCCGTGTTGAGGCGGAAGTTCGGGCTGTTGAGCGCGTTGATAAGGTCAACGCGGAAGTTGATGCGGCGCTTCTCGTCGCGCAGGAAGGGCCAGCTGAAGTTCTTCTGGAACGAGAGGTCGAAGTAGCGCTGCATGGGGCCGCGCACGTCGAGGGTGCGCGGCGCGCTGCCGAGCGAGCCCTTGGGCGGGCGCATGAAGGCGGCCGGGTTGATGTAGGGCTCGCACAGTGCGCCGACGGGGCAGTTGCGGTCCCAGAGCGGGTTCTTGAGCGACACGCCCTCGACGATGTTGGGGCGGACGACGCGGTTCGAGCCGCCGAGCTGGTTCGAGTCAATCAGCACGGGGATGAGGGGCTGCCCGCCCTGGAGGCGGAAGACGCCGGACATCGTCCAGTTGCCGATGAAGGTGTTGACGAAGCTCCCGGCCTCGCTCAGCAGCCACTTCTTCCGCCCGACGGGCAGGTCCCAGACGAAGGTCGAGCTGAAGTTGTGCTTGATGTCGAAGGTCGAGACGGAGCGGTCGAGGAAGCGCGGCGCGCCGTAGCTGGCCTGGCCGCCGCCCGCGCTGCCCGAACTGAGCACGCGCGTGTCGGGGCTGGCGTCCGAGGCGTCGTCGATGGACTTGCCGAAGGTGTAGTTGGCCGTGAACGTCAGGCCGCCGCGGACGCGCCGCCGCACGTCGATGTAGCCGGCGTGGCGGATGCTGTTCCCCGAAGGGTCGAAGTAGCGGTTGAGCGTCGAGAAGCCGAAGAACGGGGTGCCGACGGTGCCGCGCGGGATGGCGATGACCGCGCCGAGCAGGTTGCGGCGGCCGAGCGGGTCGGCGAAGGTCGTCTCGGTGCTGAGGTTCTGCCCGGCCAGGAACTCGACCACGTCCTGGTCGCGCGGGTTGATGTTGACGAGCGGCAGGTAGAGGTGCGTGCCCTTGTTGCCCGTGTAGGTCAACTCGATGGAGGTGTTCCGGAAGGGCTCGAACTGTAGCGACAGGTTCCAGTTCTGGACGTAAGGCACCTTGCCGCCGCCGCCCTGGAAGCCCGTGTCGGCGAAGGCCGGGATGGCGACGCTGTTGTTCAGCACGATGCCGTCGGACGAGACGCCGAGCAAGTTCTGGAGCGAGTTGCCGGAGTAGACCGGCAGGTTGCCCGACAGGCGCACGGGCTGCCCCGTGTTCTGCGCGCCGGAGGAGCCGGCGGCGAGCGTGCTGACCTGGGTGAACGAGCCGAAGTCGGGGTTCGGGCTGCGGTTGTTGCCCGTCAGCGGCACGTGCGAGATGCCGTAGCCGCCGCGGATGACCGCGCTGCGCTCGCGCAGCCAGGTGAACATCTGCGGGCTCCAGGCGAAGCCGAAGCGCGGCTCGAAGCCCCAGTAGTCAACGGGCGTGATGTAGCGCGAGCGGCCGCCCTGGCCCGAGAAGGCGAAGGCCGGGATGTTGACCGTGGTCGGCACGAAGCCGGGGATGGCCGCGGTCGTGGCGAGGCCGAGGCCCGTGGCGATGGCGCGGCGCTGCACCTCGGTGAGCGTCTGCGTGGTCCCGAGGTCGGTGCGGAAGACGCCCTGGAGGTTGTTCTTCTCGTAGCGCGGGTACTGGAGCGAGTAGCGCAGGCCGAGGTTCAAGGTCAGGTTCGGGCGCACCTTCCAGTCGTTCTGCACGAAGAGCGCGCCGGAGTTCCAGCGGTACTCGTAGTTCAGGAGCAGCGGGCGCACGTCCACGTTGTTGGGCACGCCGATGAGCAGACTGGCGAAGGGGTTGCCGCCGTTGGCGAGCGTCGTCGAGCGGTTGCTGCTGGTGTTGAGCGAGCGGAAGTTCCAGCGGCCGCCCGAGGCCGCGAAGAAGGGCACGACGTTCAGGCGCGCGTGGCTGAGGTCGGTGCCGAACTTCCAGGTCATGTTCCCGCGGTTCCAGTAGAGGATGTCGCTGATGTTGAACCGCTGCTCGACGTTGAAGTTGTTGGTCGAGCCCGAGGAGCCGATGTCGGAGAAGGCGTTGCCGCCGTTGTCGGCGCTGTAGGAGAAGAGGGGCAGGCCGCCCTCCGTCAGGGAGGGCAGGCCGAGCTCGGTCGAGAGGCTGCGGCCGCCGTTGATGGAGAACTCGGGCGAGAAGTCCTCGCTGAAGACGCCGCGCGTGTAGTTCAGGCGCAGGTCGTTGACCATGGTCGGCGAGATGATGTTGTTGAAGGTCAGCAGGGCCTGCTTGGCGTCGCTGTAGGCGGCCGAGTTGCCGTTCACCTCGCTGCCGAAGCCGCGGATGCCGATGGCCGGCGTGACCGTGTAGCGGAAGTTGGTCTTGAAGGAGTCGGTGAAGTTGTGGTCGATGCGCGTCGTGTAGCGCGTCTCGTCCTGCACGACGAAGCGCTGGATGGCGGCGTTGCGCACCAGCCCCGACTCGTCGAGGAAGTAGCCGCTGGCCTGCGGCAGGAACTCAAGGATCTTCTGCGCCGTCGGGTCGAGGAACGCCTGCGGGATGACGTTCAGGCCCGCGATGGGCGCGGCGTTGACGGCCGTCGTGCACTGCGGCGTCGGGAGCACCGTCTGGACGCCGTTGATGGTGTAGGTGTTGTTGACGATGGTGCGGCGCGTGTCGCCGAACTGGCAGAACTGGTTGCCCGTCGAGAGCGTGATGGGCAGGAACTGGCCCTGCGGGCCGATGATGAACTGCTGGTAGATGTTGGACGGGCCGATGGAGGTCAGGTTGAACTGCTGGGCGACGGCCGTGGGCACGAAGCCGCTCTGGGTGCGCACGAGGTCGCGGAAGTCGCCGGCGCGCTGCGCGGCCGTGGGCAGCAGGGTCGTCGCCGTCACGAAGTCGCGGCGCCAGCGCGGCTCGTACGCGAAGAAGAAGAAGGTCTTGTTGCGGCCGTCGTAAAGCTTGGGGATGTAGACGGGGCCGCCGGCCGAGAGCGAGAGCTGCGTGTAGCGCAGGTTGTTGGGCGGGCGCGGGCCGGTGCCGGTGCGCCACGGGCGGGCGTTGGTCTTGGGGTTGCGGTGATACAACAGCGCCACGCCGTTGAAGTCGTTAGTGCCCGACTTGGTGGTGACGTTGATGACGCCGCCGCCCGTCTGGCCGTACTCGGCCGAGTAGGCGGAGGTCTGGACGGTGAACTCCTGCACGGTCTCGGGCGTGAAGCTGACGACCGAGCGCGCGATGCCGACGCCCGTGTTGTTGACGCCGTCGGCGAGGATGGCCGTGCTGCCGGGACGGCCGCCGCCCACGCTCAGGTTGTAACCGGGCACGGGCTGCCCTGACGTGACATCCGGGTCTTCGCTGCCGGCGTCGCCCGAGACGTTAGGCGCCGTCACCGCCAGGTCGAGCACGCTGCGGTTGGCGAGCGGTATCTCCTGAATCTGGCGCTCCGTGACGGTCGAGCTCGCGGTGCCCGACTCCGTGTTCAGGAGCGGCGCGTCGGCCACCACCGTCACCTGCTCGCCGACCGCGCCCGGCTCCATCAGGATGTTCGCGCTGGCGGTGGCCGCCGTGTCCACCTTCAGGCTCTCGACCTTGGAGGTCTTGAACCCCTGGGCCTCGACGGTGATGCTGTAGGTGACGGGGTCGAGCGACTGGACCTGGAAGGCGCCGTCCTCGGAGGTCGTGACCGTCTGCTTCTGGCCGGTGCCTACGTTGATGACGGTCACGGTCGCGCCGGGGATGGCCGCGCCGTTCTGGTCCATAACAGTCCCGCTGATGCCGCCCTTGTTGGTCTGGCCGGCGACGGCCACGGCGAGCAGCAGTACAACCGCAAGGATGCTTATCGGCCGCATAATTCTACACTCCCTCTGTTGTAGTTCTCTTGGGTCGAAGACAGTAACTCTCTAGCTGTCAGGTTTGCGCGGGCCAGCGCCGGGAACCTCCGCTGCGTTGGCTGCGAAGGGGTGCGGCTCGGACCGTTTAAAGTCCAAAACCGTCGAGTAAAGCGGTTATCCGAGTGCCAACGTCCTGTCGGGGATTACAGAAGCAAGGCGCGGGCTATGTTGTAAGAATGCGTTTGATTATATATATCCGCCGCGCGAGGCCGGCTGATTCGGCCGGACGGACCACGGGCGATGGTAGAGCGTTTAACCAAAGGCAATCTTCGTTCCTGCAAAGGCGGTCGGGGCTTTTGTTGAATTCTCGGGGGAGTCGGGCGCCGAAGTTAAGTTAAGGGCTTTCCCCATCCAAAAATTTGGGAGAAAAATTCCAAAATCTTCGATTCCTGCTGGGGAATTCTGCTTAATTGCTGTCGGTGATGGCGCATTGTAGCACCCTTGCAGGGCCTTGGGAATAACTTCCTACTTTTTTTTCGGCCCCAACAAAAGGCCGTCTCAGTCGAGGTGAAAGACCTCGTCCAGGTCCTCGGCGACGGGGCTGTCGTCCGGGTTCGTCAGCATCAGCTCCTTCATGTAAGACCACCAGCGGCGGCAGGCTTCCGTCTCGGCGATGCGCCGCCAAAGCTCCTCGGACTCTATCTCCGCGTAGGCGAACAGCCTGTCGGCGCCCCGTTCGAGGAAGATGGAGTAGTTGCGGACGCCGTGCGCCTTCAAGACTTCCAGCAGGTCGGGCCAGACGGCCGCGTGGCGCCGCTCGTACTCTGCCTGCCGCCCCGGCCGGAGGGTCATCAGGAAAGCCTTGCGAATCATGTGGGATCAGAAGTCGAAGTTGTCTATGTTCTCTTTGTTGAAGATGAAGGGGGCGCCGAGGCGCACTTCGTCGCCCGCGACCTCGATTTTGCCGAGGCGGCCGGCCGTCAGCCCCGCGTCGCCGCCCTTGAGTTGCCCGGCGGCGAGCGCGTTCGAGGCGTAGACGGTCAGGTAGCCGAGGTCGACCGTGTTCCAGAGGACGATGGACTCGATGACGCCCTCCTTGATGTAGGGCTTGCACATGTTCGGGAGCGAGAGGCCCGTCACCTTCACGTCGGTGCGGCCCGACTGCTTGACGGCCTCGGCCGCGCCCGGGACGGCGGGCGCGGCAATCGCCATCACGAGCTTCACGGTCGGGTAGACCTTCAGGACCGTCTGAGTCTCGGAGAAGGCGCGGTCGCGGTCGCCCTCTGAGGGCTGGACGGCGACGAGCTTCATCTCGGGATATTTCTCGGCCAGCCGCTCCTTAATATATTTAATCCACTCGTTCTGGTTGGCGGCGCTTAAGGAAGCCGTGATGATGGCGAAGTCACCCTTGCCGCCCGTGATGCGCGCGGCCTCGTCCATGAGGGTGTAGCCGATGCCCTGCGGGGTGGCCTGGTTGATGAAGAAGTCGCGGGCGTCCTTCTCGGCGTCGGCGTCCCAGGTGATGACCTTGATGCCGCGCTGCCTGGCCTTGCGGAGCACGGTCGAGATGCCGACCTTGTTCTCGACGCTGACGGCGATGGCGTCCACGCCGCGCGTGATCCACGCCTCGACCACCTCGTTCTGCTTCGCCGGGTCGAGGTCGGTCGGGCCGTCCCAGAGCAGTTCGACGCCGAGTTCCTTCGCGGCCTCGTCCGCCCCGGCCTTGCAACTGACGAAGTAGGGGTCGCCCTTCGCCTTCGGCATCAGCGCGACCACCGACTTGCGCCCGCCGCGCGCCGGCTGCCCCGCCGGAGCGCCGGCCGCGCCCGGCGACGAGGGGACGCCGCCCGCCGCCGCGTGCTCGCGGACGGAGCGGACGAGCATCCAGTTGCTTCCAGCCACTATAGCCGCGCCGAGCAGGATGACGGCGCTCAGGATTGCGACTTGAGAGTTACGCACTTCAAAGTCCTCCGCGTGTGTGTGTGCGGCGCGCGGCTGCGAGCGCGCGCGCGTCGAGAGTCGGTCGAGAAGGATGGTGGCGACCAGCAGGACGCCCGTCAGGATGCCCGCCAGCTCGGCCGGCTGCGCTGAGAGCCGGAGCCCATTCTGGAGGATGACGATGCCGAACAGGCCGAGCATCGTCCCCAGCACGGTGCCGCGCCCGCCGAAGATGCTCGCCCCGCCGAGCACGACGGCCGTGATGGCCATCAGCTCGTAGCCCGTGCCGGCGTCCGACTTCGCCTGCCCCAAGTGCGCGACGTAGACGACGGCCGCGAGGCTCGCCGCCAGACCCGACAGGACGTAGATGAAAGTCAGCCGACCCCGCACGGGGATGCCTGCGTAGCGCGCGCCCTCGCCCGAGAAGCCGATGGCGTAGAGGCTGCGGCCGTAGGGCGTGCGGTGCAGCCACCACCAGCAGGCGGCCGCCGCGGCGATGAGCACGAAGAGCTGCGTCGGGACGAGCCCGCCGACGTAACCCTGGCCGAGGAAGAGGAACCCCTGTGAGAAGCCCGAGTAGTTCTCGATGCCGCGCGTTAAGCCTTCGGCGACGCCGCGGAAGAGCGAGAACGTGCCGAGCGTGACGATGAGCGGCGGGAAGTTGAGGCGCGTAATCATCAGCGCGTTCAGCCACCCGCCGAGCGCCCCGACCGCGAGCGTCAAGGCGATTGCCGCCGGCATCGGCAACTCGGCGTCGCGCCAGAGGCCGCCGAGCACGACGGCCGCCAGCCCCATCATCGAGCCGACCGAGAGGTCGATGCCGCTCGTGATGATGATGGGCGTCAGCGCGAGCGCCAACAGTCCTATCTCGACGCTGAGGCGCGTGATCTCGAAGGCGTTGTCGCGGCTCAGGAAGTTGTTGCCCGTGACGCTGAAGACGGCGCACTCGGCGAGGATGACGACGATGAGCACCCACTCGTTGTTCGGGAAGACGCGCTCGCGCCAGGGCGCGTTCACCTTCAGCTCGCGTGCTTCGGGTTGTGTGATGGTCGGATTCATTTGGCCCTCGCGGCCCCGAGGGTGAGCCCCATGGCGCGCACGCGGTCGAGGTGGCCGAGGGCCACGTCGGACACGAGCGCCGCCAAGATGATCGCCCCCTGAATCGCCTTCTCCCAGAACGGGTTGATGCCGACGAAGGTCAGCGCCGTCCCAATCGTCCCCAACAGCGCCGCCCCTATCAGCGTCCCGACGAGCGTGCCGCGCCCGCCCGTAATGGCCGTCCCGCCGACGACGACCGCGGCCACGGCCTTCAGCTCAAGCCCGATGCCGGCGTTGCTCGGCACGGCGTTAAATCTCACCGCGTTGAGCAAAGCCGCCAGGCCAGTCAGCGCGCCCATCAACACGAAGACGCCGAAGACGACCCGCCGCGGCTCGATGCCGGCGAGCCTCGCCGCCTCCGCGTCGGAGCCGACGGCGTAGACCGCGCGGCCCGCGCCCAGGTTCCTCAGCATCCAACTGAACGCCGCGAGCACCGCGAGCGCCCCGCCCACGATGAGCCACTGCGCCACGCCCTGCCCGAGCCCGAACCACTGGAAGTTGCCCGGAAGGTTCTGCACCCAGGCCCCCTGCGTCGTCCAGCGCAAGGCGTCGCGCCACGCCACCAGCATCGCCAGCGTCACGATGATCGAAGGCAGCCGCAGGTAGCCGACGAGCGCGCCGTTCACAGCGCCCATCAGCCCGCCGAGCAGAATCACCGCCGGCAGCAGCAGCGCGACGGGGACGCCCTCCTTCGCCATCCAACCGGCGGCGACGCTGCACACGGCGAACTGCGACCCGACCGAGATGTCTATCTCGCCGACCAGTATCACCAGCGTCATCCCGACGGCGACCAGCAGCACGGGCGCGTTGTTCAGCGCCATGTCGCGCAGGTTCCCCGCCCCGAAGAACGACGGCGCGACGACGCCGACCGCCAACAGCAGCGCCACGTAGGCCAGCAGCGCCGACAGCTCGCGCTTGTAACGGCCGAAGTTCATTTAGCGCCTCCCGGCGTCGCGGCGGCCGCGACCTCTTCGGGGCCGTGGCCGAGCGCGAGCGCGAGGACTTTCTCCTGCGTCGCGTCGGCGCGGTCCAGGACTTCGACGATGCGGCCGCCGTACATGACGGCCACGCGGTCGCTCATGCCGAGGATTTCCGGCAACTCGGAGGAGATCATCAGGACGGCGACGCCCTCGGCGGCGAGGTCGGTCATGAGCGCGTGAATCTCGGACTTGGCCCCCACGTCGATGCCCTGCGTCGGCTCGTCGAGGATGAGCACCTTGGGGCTGGTCATCAGCCAGCGCGAGAGGGCGACCTTCTGCTGGTTGCCGCCCGAGAGCGTGGCGACGGGGACGTAGATGGCCGGCGTCTTGACGCCGAGGCGGCGCGCGTAGTCGGCGGCAACCTCTTTCTCGCGACGGAAGTCGAGCGCGCCGCGCCGCGTCAGGCGGTCGAGCGAGGCGAGCGTGATGTTCGAGCCGATCTGCATGTCGAGGATGACGCCGTGGCGGCGTCGGTCTTCGGGCAGGTAGGCGATGCCGCGCCGGATGGCCTCGGCCGGGTTGTTGATTTTGACGGGCTCGCCTTTAAGAATGATTTCGCCGGAGTCTGCCGGCGTCAGGCCGAAGACCGCGCGGCCAAGCTCCGTCCTTCCGGCGCCGACCAACCCCGCCAGGCCCACGATCTCGCCCGCGCGCACCGAGAGGTTGATGTTCTTCAAACCCGACTCCGTGCAGGTGAGGTTGCGAAGCTCTAAGACGGTCTCGCCGAGGCTCACCTCCCTTTTCGGGAAGACGGCCGACAGCTCGCGCCCGACCATCATCTGGATGAGCTGCTGGCGGTTGACCTCAGACATCTCGCGCGTGTCAATCGTGCGGCCGTCGCGCAGCACCGTCACGCGGTCAGCGATGACGGGCAGCTCTTCCAGGCGGTGCGAGATGTAGACCATGCCGACGCCGCGCGAGCGGAGTTCGCGGATGACGTTGAAGAGGTTCTGCGTGTCCTCTTCCGAGAGCGACGCGGTCGGCTCGTCCAGAATTAAGACCTTCGCGTCGGCGCCGAGCGCGCGGGCGATTTCGACGAGCTGCTGCTGCGGCATCGTCAGCTCGCCGGCCTCGCGGTCGGGGTCAATCCGTGCGCCGACCTGCGCGAGCAGTTCGGCGGCGCGGCGGCGGCGCGCGCGCCAGTCAACGCGGCCCGTCATGCCGGACTGCTCCAACCCGATGGAGATGTTCTCCGCCACGGTCAGCTCGGGGAAGAGCGCGGGCTGCTGGTAGATGGCGGCGATGCCGAGCGCCTTGGCGACGCGCGGCGAGTTGTTGGTTATCGTCTGACCGTTAAGTTGAATCTCGCCGGAGTCGGGCTCGACGGCGCCGGTGATAATTTTGATGAGCGTGGACTTGCCCGCGCCGTTCTCGCCGACGAGCGCGTGGACCTCGCCCGTGCGCACTTCGAGCGACGCGCTCTTTAAAGCCTGCACGCCCGCGTAAGACTTCGTCATGTCGGTGGCGCGCAGCAGCGGCGGCGGGCTGTCAGTCATTGTCCCTCACCCTCGATGATGATGACGTAAAGCTCGGCGGGGCCGTGGACGCCGATGGCCAGCGTCAGCTCGATGTCGGACGTGCGCGACGGCCCCGTGATGAAAGTCACCGCGCGGCTCAACGCGCCCTCGCCCCTTCGGCCGATGGCTTCCAGCACCTCGCCCAAGGTCTGTCTTACCTGCCGCGACTCGACGACGGCGACGTGCGCGGTCGGCACCAGCGACGCCAGCCGGTGGCGCTCCGCGTCCGACTCAAGCACCAGCGTCCCCGTCTCGGCGACGGCCCACTGCGCGCCCGTCACGCCCAGGTCGCACTCGAACATCTCCAGAGCAGTCGCCGCATCGAGCACTTCGACCTCGGCGTTCGCTCCCCGGAGCACGCGGCGCGCGAGCGTCGAATCCGAGACGGCGACGCGGCGCGCTTCCCTCTCCCCGATGATTCCCCGCAAGGCTTCCGCCGCCCCCGCCTCGTCGCGCACGACGACGCAGCGCCCGACGACCGCTTCGAGGGCCTTCTTGAAACGCTCGACCGGCGACGCGCCCGGCTCGCTCCCCACGGCCGGCACGCCCGCGCGCGGAG
>DATHBF010000526.1:0-18767 GCA_035296285.1 Pyrinomonadaceae bacterium | reverse complement strand
AAGGGCGGGGAGCAGAAGCCTGCCAGCACGGTGGACGCTTGGCGGCAGGCGTTGCCGCCTGAGGCCGAGACCGAAAGGCCGGCCGGCGCCGATGAGTCGAACGGCGCGCCCGCGCGCCCCTCCCGCGAGGAGATCGAGAGGAGCCTGCTCGCGCTTGAGACGAAGTGGATGGACGCGCTCAAACTCCGTGACGCGAGCACGCTCGGCCAAGTCGTCGCCGACGATTTCGTCTCCGTCAGCCCGCGCGCACCCGGCGTCGTCAGCGACAGGGCAAAGTACCTCGAACACGCGACGCGCGAGCTGAAGCTCACCTCCTACGAGTTCCAGGACCTGTCGGTGAGGCTCTACGGGAGGACGGCCATCGTCAGCGGGCGCCTGACGCAGACCGCCAGCGCCGCGAACGGCGAGGACTTAGGCGGCAGCTACTTCTTCACCGACGTTTGGGTCAGCCGCGACGGCACTTGGCGAGTAGTCAGCCGACACGCGAGCCCGCTCCCCGCCGCGAAGTAGGCGGGGCCGGGCTCCGACCTCTTAGGCGGCATGGCGTTAACGAGGAGTGTGAAAAGCAGGTGCCCGCGATTAACATCGCCGACCTCCCGGCATCGCCGCCCGGGCTGTCCGGGTGGCCCTGGACCGAGGCGTCCACGCCCCTGCCCGACTCCCCGCAGGGCGAGCGGGAGTGGCCCCGCATTACAGTCGTCACCCCTTCCTACAACCAGGCGGAGTTTCTTGAGCGCACCATCAGGTCGGTGCTGCTGCAAGGTTACCCGCGGCTCGAATACATCGTAATTGACGGCGGCAGTGACGACGGCAGCCGTGGAATCATCGAAAGGTACGCGCCCCACCTAGCGTACCGGGTCAGCGAGCCGGACCGCGGTTACGTCCACGCCATCAACAAAGGCTTCCAACGGGCCACGGGCGAAATACTGTGCTGGCTTAACAGCGACGACTTCTACCTGCCCGGGACGCTGCGCGCCGTGGCCGAGCACCTGAAAGCCTCGACGGGGACGGCCGCCGTCGCCGGCCACGTCCTGAAGGTCTACGCCGACGGCCGCCCGCCGCAGAAGCTAGTCGGGCGCTACGCCGGGATGGGGCGCCTTTTGAAGTTCTGGCTCGGCTACCACATGCACCAGCCCTCCATCTTCTGGCGGCGCGAGGTGTACGAAGAGGTCGGCCCCCTCGACGAAGAGAAAGACCTGATAGCGGACTTCGACTACTGGGTGAGAATCGCGCGGCGCTTCCAGTTCAAAAACGTAGACCGCGTCCTCTCCTGCGCCACCTACCACGAGCGGGCCAAGACGGGCGACGGCTACCGTCGCTACCACGAGGAACTGAGGAGGCGAGCGCCCGAGTACTGGCGCGAGTCGCCCTCCCCGCCCTACTGGCTCCTGAAGGCTTCAATGCTCAACCACTACACCCTGAAGCCGCGCCTCCAAACCCTCCTCCGGCCTCTTAACTACCTCTACCTGGCATCCCGGCGACGACTGAGAGAATGGGCCCAGGCCGATTAAGTAGTCGGCCAGATTCCGGGGCGGCGTTGCAGGCATTCTTTCGACAAGAACGCGGCTTACCCCGAGGCATTCTCCACTCAAAAGGTTAGCCGGAAGTGACGCGCGAGGGCAGGCGACCTTCGTCGCTTCGCTATTCGGGATGGCTGCTTTGCGAGAGTCGCTCAACAGACGTTCACGCTCGAAAATATTCTTTGCAACGCGACCGTTTTTTCCGGCTGTGCAGTTGACGTACGTCGAGAATCGTATATGTTCGTTGTAGCGACTATCCGCGGAGGTTTTTAGGCATGAGTGGAGCGACCGGCTCGGTCCACGGACTCGCGTATTACAAGCCGAGGCCGGAGGCCACCCTTCGGCTGTTCTGCTTCCCCTACGCGGGCGGCAGCGCACTCGTCTACCGCCAGTGGGCCGACCGCCTGCCGCGGCAGGTCGAGGTCTGCCCCGTGCAACTGCCCGGGCGCGGCCACCGCCTGGGCGAAGTGCCGGTCAACCGCATGGCCCCGCTGGTCGCCCTCGTCGCGCGGGAGATTCGGCCTTTACTGAACAAGCGGTTCGCCTTCTTCGGCCACAGCATGGGCGCGACCACCGCCTTCGAGGTCGCGCGCCTGCTGCGCAGGGAACGGGCGCCGCAGCCGTCACACCTGTTCATCTCCGCCCGCAGGGCGCCGCAGGTGCCCAACCCCGACCCGCCGACCTACAACCTGCCGGAATCGGAACTGATCGAAGACCTCCGCCGCCTCAACGGCACGCCGCCCGAAGTCTTCGACGAGCCGGACCTGCTGAAGATGATGCTGCCCCTGATACGCGCCGACTTTGAAGTCACCCAGACTTACGCCTACGGAGAGGAGCCCCCGCTGGATTGTCCCATCACCGTCTACGGCGGCTTAGGGGACCGGGGGGTCAAACGCGAGAACCTGGACGCCTGGTGCACGCAGACGACGGCCCCCTGCGCGGTGCGCCTGTTCCCCGGCGACCATTTCTACATCAACGCGAACCGCGAGTTGCTGCTCCAGACGCTCACGCGCGACCTCCACCAGTACAGGCTCCTGTGAAGACGACGGCCCGCGCTCTTCCGCATCCTCCGCATCTTTTGTATACTAACCTCATAGCGCCTCTCGGCCGTCGAAGCCGGAATTACACGTCCGGTCCTTGCCCCGCGCTGACGTTGCTCGGACACCTAAGAATCAACTGAACTCCCGACGACGGGAAGGCCCGCCCCTCAACAACCTGAATCTCCCGACTGAGCCTGACCGAGGATTAGAGGCAAAATTACTATGTCATCACCAAAGCTCTACCTGAGACAGAACGTCCTCGTCGAGCCGCTGTTCAACCAGTGGTATGCGTGGTCGTACCTCATCTCGCCCGCGACCGCCGCGATGTACGTCGCCAACTCGCACCTGAAGATCATGCAGTCGTTCGTCAACGCGCCTCAGGTGCACGTCATGGCGCAGAAGAACCCGGCGATGAGGGGCGGCCCCTTCATCAACTACGGCGCCGACAGGGTCGCCGACATCCGGGCGCTGATGGAGGCCACGGTGAAGAAGAGCGCGCGGCTGCTGGAGCTGGCGGCGGCCGTCGAGAAGACGAACGGGATGCTGCTCAACGAGGCCAAGGGCGACTCGCTGGAGGCGCTCTACGAGAGGCTGCCCGAGGCGCTGAGGGGCTACGTCGAGCTGGTCTACGACCTCAACGACAGCCCGTCGTTCAGGCTCATCGAGGGGCTGCTCTACAAGAGCCCCTACTACGACGAGTCCTCGCAGAGCGTGGCGCTCTCGCTCGTCCACCGCGACGAGCGCCCGTTCGCGCTCAGCACGCCCTGCCTGCGCGACGCGGGCCGCGTCTTCGTCCAGGCCCCGTTCCGCTCCGGGGCCTACGACCAGCTTTTCGCCATGAAGTACGCGCCGCAGCCTCTGGAGCACATCCGCGAGGCCCTGCGAATCGCGGACGAGGACCGGGAGCTGTTCTCGACCTTCTTCACCGAGGAGCCGCCGCCCCCTCCCGCTCCGCGCTACGACGGCGACGGCGTGCGCGTCCGCTACTTCGGCCACGCCTGCATCCTCATCGAGTCGGCGCAAACCAGTGTCCTCATCGACCCCCTCGTCAGCTACAAGTACGCGGAGGGCGTCTTCCGCTACACCTACGCGGACCTGCCGGCGGAGATCGACTACGTCCTGATTACCCACAACCACCAGGACCACTGCATGCTTGAGACGCTGCTCCAGCTCCGCCACCGCATCAAGCACGTGCTCGTCCCCAAGAACAACGGCGGCGGGCTGGCCGACCCGTCCCTCAAGTTCATGTTGCAGACGCTCGGGTTCAGGGGGGTGCGGGAGATAGACGAGATGGAGTCGGTCGAGGTGGCCGACGGCGATATCGTCGGCCTCCCGTTCCTGGGCGAGCACGCCGACCTCAACATCAGGAGCAAGCTCGCCTTCCGCGTGGCGCTGCGGGACCAGGCCATCATCTGCGCGGCCGACTCCAACAACATCGAGCCGCGGCTCTACGAGCACACGCGCGAAGTGATCGGGGAGACCGAGGTCATGTTCCTCGGCATGGAGTGCGAGGGCGGGCCGATGTCCTGGCTCTACGGCCCGCTCATGACGCGGCCCGTGTCGAGGAAGCTCGACCAGGCGCGGCGCCTGAACGGCTCGAACTACGAGAGGGGCATCGAGCTGATAAGCCGCTTCAGCCCGAAGCAGGCTTACGTCTACGCGATGGGGCAGGAGCCCTGGCTGACCTACCTGACCTCCATCGAGTACACGGAGCAGTCGCGGCCGATAGTCGATTCGGGCAAGCTGGTCGCCGACTGCCTCACGCGCGGCATCGCCTCGGAGAGGCTTTATGGCCACAGGGAGATAAACCTGCCCGCCCGCTGACTCCCGCCCCCGCCCCGCCCGTCGTAAAAGCCCAGGCGCCCCCGGCGTGAGTGTAGTTCACGCCGGGGGCGCCTGGGTGCTAAGAACGAGTTTTGAGACGGCCCTTGACGGCGCGCCCCCTATTCGCCGCGGATGCTGATGGACGGGTCTACGCGCGAGGCCCGCATGGCCGGGATGAAACTGCCGACGAGCGCCATCACCAGCACCAGCAGGCAGGCGCTCGCGTAGGTCACCACGTCGGTCGGCTCGACGCTGAACAGCACCGAACTCATGGCGCGCGCCGCCGCGTAGGCCAGCGGCACCCCGACCACGAGCCCCAGCACGCCGAGCACCAGCCCCTGGCGCAGGAACATGCCCAGGATGTTCCCGGGCCGCGCGCCGAGCGCCAGCCTGACGCCGACCTCCTGCGTGCGCGTCAACACCGCGAAGGAGAGCAGGCCGTAGATGCCCACCGCGCTCAGCAGGAACGCGATCAACGTGAACCCGCCGACGACGTGCAGCTGTGTGCGCCGCGACGCGGTCTTGGACGAGACCACGTCTTCGAGCAGCCGCACGTCCGCGACGGCCTGCTCCGGGTCCACTCCGTGGATGATGCGGCGCAGCGCGGGCGCGTGCGACGTGGCGTCGCCCGTCGCGCGGACCACCAGGTCTTTCGGGAAGAAGAATATCAGGCCGCGGGCCGGAAACTGCGACGCGGGCATGTAAATCTGCCCCTCGTTAGGCCGCTCCAGGCTTCGCATCATCACTTCGCCCGCCACCCCCACCACGGTCCGGTCGGCGAAGGCCACGTTCAACTGCTTGCCCAGCGGGTCCTGGCCGGGCCAGAGGCGCTTGGCCAGCGACTCGCTTATCACCACGGCGAGGGGCGTCTGAAGGGTGTCGGTGTCACTCACGTCGCGGCCGCTGCGGATCGGGATGCCGAGCGTGGCGAAATAGTCGGGCGTCACGAAGCGGATGTTGCCGCGCACCGGCGGTCCCTCCTGCGCCGCGCCCGGCACCGTCACCGGGAGGATGCCGCCCTGGAACACCAGCGGGAGGAAGCTGGTGTAGGCCGCCGACGTGACCCCCGGCAGGGCCCGCGCCTGAGTGAGCACGCGGTTGTAGAAGTCGTTGCGCAGGGCCGCGTCGAAGTACTTCGGAATCGGCAGGTCCGTCCGCATTGTCAGTACGTTCTCGGGGTTGAAGCCCGGGTCCACCGACTGCACCCGCCACAGCGCCTTTACGAGCAGCCCGGCCCCGATCAAGAGCACGACCGTGCAGACGACCTCCGCGAGCACCAGCACGCGGCGCAGACGGTCCGACCGGCCGGCCATTGACGTTCTGCCGCGCAGCGCGTTCAGGTCCACGTGGTTGGACGCGCGCAGCGCGGGCACCACGCCGAAGATGAGGCAGGTGATGACGGAGAGCGTCGCGACGAACGCGAAGACGCGCATGTTCACCTGCGGCACTTCGTTGATGGGCAGGGCGTCTGGCACGAGGGGCACGAGCAGCGGCGTCGCGAGCGCCCCCAGCAGCAGGCCGAACACGCCGCCGGCGAGCGCCAGCAGCAGGTTCTCCGTGAACAACTGGCGGAGGATGCGCCCGCGCCCGGCGCCCATCGCGACGCGGACGGCTATCTCACGCCTCCGCGCCACGGAGCGCGCGAACAGCAGGTTCGCCAGGTTGGCGCACGCGATCAGGATGAGGCAGAAGGCGGCCCCGAACACCCCGATCACAAGCATCCGCGACTGCGGCGTGACCACGTCGCGCAGCGCGACCACGGTGACGCCGATGCCTTCGTTCGCCTTCTGGTGGGCGCGCTGCAACTGCTCGCCGATGAGGCCCATCTCGGCCGACGCCTGCTCGACCGAGACGCCGGGGCGCAGCCGCCCGACGACGTTCAGGGAGAAGCTGCTCCGCTGCGCCGGGTCCTGGAAGACGAAGGGGGGGAAGACCAGGGGCTGCCAGAGCTGCGTGTCGCGCGAGGGGAAGGCGAAGTCGGCGGGCATGACGCCGACGATGATGAAGGGCCGGTTGTCGAGGTGGACGGTGCGGCCGAGCGCCTTCGCCGGGTCGCCGTACATGGACTTCGCGAGGCCGTGGCTCAACAGCATCACGTCGGGCGTGCCTATCAAGTAGTCCTCCGGGGTGAAGTCGCGCCCGAAGGCGGGCTTGACGCCGAGGGCGGGCAGCACGTCCTCCGTGATCTGCATGCTGCGCAGCCGCTGCGGCTCGGCCTCCCCCGACATGTTGACGGAGGCCTCGGAGAAGGCGCCCATCGAGGCGAAGCTCTTGCTCATCTTCCGCCAGTCGTCGAAGTTCGCCGCCGACGTGATCATGCGCGTGATGCCGTTGGCCGGCTGCGTCTGGTAGACCATCACCAACTGTTCGGGGTTGGTGAAGGGCAGCGGCCGCAGCAGCACGTAGTCCAACAGCGTGAAGGCCGCGGTGTTGGCGCCGATGCCCATGGCGGCCACGAACACGGCCATGATCGTAAAGGCGGCCGACCGGCGCAGCGAGCGCTGGGCCCAGTGCAGGTCTTGCTTCAACCTAAGGGCGTTGGCGCGGATCGCGTCAGACAGCCCGCGGGATTGTTCGTTCATTGTGTCTTCCCTTTATTGCATGCTGAAAGTTACCGCCCCCACCGCCCGCCGACGCGGTGGCCCCGATCCCGACTCGCGGGCGGCCCGCGTTTCCGTCACAGATACCCCTCGCTCACCACCGCCGCGCTGTTCATCTTCTGCTCGACGAGTTGCAGCCTCAGCTCGGCGTCGATTCTCCGGGCCAGGTCCCCGAGGTCCACAACGTCGAAGACCGAGCGCACCGAGAGTTTGACCCCGAACTCGGCATGGATGTCGTTGGCCAGTCTGACCAGCAGCAGTGAGTGGCCGCCGAGGTCGTACAGGCTGGTGTTGGCGCCGACCTGCTCGGGACGGACGCCGAGGAGCCCCGCCCACATCCCCGCCAGCCTGACCTCGGTGCCCGTCTTCGGGGCCACGTACTGGCGCGGCCGTGCGGCCTCCTCGCCGCCCAGCGCGAGCAGCGCCTTCTTGTCTACCTTCCCGTTCGGCGTCAGCGGCATTTCGCCGAGCACCGCGAGCGAGGCCGGGACCATGTAATCGGGCAGGCTCATCCGCAGCGCGCCCAGCAGCCCGTCGGCCCACCTCTGGTCCGAAAGCCCTGCCCCGTCCTGCCTCCGCTCGACGTAAGCGGCCATGTACTTGTCCGAAGCATCTCGCTCGCGCACCAGCACGACGGCCGTCTTGACCCCGTCGAGCTGTTCGAGCTGCTTCTGGATTTCGCCCAGCTCGACGCGGAAGCCCCTTATCTTCACCTGCGTGTCGGCGCGGCCGAGGTATTCGAGCGCCCCGTCCGCGCGGTAGCGGACGAGGTCGCCCGTCCTGTACCAACGCTCCCCGCCGACCTCGGACAGCGGGCTGGTAATAAATTTTTCCGCCGTCAGCTCGGGGCTGTTCAGATAACCCCGCGCCAGCCCGCTCCCCGCGATGTAAAGCTCGCCGACCGAGCCCGTCGGCGTCAACTTGCCGCCGGGGGAGAGGACGTAGAGGCGCGTCCCCGAGATCGCCCTCCCGATGCCGGGCGACTCCGTCAGCGTTTCCGTGAACAGCGCGTAGGTCGTGTACGTCGTGTCCTCGGACGGGCCGTACAGGTTGAAGACCTTCTCGCACTTGCGCGCCGAGAGGAGGTCGTTGACGACGCCCATCGGCAGGGGCTCGCCGGCCAGGTTGATGACGCGCACGCCTTCGGGGACGGCGCCCTGCTCGATCAGCACCTTTATCGCCGACGGGACGGTGTTAATCAGAGACACGTCCGCGTCCGCGTCCAGCAGGTCGAGCGCGTCGTCCACGACGACGCACCGCCCGCCGACGCTCAGGGGCGCGAACATCTCGAAGACCGACAGGTCGAAGTTCAGCGACGTGCTGAAGAGCACCCTGTCCAGCTCCTCCGGCGTGTACACGGCCCTCGTCCAGTCCAGCAGCGCCACGGTATTGAAATGGCATATCTGCACGCCCTTCGGCTTGCCCGTCGAGCCCGAGGTGTAGATGACGTAGGCCATGTTCGACGGCGTCAGGCCGAGCGCCGCCGGGTCAGGGTTGCGGCCCTCAAGGGCGGCGTCCCCCCGTACCTCCTCTATCGGCAGGGCGTGCGGGGCCGGCAGGCCGTCAAAGCCCCGGAGGCGGCGGTGCGTCAGGACGAGCCGCACGCCCGCGTCTTCCAGGATGGTGCGGATGCGCTGCGGCGGGTGGGACGGGTCGAGCGGGACGTACGCGCCGCCGGCCTTCATGATGCCGAGGATGCCCACCAGAACGTCCGCCGTGCGCCTCATGCAGAGCCCCACCAGCGACTCCGGCCCGACGCCGTGGCCGAGCAGGTGGTGCGCGACGCGATTGGCCCTCCTGTTCAGCTCGTCGTAGGTGAGCGACTCGTCGCGGCAGGTGACGGCGACGGCGTCGGGGGTGCGCCTCGCCTGCTCCTCGAACAGTTGGTGGATGCACGCGTCGGAGGCGTCCCGGAGCGGGCCGTCGCCGAAGCCTTCGAGCAGTCGGCGGACCTCGCCGTCGGGGAGGATTTGCAGGTCGGCCACGGGCGTGTCAGAGGCGCCGGGCAGGCAACGCAGCATGAAGGAGAGCCTGTCGGCCAGCAGCGAGATGTCCGCGTCGTTGAGGTAGGCGAGGTTGTAGTCCAGTTGAAGTTGGACGGGGCCGAACTCGCCGTGCTCGCAGACGGTAAGCATGAGGGGCGTGGCTTCGTGGTTGTGGCTCAGGTAGACGAGGCCGGCGTCCTCGCCGTCGAAGGAGAGGTCCTCTTCCAGCCTCAGGTAGTTGAAGCCCACGTCGTAGAGTGTCCGCTTGGCGCCGAGGTCGGGCAAGTCGCGGACGATGTGGCCGAGCGGGTACCGCTGGTGACGGAAATTCGCCTTCTGCTGCCGGCTGACGTTCTGCACCAGCTCGCCGAAGGTGCGCCGGCCGCCGTGCAGGTCCAGGCCGAGCGGGCTGATGCTCGTGAAGACGCCGAGCATCTGCTTCTGGAGGTGGCCCCTTCGGTTGTGAAAAGGCAGCCCGAACACCAGCCTGTCCTGCCCCGAGGTGTGGGCGAAATAGGCGGCCAGCGTCGCCAGCAAGTAGTGCGAGACGCCCGCCCCCAGGCGCGCGGCGAGCGACTTCAGCCCGTCGAACTCGGCGCGGGAGAGCTCGATTATCCTGCGCCGGCTGGGGATTTTCGACGCGTCCGGGAACGCGCCCAGGTAGCGCGGGCTGAGCAGCGGGGGGGCGGCGGCCCGCATGTGTTCCGCCCAGTAGGCGCGGTCGCTCGCGTACTTTTCGCTCTCGACGTACCTCCGGTCGTCGAGGGCTATCTCGCGCCAGGGGGTGGCGGCCGAGGCGTCGGCCGACGGGTCGTTGTAGAGGCGGCACAGCAGCTTCGCCCAGTTGGAGAAGCCCCAGCCGTCCATCATGAGGTGATGCGCCCGCCCGAGATACCTGTAATGGTCGTCGGCGAGCTTCAGGAGGTAGGCGCAGAACAGCTCGGCGTCGCCCACGTCGAAGGCGGTCTCGAAGAGGGAAGTCTGCCAGGCGTCCGCCGCCGCGGCCGGGTCCGGCTCGCGCGAGAAATCCACAGTCGGCAGGGAGGTGGTCCGGTCCGCGGAGATGCTTTGAACGGCGACGCCCCCGGCGAGCGAGACGCGGAGCCCGAAGACCTCCTGCCCGGCGACGAGCCGGCGGTGCGCCTCGGCGAGCCTGGCCGCGCCGACGGCGCCCAGCCGGACGTAGCCGCCCACGTTGTAGAGGGGGCTGCGGCCGTGCCGTAGCTGGTCCAGGTAGATGTCGTTCTGCGTGAGGGTCAGCGGGAACGGCGGCGTGCCCCGGCCGGCGTCCGCGCCCCCCTCGGCGAGCTTGTCCATCAGCGTCACCCCGAGTCTCAAACGACCGCGTCCGTCCCGAGCGCCAGCGGCTCCCGAAGCTCGGAGCGCAGCCTTTCGGTCCGGATCAGCTTCCCCTCTTCCATTATCAAGAGCTTATCGGCGACGTTGAAGAAGCGGTCGTCGTGGCTGATGACGACCACCACCTTGTTGCGCGCCTTCAGCTCCGGCAGGATGTGGTGGTAGAAGACCTGCTTGAACATCGGGTCCTGGTCGGCCGCCCACTCGTCGAAGATGTAAACGTCGCGGTCTTCGAGGAAGGTGACGAGCAGGGCCAGGCGCTTCCTCTGGCCGTCGGAGAGGGCGAGCGTGGAGAAGCGGCCGTTCTCGACCTTCACCTTCCTGTCTATCTCCAGCTCGCTCAGGTACCGATTCACCAGCTTCTCGTCAAGCTCCTGGAGGTTGCTCAGCAGGCGGTCGAAGAGGTAATAGTCGGTGAAGATGGCCGAGATGTACTGCCTCCCGCTGTTGAGCGACTTGCGGTCCATCTTCACGCCGCCGAAGTAGATGTCCCCGTCGGTCGGGGTGTAGTGGAGCGCCAGCAGCTTGCACAGGGTTGACTTCCCGGACCCGTTGCCGCCGACGATGAAGGTGATCTCGCCCTTCGCCACCTCCATGTCGAGGGGGCCGAGGGTGAAGCCGCCGTCCTCGTCCGTGTAGTGGTAGGAGACGTTCGAGAACCTCACCGCGTCCCACTCCGGCAGCGGCTTGATCTCCTCGTCCGCCTCCTCCTTCGAGAGCGCGCTGAAGACCCGCGTGATGTTGCGCAGCGAGACCTTCGCCATGGCGATCTGCGGCATGGAGTTCAGTATGAGCGCCACCGGCCCCGTGATGTAGAGCAGGGCCATGATGGTCCCGACCAGCGTCTGGGTGGTGATGGAGTGGGAGCTGACGAAGACGTAGGCGAGGAGGCCGACGACGAAGAAGCACAGCAGGTCGCCGTAGTTGGCCGAGGCGACGACGATGGTGTTAGCCAGCTTGGTGTTGCCCAGCACGGCCCGCTCGTTGGCGAGGAGGATTTCATTAAAATAGCGGTCCCGCTTGACCTTGCTCAGCTTCAGCTCTTTGGTGCCGTAGATCAGGCCGCGGATGGACTCCTGGAGGGCGTCTATCTTGGCCCTGCCGCGCTCGAAGTACTTGTTGCCGATGAACATCGGCACCTGGTAGGTGACGACGCCGAAGACCATCGCCTTGATGACGAGCCAGAAGACTTCCGAGCTGAGGATGTACAGGTAGCCCAGCATGCCCGCCAGCGTGACCAGGCAGACGAGGACGTTGGGCAGCACGGTCGCGCCCATGACGATGCGGGCCACGTCGGTCGTGATGGCCACCAGGAGCTTCGAGGAGCCCATCTTCTCAAGCTCGGCGATGGGCGCCCTCATGATCTTGCGGTAGGTCGTGACCCTCAGCTCGGTGGTCGCGTCGAGCGCCACGCGCGTCAGCAGTATCTGCGACACGGAGCGGCAGCAGAGCACGACGAGGCAGACGAGCACGAACAGGAGCGCGAACTTGTAGTTCGACACCTCCATCCACAGGAACCGCCGCACCATGTTGGTCCCTAAGCCCTCCTCGCCCGAGCCCGGCGCGATGCTGACGAGCACGAGCGGGATGAGCAGCGAGTAGCCGATGCCGGCGACGGCGCCGAGCAGCATCGAGAGGAAGACCTTGTTGGGGGCCTTGTCGGTGAACAGTCTGAGCAGGTTCATGTCTTAATCCTTACTCCGGCGTGATGGTCAGGTTGGCCCTGCCGCCGCCGGCCGCCCCGCCGTCCAGGACGCGGAACTGCACGTCCCGGAACGGCCTGACCATGTCGTCGTAATGCGCGCTCAGCACGTTGCCGGATTGCCCCGTGGAGTTCATATACAAGTGACGCGTCGAAGGCCCGCCCACCTGGACGATCTGCCGGAAGCCGGCGCTGAAGGTCTGGTCGTAGCCCACGGCCCTCTCGTAGACGGCGTTCGCCACGTTGATCGTGTCGGGCGAGCCGCCGCTCGGGACCTTGCGCTCGAAGACGGAGGAGAGCCACGTCACCTCGCTGAAGGGCGTGTGCTGGTAGAAGGTGCGGTGGATGTCGCCCCAGCGCCACGAGTCCGGGTCGGAGCCGCGCAG
The DNA here is from genome assembly GCA_035296285.1 of Pyrinomonadaceae bacterium. GTDB lineage: Bacteria > Acidobacteriota > Blastocatellia > Pyrinomonadales > Pyrinomonadaceae > QHXN01. The sequence goes on along the minus strand of DATHBF010000526.1, from coordinate 6,354 downwards.
CTTCTTCAGCTCCGAGATGGCCGCGTCCAGCGAGCGACTCAGCAGCGGGGCGCAGGAACCCCCGCCGCACCACGCCGACGGCTGCTCGGTGAGGGCGTGCAGGATTTGGTCGTAGGAGGTGGCCGCCACGACCCTCTCCATCTCGGCGCTCTGCCTCTGCTTGTTCCAGGAGTCCTTCAGCGTCGTCCAGAACAACTCCCCGCGCAGGTGGCGCGCCCACACGAAGAAGATGGCCGCCGCCTGGCTGTCGCGCGACATGTTGCCGTCCCAGTTCTGCAGGTAGCCGAGCGCCTTCTGCTGTTCCGGCCCGCTCGGCGGGAGGCGCTTCAGGTGGTCGAGGAGCCCGCCGACGCTCAGGTCTACCGTGTCGCCCTGCATCCGGCCGAAGTGGTCGAGCGAGATGGGCTCGCCCTTCGAGACCTTCTCCCGCAGCAGTTGTTCTATCCTCCGCGCCCTGTTCGGCGGCGCGAAGTCGGCGGAGATGAAGTAGGGGTAGTCGGGGCCGACCGGCTTGTCGTTGGCGGAGACGATGTAGCCCTCCGCGGGGTTCAGGCGCTGCGGCCAGTCCTTGAAGGGGATGTAGCCGGTCCACCTGTATTCGTTCGTCCAGGCGGGGACGGGCAGGCGCCCCTCGCCCTTCGCCCTGACGGGGATGCGGCCGACGCCGAGCGAGCCGATGTTGTTCGACTTGTCGGCGTAGAGCATGTTGAGCGCCGGGGCGACGTAGGTCCGGAAAGAGTCCCTGAACGTGTCCCAGTCGCGCGCGTAGTTGACGCGGAGGAAGGACTCGTAGGAGGTGTCGTCGGGGTCGAGCGCCGTCCACCTCAGCGACACCGGCTGGTCGAAGGCGCCGACGATGTCGCTGATGACCGGGCCGTCGAGGGTCCGCCTGAACTGGACCCTGACGGGCTCGACCGGCGCCCGAAGCCCGGCGGGGAAGTCGGCCCGGATGTTGATGGCCTCCGAGCGCATCTGGAAGCCGGCCCAGCCGTCGCCGTGTTTGTACTGCGAGGGGTCGGCCGGGTTCGGCTGCTGGATGTAGAGGTCCTGAACGTCGGCCATCATGCTGGTGCCGCCCCAGGCGATGTCGCCGTTCTGGCCGAAGATGACGACGGGCAGGCCGACGAGCGTCATGCCCGAGACGTTCAGCCGGTCGCCCTTCAGGCGCGCGACGTACCAGGGCGACGGCATCTGGACCCCGAGGTGCGGGTCGTTCGCCAGCGCCGCCTGCCCGCCCTGCATGAGCCTGCCGGAGACGACCCAGGCGTTGCTCCCGACGTAGCGGCCGCCGATCTTCAACCCGCCCTCAAGCCCCTCGCGGAAGGCGAGCAGGCCCGCGGCCGTCTCCCCGCTCATCACGCCCCGGGACGCGGCCGCCGCCGAGAGGTCGCCCTGGCTGTAGCCCAGCAGGTCAACCATCTGCTCCCGGCTGAGGTACTGGCTGGCGATCATGTTCGAGGTCTCGTTCCACATGTTGTTGCTGAGGTTCAGCGCGAACACCTTCGACCAGGCCAGCGAGTCCGCCTCGCGCCAGGGCTCGGGGCGCACGCCGAGGGCGATGAACTCCGGCGGCAGCAGGTGGCCCTGCGCGAGCCAGGCGTTGACGCCGGCCGCGTACGCGGTCAGCGAATCCCGCGCCTCCGGGCTCAGCCCCGACCACGACTGCTCGGCCGCCTCGTAGAGCCCCAGGGCCCTCATCCAGGCGTCCTGCGGGACGGCGCTCCTGCCGAAGACTTCGCTCAGGCGGCCGGCCGCCGTCCGGCGCTCCAGCTCCAGCTGCCACATGCGGTCCTGCGCGTGGGCGAAGCCGATGGCGAAGAAGGCGTCGCGGTCGGTCCGGGCGTTGACGACGGCCACGCCGTTCTCGTCGCGCGTGAGCTCGACGGGCTGCGAGACCCCGGCCTTAATCACCCGCCCGTCGTCGGCGGGCAGACTGCCCCGCAGGTAGAGGAAGCAGGCGATGAGGGCCGCGGCCACCGGGAAGACCACGAAGAGCAGGAAGCGGCTGAGAAGCGGGTAAGACTTGAACATATGTCGGTCACTCTACCTAACGGTTCGGGCAGGCCATGCCTACGAGCACCTGGCGCGGGCCGGTGTACGGCTCCCGGCCGTGTGTGAAAAGCATGTTGTCGAGCAGCAGCAGGTCGTTCTTCTGCCAGGGGAACTTCACCTTCGTCCGCTCGTAGGTGGACCGGATGAGGTCCAGCACCTCGGGCTCGATGGGCGAGCCGTCGCCGTAGTAAGAGTTGCGCGGCACGTTCTCTTCGCCGAGCGAGTCGAGCAGCGTCCGGGCGATGTCGCCGCCGAGGCTGGAGACGTGGAAGAGGTGCGCCTGGTTGAACCAGACCTTCTCGCCCGTCTGCGGGTGGACGGCCGTGGCGGGGTTGACCTGGCTGGTCCTGAGCGCGTCGTCCTCCAGCCACTCGTAGGTCAGCTCGTTGGCCTCGCAGTAAGCCTCGACCTGCGACCTGTCTTCGGTCTGGAAGACCACCGACCAGGGCAGGTCCAGCGTCGAGTAGTTGCGGACGTACTTCACGCCCTTCTCCTCGAACTTCTCGCGGACCGACTCCGGCAGCATCCGGTAGACGACGCGGCTGTCGCCGATGGGCGTCTCGCCCCCGGTCTCGGACGGCAGCAGGCACATGAAGCCGAGCCTGAGCGGCCAACTCCGCGAGTAGGCGTTCTCGTTGTGCTGCGGGATGGTCTCGGCGGCCGGGTACTCCGTCGCCGTGTAGACGTGCCCGCGCAGCTCCGTCCGCGGCGTCGAGCGGTAGACGTATTCGAGCAGCTCGGCCCCGAACAGCGTGGAGAGTATTTTGCCGAACTGCGTGCTGCCGAGCACCTTCAGGCCGCGAATCAGCACCGCGCCCTCGGCTTCGAGCAGACCCCGAATCTCGTCCCGGTGCGCCTCGGCCCACGCCACGGCGTTCATCCCGCGCACCCCCTCGTCCTGCACGATGCGCAACTCTTCAATCGAATCCATTTTACTCCCCGTTACTTTCCGACGCCGCTGTCGGGCGTCATCTCGTGGCCGTCCGGCCCCCCGGCGTGCGCCCTGATTAGCGCGCCGAGCGCCTCCGAGAGGGCCGAGACGTGCGGGCGACGCATCATCGAGAAGTGGTCGCCGCCCTGCTTCGTGACCGACACCCCGGCGGCCAGAGGCCCCCAGCCGAGGGTCGGGTCCGTGTTCGCGTTCTCCTCGGCGCGGATGAGCTGGACCTCCACGTCGAGGGGCGCGGGCCGGTAGGCCCGCAGCGCCGTGATGTTCTTCACCGTCACGGCGTACCTCCGCCTCAGCTCCCGCAGGTCGAAGTCTGCGGGCAGGCGGTTCTGCTCTTTGCCCAGGCGGAGGATGGTCGCCAGCAGCTCGTCCGGCCCCATCGCGTCGAGCGCCTCCACCTCCGACGGGCTCAGGCCCTGGGCGGTAATCCCCAGCTCGGAGGCGAGGGTCCGCAGCAGCCCCCTCTCGTCGGCGGCCGGCGTGCCGGGCCCGGCCCCGTCGCGTGCGGGGTTGTGCGAGTCGATCATCAACAGCAGCTCGACATCTTCCCCCTCCGCCTTCAACTGCCGGGCCATCTCGAAGGCCACGACGCCGCCCATCGACCAGCCGCCCAGGAGGTAAGGCCCGCCGGGCTGCACCATCCCGACGGCCTCGACGTACCTCCCGGCCATCGCCTCGACCGACTCGGGCGCGTCGCCGTCTACCTGGAGGCCGAAGACCGGCCCCTCGTAATCGAGGCCGGCGGCCAGCTCGCCGTAAGCGTGCGCGTAGCCGCCCACGGGGTGGACCAGGAAGAGCGGTCTGGCCGACGGCTCGCCCGCCTTCAGCTCCAGTAGGTTCGGATGGATTGGAGCCTTCTCCCCGTCTTTCAGGTGACGGCGGGCGTCGAGGTAGGCTGCCATCTTGCGGACGGTCTGAAGCCTGAAGAGGTCCTGGAGCTGCAAGGCGCTGTCGAAATGCTTGTTCACCTTCGACATCAGATGAATCGCCAGCAGCGAGTGGCCGCCCACCTCGTTGAAGCAGGCCGTGACGCTCAAGGTCGGGACGGACAGCGCCGCCTGCCACATGGTCTGCAAGACCTCTTCGGTCGGCGTCTCCGGCGCGGCGTACTCGCTGGCGGCGACGGCGGCGTCGGGCGCCGGCAGCGCCCTCCTATCCACCTTGCCATTTGGCGTCAGCGGCAGCTCATCCAGCACGACGAAGGCCGACGGCACCATGTAGTCCGGCAGCCTCTGTTGCAGGAAGGCCCGCAGCTCCGCCGTCAACTCTTCGCCCTCGCCGCCGCCCGCCGGGACGACGTAAGCGACGAGGCGCTTATCCGTCGGCGAGTACTCCCGCGCCACCACGACCGCCTCCCGCACCCGCCGGTGCGCGGCCAGCGCCGCCTCCACCTCTCCCGGCTCGATGCGGTACCCCCTCACCTTCACCTGCTGGTCGATGCGCCCCAGGAACTCTATCTCCCCGCCGGGTAGGTAGCGCGCCAGGTCTCCCGTCTTATACATCCGCGCGCCGGGCTCCGCGCCGAACGGGTCTGGGATGAACTTCCCGGCGGTCAGGCCGGGCAGGTTGAGGTAGCCGCGCGCGAGCACGCGCCCGCCGAGGTGCAGCTCGCCCGGGGCGCCGACCGGCACGGGCTGGAGGTCTGCGTCGAGGATGTAGGCGCGCGCGTTCGCGATGGGCCGCCCGATGGGTATGCGCTCGCGCCGCTCTCCGGGCGCGCACTCCCAGACCGTCACGTCCACGGTCGCTTCGGTCGGCCCGTACTGCTGGTGCAGCCGCGCGCCGAGGCGGCCGGAGAACAGTTCGGCCAGCTCCGGCGTCAGCGGCTCGCCGCCGCAGAAGACGTGGCGCAGGCTGCGACACTCTTCCACGCCCGGCTCCTCCAAAAACGCCCGCAGCATCGCCGGCCCGAAGTGCGCCATCGTGACCTGCTGCTCGGCGATGGCGCGCACGAGGTAGGCGCTGTCCGCCTGCCCGCCGACGGCGGCCAGCACTAACTGCGCGCCCGAGGTGAGCGGGGCCATCATTTCCCAGACGGAGATGTCGAAACTGCTTGAGGCTTTATGCAGGAACCGGTCTGACGCGGAGAGTGGGTAGGTCTCATGCCTCCAGAGGAGGTGGTTGGTGATGGCCCCGTGCGCCGCCGCCACGCCCTTCGGCCGCCCCGTCGAGCCCGACGTGTAGATGACGTAGGCGAGGTTCTCGCCGGTCAGCGCCACGGCCGGGTCCCGCGTGCTCTCCGCGGAGATGCTCGCCCAATCGGCGTCGAGGCAGACGGCCTCGCCGTCATACTCCTCCAGCAGCGGGAGCAGCCGCCCTTGCGTCAGCAGCACGGAGGCCCCGGAGTCTTCGAGCATGAAGGCTAGCCGCTCGCGCGGGTAGGAGGGGTCGAGGGGGACGTAAGCGCCCCCGGCCTTGAGCACGGCGAGGATGCCGACGACCATCTCGGGCGAGCGCTCGACGCAGAGGCCGACGAGTGAGTCGGGGCCGACGCCGCGCCGCCGCAGGTAGTGCGCCAGTTGGTTAGACTGCTCGTTGAGTTGGCGGTAGGTGAGCGTCTCCTCGCCGGAGGAGAGCGCGACGGCGTCGGGGCTGCGCGCGGCCTGCGCCTCGAACAGCTCGTGCAGGCACGCCGGCCCCGCGTACTCGGCCGCCGTCTGGTTCCACCCCTCCAGCAGGAGGCGCGTCTCCCCCTCCGTCAGCAGCGTCCGCGCCTGGTGCGGCTCGTCCAGGTGCTCAAGTATCAGCTCGCAGGCCCGGACGTAGTAGCGCCCGAGGCGCTCCACCATCTCATCGTCGAACACCCGCCGGTCGTAGCGCAGCCAGAAATAGATCGAGTCGTCGCCCGCGCCGCGCGAGAAGGCCGCCGTCAGCTCGAAGTTCGTCTGCCCGAAGTCGGTCGAGCCGAGCACCTCCAGCCCCCGCTCCTCGCTCCGCGTCATCTCGCCGTAGACGTGGAAGTGCGTGTAGTTGAATAAGACTTCGGAGAACGTCCAACCCAACTCCTGCTGGACCTTCGAGAGCGGGTAGCCGCGGTACTCGACGCCCGCCGCGCTCGCCCCGGCCACGGCCCGGATCAGCTCGCGCCAGCTCCCACCGCCCAGCTCCAGCGACAGCGGCACGGAGTTGAGGTAGAGCCCGATGCTGCGCTCGGCCCCGGCCGCCTCCGGCCTGCTGTTGTGGGCGATGCAGGTGACGACGCGCCGCCCCCCGCTCATCGCCGACAGCGCCTTGAAGTGCGCGGCGAGGAGCACCGACTGGACGGGGACGCCCATCCGCCGCGCCAGCCCCACCAGCCTCGCCGACAGCGGGGTGAAGTCCCCCACCGGGATGCCCCCCTGCGGGCCGCCGGC